>SLNK01000039.1 GCA_007133095.1 Candidatus Peregrinibacteria bacterium | reverse complement strand
AGACGACAGTGCAATGCACGAAGAAGCGGAATTGGTCGGATTCGGATTTATGCAGGACTTTTTATTGGTAGCTCCTCCTGAATCTGACGAAGAAGCTATCGAAAGAATGTACGCGGCTCTTTCAACCACAGCAAAAGAAGAAGTTTCACTTGAAACTTTTGTAGCGGATATTCCCCTATTCATAGGAGTACAAGATATTCCTGAACAGGGAGTAAGCGTTGAAGATTTACAAATAACCGGACCGGATACGGCGGAATTCTTCACAGGACTAAACTATGAAAGCGGACGAGTTCTAAGAAAACTGAGCCTTGTTATGGAAGACGGTGAATGGAAAGTTGATAGCGTTTCTGAATATCAAAAAGACGAAGAACATAATTTAGCTGTGGCTGCGGTAATGGACATTGTAATGGAAGAAGAAGAAGATTTTCAAATGGTGTCCTTAACAGAACGCGAATGGCCTGATGGATGTCTTGGCCTTCCGGAAGAAGATGAAATGTGCACACAGGCACTAGTCCCCGGATATGAAATGGTATTGGAAGTTGGCGAAGAAACAAGAACATTCCGCACAAACATGGACGGATCTGTAATTAGGGAGGACGTCTAAAAATAGATACAACAAAAAAAGACCGGCTTTAACAGCCGGTCTTTTTTTATATACAAACCTACTCAAACATCTTATCGGACTCTTTAAAGAAATACCTGTCTGTAAATCCGGCAATATAATCAACCACAATCTGTACAACAGCACTTTCTCCGTGCCTTTCTCTAAGTTTGTTTAGATAGTTATACAAATCGCGTCCATCCATATAATCCTTAACAATCGGCGAATTGGGGTAAGAACTTGAATCTTTCAAGGCTCTCAAAAATTTATCAAATAAATACTTGGTTCTTTTAAAAATTTTTCCTCTGGACCCCAACATTCGAGGATCATGAGCATCAGAATCAACCCAAGAGTTAACAATCGCATATTTGGGATAAAGAAATTTCTTTTTAAAATCAATCAATATAGAAGAAACCTCATCGCTATAAGTAATAGTGTCCTTTCCATAACTATGAATCAAAAGATCCATAATTAAAGAATTCATCATATCCCCGCTACTCGTGCCCAATCTTTCTGCAACTTCCAAAGGCAAATCAGATCTTTTCGCAACTCCAAGCCTAACCATATCTTCAAAATCCTCAGGCGCATAATGCAAAGTATCAACCAAAAGAACTATGCAAGCCTCTATTGTAGCCGGAGCAACCTTAACCTTCTTAATTGAAGAATTAACCCTGGAAATAAATTGACTGACGGAATCAGCCGAAGAAAACTCAAAAGAAGAAACAAAATCACCCGATTTTTTTATAACCTCGTTTATATACCTTTCTACATCCTCTCCCAATGTTTCCGGCGTGATGGATCTATCAGGCGAAACTTTCCTGAAATCGGTCTCTCCATCATGTGTAAGAATACCATGTCGAACTTGATCAGTAAGATTCATACCGGATCCTTTAGAAAACCCGCTTCTATTTGCCACCCTATCAACAACATTCACACCTTGAATATTATGTCTAAAAATGCCTATATCTCTAAAAACATCCTTTCCTGCCTGATAAACGGCCTCGGAAATAAACATCTCTCCCAAATGACCAAGCGGAGCATGTCCAATATCATGAGAAAGTCCTATTGCTCTTGCCAGATCCTCATTTGCTCCCAGACATCGAGCTATGGATGCGGAGATTTCGGCAACACGCAAAGAATGGACCATTCTATTTGTAATATGATCTCTTCCGGGAGAAGTAATACACTGCGTTTTACCAGAAAGTCGTTCAAACGCTGAAGAAAAAAGAACCCTACTTGAATCAATATCAAAAGGTCTTCTTTCATAAAAAACCCCGCTGCTCCTCTCTCCGTCCGGAACCTGCCTAACAGCTTCATTGTCCCTAGTGGCAAATTCATTAAGTTCTGTTTCTTCACCTAAATTACGAGCTGAAACTTCACGGAAAATATCCTTAACTTCACTTTCGGGAAGGTCGGAACTAATAAACTTTTTTTTGTCCAATTTCATATAATTCAAAGTTAAATATATAAAATACATCTAAAAGATCCGCTGAAAATGCGCGTATCGGCGGACTGCCATCCGACGGAAGTTTCAATCTTATTGCCGTACTTATTTTGATATCCGTAAAGAGCATTTTCGGTTCCGATTACAGGAGTTGCATCGGAAGAATCCAACCAGGTCCAATCAGGATATTTATCCATTTTTATCCTCAACTGCTCCCATATCATCAAATAATCATCGGGGGCCATAAGTTTACATCCTCCGCCAAACTGAGAAGACAATGAAACGGCTTGTTCATAATTGACCTTTCTACGCCCGTTAGGAGCGGACGCGGACAAATCGGCAAAAACAAAAGTACCTTCATCTATTCTTATAACATCGGGCTCTCCACCGGAATCGTCCATCCTTTTCAGCGCCTCAAGCTTAGCGGGATTTTGATTCAACATGAAATCAATTTCACTCCAATCGGCCTCCGAATGACAAGGAATATTGTGTTCATTTGTTTCATATCGTTCCTTCAAAACTTTCATAAAAGCCTCCAGCTCAGAGCTCTTTTCATAAAAGACGGTATCAATTCCGTCAGACACAATATCCCTCAACGCACTAATCTCCGGAGCAATCTTCCCCAAGACACCGGTCCTCGCAGCGACCTCCTCCTGAAAATAAATTTTTTCACGCAGTCCCAAAGAAGAAAAAATATTTTGCGTAAGCAACAAGACCTCCCCCATTCTGGACTGCAAAAAAGAAACATCATCAAAAGCGGGCTCATCTTCAGCGGAAACAACTCTCCCAACCGCTTCCCTCAATTCATTAGATATCGCTTCAGCCTGCTCGGGAGTGATTTTTTCATGAGAACACAGATTTTTCTTAACCCCCGCAGAATCTAAAACCTTTTGAATAAGCAATAACGTCTCCCCCAAACGAATTTGCAAAAAAAGAGAATCATACGGATCCGGCTCACGATCAAAAGAAACAACTCTCGCGAAAACATCTCTGGCATCGGTAGAGATAACAGGCTTAATCGGCTGAATCTCCTGATCCCTTCCAATCATAAAGATAAATTCAAACAATTCATCTTTCGTTAATTCGTCCTGATTTCCTGGTTTTTCCGAAGTCATAAAAAAAATTTACAAACGGTTTGCAATTCTACACAATCCGCCCAGTTTGTCAACACCTTAAAGACCGAGAAGGTTTTATGAAATGATATATTAAAAACGACACTCACTTTAAAACATGCACAAAAAAATCATCATCAACGACAAAATGCAAAAAGCCGTCTATTACCTGACGAAACCCGTAGGCAAAAACTTCCATCCGGATTTCAAACCGGAATTAACCCCGAAAGAAATGCTGGAGCTTGGAATATTCGGCGGAAAATACATGACAGACTGCAAAAAAGAATTCCCCTCCTCTTGGTTCAAAAACGCAAAACTTTCCCCGAAGAGAAGAGACCCGTCGCTAAACTTCTTCGGAATTGACGCGTCACTCCCGCTAAAAGTCTGGCAACAAAAAGGATGGATTCATCCGGCTGATCCCAGAGGATGGTTCCAATGGTATTGCAGATATTACATGGGCAGAAGAATCCCGGAAGAAGACGAAAGACAAATAAAAAGATGGAAAGCGATAACCCGCCACATCGGAGCAATAAAAAAGAATTGCGTCCCCGGCGACCTCTCCTGCAGAAGAAAACAAAGACAAGCTGTCCTCCACTGGGCATACGATCCAAGAAAAATATGATCCCTCACAAATGAAAATTTTTATAAACGTAAAAACCGGCGCCCGTGAAAACGAGGTGCAAAAACTTGAGGAAAACGAATATAAAATTTCCGTAAAAGAACGTCCGGTTCAAGGAAAAGCAAATCAAGCGGTAATAAAAATTTTATCAAAACACTTCAAAGTCCCCCAATCAAACATTTGGATAAAAGCGGGACACACCACAAAAAGTAAGATTGTGGAAATCGATACATAACCCCTACATTATGCCACCAAAAAAACGAGATGCCGAAAAACCAACCTTTAAAAAACTATGTTATTTGGCGGAACGTCTTCGCGCCGAAGACGGATGTCCGTGGGACAGAGAACAGACCATCGCGAGCATGTTGGAATGTGTTGAGGAAGAAGCCCGTGAAGTACGCGTCGCGATAGAAAACGGAGATCACGAAAATCTAAAAGAAGAACTTGGCGATGTCCTTTTCCAAATCATAATGATTACACAAATTGCAAAAGAGCACGACTACTTCACAATAGACGACGTTATCACCAACATAGATAAAAAAATCCGATCCCGCCACACATGGGTCTTCGGAGACAAATCCGCGGCCACCTCGGAAGAAGCAATAAATCTTTGGAAACAAAACAAGCGGAAAGAAAAACGAAAAAAGTAAAACCTCCCCCGCTTGCCAACTCCCTCCCCTTAAACTAAAATCAAATCAATAACATAGCGATTAGCGCATGCCTAAACAGGAACTTTATACACTCTTCGCGGGAATAACAACGGCAATCCCCATCTTTCATTTGTGGCTACACGCACTTATGCCATTTTGGAAAAAACATCCATATCTTTTCTATATT
>SLNK01000008.1 GCA_007133095.1 Candidatus Peregrinibacteria bacterium | reverse complement strand
TGTATCACATACCTTACCAAATCTTCCTCCTCCATCCCCGATTGAGTAAACTCCAAAGTGGGAGTTACATTTGTGTTTGAAGAACCGTCCACATAGTTCTCCGGGCCGAGGTCCGTCGGAGGATTTAAAGAATCCTCATCCGATAATGGATCTTCTTCCGCAAATAAAGTTATTTCGTCAAAATTTTCATTACCCGCATTATCTTCCACCGTAAGTCGTACCACATACTCTCCTTCCGCATCGGCTAGAAGTGTTGTTGAATTTTTATCGGGGGTACCGAATTCTATCGTTCCCGGGCCTGATATTTTTGTCCACAACCAAGAAGATATACCCGATAATTCGTCAAATGTATTCGATGTGAATTCATGCAATCTATTTGTATTTATATTTTCTTCACCCGCTATTTCTACGAGGGGAACGGTTTTATCAATTTTTACGATGACTTCTTGTATCGATTGCAGATTCCCCTCATTATCTTTTGATGCGTATCTGAAGTGGAAGATTCCTTCTTCGGTAAAATCAACGGGGTCGATATAATCTTTCCCGTCTTCTTCGCTCTCAGGATCACAGCCTTCGCCTACACAATATCTTGTCCATTCGCATCCGGAAACGCCACATTCTTCAATCAAAGTAATTGTTTGATTTTCGCCCACCCACACATCATGATCCTCATAATCGTCATAAGTAGCCGGGAGAGTGACATCAACATTAAAACCGGTATCTCCGCCATCGGTTATAGTCCAAGTATATTCGGTTATAATGTGTTGTTTCGCATCGGCGGGATCTCCTAAGCTGTATTTTGAAGTTCCGGCGCTAAACACAACATCCGATTGCAGAAGCAACTGCGCCCATCCAATAAGCAGGCTGTCATAATTTGAAGTTGAAAGAGCGGCGCCGTCAAACATGTTCTCCATGTCCGTAACGAAAGAAACGTTCCATCCACCGACATCCTGATTGAAAGCGGTCGCGCCGTGGAACATATGGCTCATGTTTGTAACACTAGAAACGTTCCACCCGCTTATATCCTGATTGAAAGATATTGCATCACGGAACATATTTTGCATATTCGTGACGTTCTCAGAAACATCGTCAAAAAAGTCACCTGCGGTAAATGCCTCTATGTTAGTGGCGTCGTAGAACATGTTTTCCGCACTGTTTATTCCCGTAACACTATCTGAAAGGGGAGTCAAAATATCTTTCAACAGATGCGGAGTTCCTTCATGGAAGGATATTCTTGAAGCCTCACCTCTAACCATTATTTCGTAAACTCCCTCTGTCGCGTATTCGTAAGATCTCAAATGAGATCCGTCATCAGCGGGATCAAAATCACCACCGTCGCCCCAATGTATTTCCAGGTCAACAGCCTCGTCAACCTGAAACTCAAAAGTCTCCGGACTTATGGTGGTTTCAATTGCAAAAGTGAAATAAGTTTCGGGCTCTTGTAAAATCATTTCTTCTCCAAGAGCTTCCTCTTCAGTAAGCGCCTCTTCAACAACTTCCTCTTCAACAACTTCCTCTTCAACAACCTCCTCTTCAACAACCTCCTCTTCAACAACTTCCTCCGCATAAGCAATCTGTGACGGCATGACAACCGCAAAAACCCCGACCGTACTCTGCATGACCAGAAGAAAAGACAAAAAGGCGGAAACAAAGCCTTTAAACGCGTTATCTCTATTAGGGGCCGAACCAAACATTTTTTTGTCTTTCACATCGGGCATATGGAAAGGCTTTTTTATTTTGATATTTGTATTTCCAACAATTATACCTTAAAAAGCAGAGTTTTTCAAGTACACCCCATTGCCACTCGCCACTCCTAGAACTTTAACAATTCCTCCAGCTTTTTTTCATCCTTATACGGCCCTATAATCGCCAACTTAATGTTTTGCTCAACAAACAAATCTTTTGCAACCCGGTGGACATCGGAAACGCCCACAGAATCCACCAGTTTAATAATTTCGTCGGGGTTTTTGCTCCCACCGCGCAGCAACTCGTACTTGGCAAGTAGATGGGCATATTCCTCGGAGTCTTCCAGTCTCAACGTCATTTTCCCCTTCAAAAACTCTTTCGCTTTTTTCAACTCAACGGAAGAAATTTCCTCACTTAAAACCCCCTCATATTCTTTTATAATCGCCTCAATCGCGATTTCAATTCGTTTCAAATCAACTCCCGCATTCGTGACTATCGCGCCGCCATCACTGTAATTATCCGTTGAAGTGTGAATGTAGTAAGTCAATCCCTTCGCTTCGCGCACCCCAAGAAACATTCTGGAACTCATGTTCCCCCCTAAAATCGCCGCCAATATCTTCAACGTCCAGTGATCTTCATGCCCTTCCGGATAAGAAGGAAATCCCAAAGCGATATGCGCCTGCTCGGTTTTTTTCTCCTTCAAAGAAACTCTGCCTCCGTTCATATCCTTCAAAGGCTCGAAATCAAAAACCTTTCTTCCCCCCAACTCCCCAAAATATTTCGAAACAAGGTCAACAGCGTCATTGTGATCTATGTTCCCAACAACGGCAACAACCGTATTGTCCGGTGTATAAAGCCCTTCCTTATGCTTAACAAAATCTTCATGCTGAACGGTTCTTATCAACTCCTTCGTCCCTATTTGATCCCACCCCAACGGCTGATCCCCGAAAACAAGAGATTCAAAATTCCAACCTATCTGATACATCGGAGTATCCTGATACATGTTATATTCCTCCAAAATAACACCCCTCTCTTTTTCAATTTCCTTTTCTTCAAAGCGCGCATTCAACAACATATCCCCCAAAACATCGCAGGCTACCTCCGCGTTCGCGCAAGCTACTTTCACATAATAACCGGCATACTCCTTTCCCGTAAAAGCATTAAACTCTCCGCCAATACTATCTATCGCCTCGGAAACCTCTTTGGTGTTTTTGAAACGATCCCCCCCTTTAAAAAACATGTGTTCCAAAAAATGAGAAATGCCTCGCAATTTTCGATTTTCATATCGACTTCCCGCTCCCACAAGAACCAAAACGGTAACCGCCTTAGTTCCCTCCAGCTTTTCCGTAACGACTCGCAAGCCATTTTGTAAAGTAGTCTTCCTAAACATACGAAAAGTATTGTATCATAAACTGCCTGTTGACGCCCGCTAAAAATCAAATATCCTAAAACCATGAGGTCTACGCGAAACAAAGGAACAAAAAGTGCCTTCGATAAAACCACGATATTCATTATTGGAAGCGGCCTGATAGCCTTCATCATAATCGCGAAATTATTTCAGCTGCAAGTTCTCTCACATGACTATTACTCAAGGATAGCGCAAGCTTCTCAACACGGATTCACGGAACTTCCGGCACAAAGGGGAGAAATTCTGATAAAAGACTATCACTCGGGAGAAGAATTCCCGATAGCGACAAACACAACTCTCAACCTGTTATTCGCGGACCCGACAATGATAAAAGATCCCGGATACGTGGCGGCAAAAATCGCGCCCCTCATTTTCAATCTGGAAGAAGAAAGAGCCGCAGACGAAGAAAGAAGAAACACTCTGGCAAGAAACCTGGCTCCGGAGCTTTCGCAAGAAGAAATAAAAGACCTTCTGCGCCCTCTGAACGATGAGGAGCTCGAGGTAAATTTCAGAAAAGACCTTGAAACAAAAATCGGGCAAAGACAGCGCCCTCGAACTTTAATAAAAACAGACACCTCGGAAGAAATGATAGCCGCGGTAAAATCTTTAAATCTAACGGGGATAGAAGTAGTCGATTCATACATCTACGCGCATCCTCCCCAAATAACAAACTCTTCAAGCACAGCTTCTCAACTCTCCCCAATAATACAAGTCCCGGAATCTCAATTGGAAACCTCCCTCAAGGGAATAAACAGATACGTGGTTTTAAGAAGAAGGCTGGACCCGGATATTTCGGACAAAATAAGAGGACTGATGAGGGACGATCCTGAAAAAATGTTGAGAGGCCTTGGGATGACGGAAGAAAACTTCAGGTTTTATCCGGAAGAAAGCCTTGCGGCAAATATCATCGGGTATGTGAATCGGGAGGGTGTCGGGCAATATGGGATTGAAAGAACATTTAATACGAGACTCAGCGGAACCCCCGGGAAGCTCCAGACAAAAAGAGATTCAGTGGGAAGACAGATCACAGTTGGAGAAAGCAAATTGGAATCGGCGATAAACGGAGACGATGTAGTTTTGACGATAGACAGATCTATTCAGCTGAATGTTGAAAGAATTCTGGAAAACGGAGTTAAAGAACACAGGGCGGACAGTGGACAAATTCTTGTGATGAACCCTCAAACCGGAGCAATAATAGCGATGGCCCATTATCCAAGTTTTGATCCGAACAAATACGGAGATGTTTTCAAAAAAAGAGAAATAAGGCTGACACGCGCAGAAATAGATAAGCTTGAATCCACACCGAACGAAGGAATTTACTATTACCACCACGACACCATCGCGGAAGACAAATACATGGTTTTTAAAGAAGTGGATAGCAATGGGACAGCTCGCTATTTCAGATATGAAAACTATTTCGGCCCGGAAGTCTATCACAACAAAATAATCTCGTGGCCGTATGAACCGGGATCCGTATTCAAAACAATCGCAATGGCAGCCGCCATAGACGATGGCAGCATAACCCCCCAAACAACGTATAACGATACCGGCCCGATAGGAGTAGACTTCAACGTGTACACACAAAAACATGATTTCCACATAAGAAACGCACTAAACAGATATTTCGGTCTAATAAATATGCAAACGGTCCTTGCGGAATCTCTAAACACGGGGATGACTTTCATCGCAAAAAAAATGGGAGCACCTCTTTTCTACAGCTATATGAAAAAATTCGGGTTCCTGGACAGAACCGATATAGAGCTGGATGGAGAATCGGCGGGGCAAATACAACATTTTGACAAATGGACCGAATCAATGCTGGCAACCGCATCGTTCGGCCAAGGTATAACAACAACAACAATACAAATCGCCAACGCTTACAGCGCAATAGCCAACGGAGGAGTTTTGATGCAACCCTACATAGTTGATGAAGTAAGACACGGGAATAAAACCATAACAAAAACAGATCCAAGACAAATAAGAAGAGTGATTTCAGAAGATACCGCATCAAAAATTAAAGCAATGCTGATACAAACAATGGAAGTGGATATGGCTTACAAAGCGCGTCTGGACACTCATATTCTGGCGGGAAAAACCGGAACAACTCAAACATACAGACACGGAAGAGCTCTGACAGGGGAGGGAACAACTCTTGCCAGTATCGCGGGATTCGGCCCGGCAAACGAACCCAAATTCGTAATAGTGGTAAAACTTGATCATCCAAGATCAAGCGTATGGGGATCGGAAACAGCGGCACCTATTTTCAGCCAAGTCGCGCAATATCTTTTCAATTACTACAATGTCCCCCCGGATAAATAAAAAATCGATGCTAAAAATATCAAACCTTCAGGCTCGCACAACAAAAGAAAAACAGTCCATACTCAAAGGGATAGACCTTTCTGTCAAATCCGGAGAAATACACGCGATAATGGGGCCCAACGGTTCCGGAAAAAGCACTCTGTGCAAAACCCTGATGGGGCATCCAAGATATGAAGTAACCGGAGGCTCTGCAAAATTCAACGGGGAAGATTTACTAAAAATATCGCCGGACAAAAGGGCAAAACTTGGAATTTTTCTAGGATTCCAAAATCCGGTGGAAGTTCCGGGAGTAACACTTGGAAGTTTTTTGAGAATTTCTAAAAACACGCGAACAAAGGAGTCTACAAATCCCGTAAAATTCTTCAAAGAAGTTGAGACGGTCGCAAAAAATCTAAAAATAAAGCCTTCGTTTCTGGATCATTCATTGAATGAAGGATCTTCCGGAGGCGAAAAAAAACGCGCTGAAATTTTGCAGATGTCGATCTTGAAACCAAAACTGATAATTCTGGATGAAATAGATTCCGGATTAGACATCGACGCGTTAAAAACCGTGGCAAAAGAGATCAACAGGTTTTTTAAAGAAAATTCTCCGGCAATAATTCTGGTCACACATTATCAAAGAATATTGAACCACATCTCCCCGCATTTCGTTCACATTATGTCAGAGGGGAGAATAATAAAATCAGGAGGCGTAAAACTTGCGGAAAAACTTGAAAAAGAGGGCTACAAAAACTTTATCAAATAAAATCGATTTGCATGGAACTCGGAAGTCCAAAGGGTCTCACAAAGCAGCTTGTGGAAGACATTTCGAGAAGAAAAAACGAACCCGAATGGATGCTCAAATACAGACTGGAAGCCTTCGAAGTCTTCAGCAAAACGCCTCTGCCAAAGTGGGGAGATGATTTAAGCGAAATTGACTTTAAGGATCTTTGCTATTACGTAAAACCGAAAGACAAAATAAAAACAAGCTGGGAAGCGGAAAAAGATTCTTTCGGAGGGACGGGAGCGCAATTCGAATCCGAAGTGATTTATCATTCTCTCCAAAAAGAACTCGCTGAAAAAGGAGTGATTTTTGAATCAACGGAATCGGCACTTCAAAAATATCCGGAAATCTTCAAAAAACACTTCGGAACAGTTGTTCCCCTAAACGATAACAAATTCGCCGCGCTTAATTCAGCAGCCTGGTCGGGAGGATCCTTCGTTTATATCCCCAAAAATACAAAAGTTGACCTTCCATTACAGGCGTATTTCAGAATAAATACGCAGAAAATGGGGCAATTCGAAAGAACTCTGATAATAGCCGATGAGGGCGCGCAAGTTCACTACATGGAGGGATGCACGGCTTATTCATGCCCCACAGAATCCCTGCACGCGGCGGTAGTGGAAATAATCGCAAAGAAAGGGGCAAAAATTCAATACACAACAATACAAAACTGGTCAAAAAACATATACAACCTTGTTACAAAGCGCGCCCACGCACACAAAGACGCGCATGTTTCATGGCTGGATTGCAATTTGGGATCAAAATTGACAATGAAATACCCGGCGATATTCCTCAAAGAAACGGGCGCAAGCGGAGAAATTCAGTCCCTGGCTTTCGCCGGAAAAGGTCAACACCAAGACGCCGGCGCAAAAATTTTTCACATGGCGCCAAAAACCACTTCAAAAATCGTTTCGAAATCAATAAGCAAAGACGGCGGGAAAAACACTTACAGGGGAGTGCTTAAAGTGGATAAGGGGTGCAAAGGAACAAAAAGCCATGTGTCATGCAACGCGCTTTTACTAGACAATAAGTCCATATCAAACACATATCCGCTAATCCGGGTAGAAGAAGACGAAGTCTCCGTAGCTCACGAGGCAACAGTTTCAAGAATAGAGGAAAGCCAACTCTTTTATCTGATGTCACGAGGCTTAAGCAAAGAAGAAGCCGTCTCATCGATAGTAAACGGGTTCGCAAACCCGATCATAAAACAACTTCCAATGGATTACGCCTTGGAATTAAACAGATTATTGGAACTCGAAATAGAATGAAAACATTGAACCTCGCAAATCATCCGTACTTTCTAGAAAAACCGCCCAAAAAGCTGGAAGTTAAAGCAAATATAAAAAAAATAATTCTCACAAACACCCTGCAAAAAAGCGACATTCATATACGAGAAAACGGCAAATTGATTTTTATAGCATTTCTTGAGAAAGGATGGAAAGAAATTCCGGAACTAAACTTCCACTGCGAATGTCCGGAAAGCGAAGTGCTTTTTCTGGCTTTAATCCACGGTAAAAACAATGAAAATTTTCCTTTCAAAACAACTTCTTTCCACAACGCTCCAAACACAAAGGCACATTTTCTAATTAGAGGAGCGCTGTTTGATCATTCCCGGGTTGACTATCGGGGATGTATAAAAATACAATCGAAAGCGCAGTTCACGGACAGTCACCTTTCACACCACAGTCTGATGTTGTCGGAAAACGCGAAAGTAACAAGCCTGCCTTCCATGGAGATAGAAAACAACAATGTAACGGCGGGCCATGAAGCCACCATGGGAAAAGTGGACAAAGAAGCTCTCTTCTACCTGACAACGCGGGGACTCAATAAAAAAATTGCGGAAAATATATTGATACAAAGTTTCATGGAAACAGACCTGAAAGAGATCCGGGATGAAGAAATCCGCAATACGCTGTCGCAAGAACTCAAAAATTCATTTAAAACACAATGAAAGATCAAAAAAATTTAAAAAAAGACTTCCCAATATTCAGTTCAAAAGCCGCAAAAAAAGACGGTAAAGAACTGGTTTATCTGGACAGCGCGTCCACAACTCAAAAACCGCAAATCGTAATTGACTCGATTTCGGAGTACTACAAAACATCAAACGCCAACATCCATCGCGGAATTTACACACTATCGGAAAAAGCGACCGCCCAATATGAAGAAGCGCGCCAAAAAACACAAAATTTCCTGAACGCACACAGCGCGAATGAAATAATTTTTACCCGAAACACAACGGAGGCGATCAACCTTCTGGCCTACACATTCGGAGAAAAATACATCAACGAAGGCGATGAAGTCATCGTGAGCGAGCTGGAACATCATTCAAATCTTATCCCGTGGCAGGAAGTGGTAAAACGAAAAAAAGCGATCCTGAAAGTCATCCCGATAAAATTCGATTACACACTTGATATGGACGCGTATCACGCTTTGCTCAGCCCGAAAACAAAGCTCGTAGCGATTACCGCGATGTCAAATGTACTCGGGACAAAAACGCCTTTGAAAGAAATTATTGAATCGGCTCACAAAAAAAATGCAGTAGTTTTGGTGGACGGAGCACAAAGCGCGACACATCAAAAAACAGATGTAAAGGCCTTGGATTGTGACTTTTTCACAATGTCCTCTCACAAAATGCTGGGCCCGACCGGAGTTGGAGTGTTGTATGGAAAAGAAGAAATTTTGAAAGAACTTCCCCCCTTCATGTTCGGTGGCGATATGATAAAAAGCGTTTCACAATACAATTCGGTTTACGCGGACATCCCGGCAAAATTTGAAGCCGGAACTCCCAACGTGGCGGGAGTAATCGGTTTTGGCATAGCATTGGATTATCTTCAAAAAGTCGGATTCAAAACAATAGAACAAAATGACAAAGCCCTCTTTAGCTACGCGGTGAAAAAACTTTCCGCCCACAAAGAGGTCACGCTTTTAACCCCGCCCGCGGATAAAAACGGCCCGGTAATATCCTTTACGGTGAAGGGAATCCACCCGCATGACATCGCCGATATCCTCAGTCAAGACAATGTTTGCATCCGCGCCGGCCATCACTGCGCGCAACCCCTCATGGAAAAACTGGGCATCCCCGCAACCGCTCGCATAAGCTTCCACATCTATAATACCCCCGAAGACATAGATAAAATGGATAAAACCCTGCAAAAAGCGATAAAGATATTTGAATAACTCCGCCCATGGACATCTACACGGAAATAATTCTGGACTACTACAAAAACCCGAGAAACGAAGGCCCCCTCCCGGACGCGACAACCTGCGCCAAAGAGGACAACCCGCTCTGCGGCGACAAAATCCGCATAAATCTGAAAATCGAAAAAGACAAAAAAACGGGAAAAGAGAAAATAACAAAAGCAACATTCTGCGGAAACGGCTGCGCGATAAGCCAAGCCTCCGCCTCCATGCTAACGGAAAAACTGATTGGGAAAACGCCGAAAGCGGCAGAGAAAATCACAGACGAAGACATTAAAAAAATGCTAAACATCCCCATCAGCCCCGCGCGGGAAAAATGCGCGATTCTATGCCTTCACGCCGCAAAAAAAGCCCTGGTGGAAAGAGATTCCGCAAAAGCGAAGAAGCTTATATCATGCACGACCTGTAAAAAAAAGTCTGCACGTGCATAGTTTTTGAAAATTTCCCCGGGAAAAATTTAACTGTTTATGGCTTGTGAATGTCATTTGCCAAATCAAGGAAATTCCGAAAAAAGCGTACATAGAGACCGACGTGCTAAACACCTCTTGGCAGGCCCAAGAGGATTTGAACCCCTACTTTCGGTTTTGGAGACCGACGTGCTACCATTGACACTATGGGCCTACATTTCAAATAGCTAAATGCAATTTAATAGAATCAGCTCCATAAATCAAATTTTCACCGCAAAATCCGAGCTTTCTCATCTCTGTCAATTTCGACACCTCCTAAATCACCACCTCCATCAACCAAAGCCTCAATTTCCTCTTCAATCTCTTCAATCAAAACAAATAGCTCAGACCACAGAAATCCGGCTTCAAAAGAAGAAACATTAACCGCAAACTTTAACGGAGCAAGAAAAGGCTTGACCATGGAATCATATACATCATCAGCTCCACCCAAGCTGAAAAATCCGGATAAAACATCGGAGAACAAATCAAAATCAAAATACATCATTGAACCTCCGATAGCTGAAACATTACTATAAACCCTTTCAAAAATCGCATCGCCGGAAACAACATTCTTCCCGTAATAATCAACAAAATCGCCATGCAAAGCCGTAACGAGAACGTTGTCATGAGTAACGCCATAATAAAGTTCCAAATCCCCGAGTGAAGAAACCATATCGTCATCATAATCGCTCAAATTGAAAACCAACCGATGCAAAACCGTTCCCTTCATCGGAACAAGATCTTTTTGCAAAATATCTTCGGGAGACTCTTGCCCGTAAAGAACCATTACATCCTCAAATTCCACCAGAACTTCCTCCAAATATTCGCTCAAAACAGCGACAACCGCCCTTGCGTCATCAACCTTATCCTCCCCGACATCAAGATAAAACGCGATATTGGGAACAATCCCTCCCGTATGCGATGCAACAAAAGCGAAAGGAGAGTCCAAAAGCGCTCTGAAAGAATCTATGTCCAATCCTACCAAAGCGGCAGGCACTTCAAGCCCCACATCAAAAGGAAAGGCGTCCAAAATCGTATCGACAATAAACAACAAATTAAAATTTTCATTATACAGGAACACGCCATCCCCTCCGATTTTTCTCGCCAAACCAAAATCGTGATCAACATCCAAGCCCATCGTGGCCAATTCACTCTTATTTCCCGTAAACTCCTGTTTCCCCTTAATTCTCAGCCCATCGGCTTCAACAATAAAATAACTCCACGCGGCACCCAATAAATCAACATTTCGGCCAAGTCCGACTAACCCAAATTCCTCCAAGTCCCCCACATAAAGATATGCCAAATTGTCAATTCCGCTATCATCCACAAAAAAACTTTCCCCTTTGTTCAGTCTATCAATAGCCTCTTCAACACTTTTATTCTTATTTGAAACGAAAAAGATATCCCCATAGCGAACAATAGAGCCTTCCTCCTCGTTGTGATGCCAATACTTCACTCCCCGTTTTTCCTCGAAGGAAAAAAGCTCGGGATTTTCTTTCATCAATTCCGTAAGCGCCTTTTCCAATACATGCGCCGCCTCGGACTCAACGGCAAAATAAAACTCCTCCTCAAGTTCAAAAGAAGAGCCGGGCGCCACAGTACCAAAGGGCTGATCCCTCAATCCTGAGGTATCGGGGGGACTAATCCATAAATCCGCATCATCCATCCAGAAATCTTCACTATAAATTTCCATTACCTCACCTTCGGAATCATCAACAAAAAAATCTAAAGGAGGCCGATCCGCCGACGTCATGGCATAAGCGGTATTTTTTGTCCGATCCGCTTCCATGGCTCCGCCCAAAGTCTCTCCTCTAACAGCAACTCCAAAACGAAAAGGTTCGGCAAAAAAAGCTTTAATTTCATCCTCATGCTCAAAAATGCCCGTATGCTCGAGATAAAATTTTAAAGGTTCAAGCATAGACAAGTCCTCATCCAATTCGGGGAACATTCCCGCCAATCGGCGAAGATTCGCCATTTGATTTTCATTCGAAGTATCCAAAACAAAAACCAAAATACTATCCTCCGGAAAAACCGATTCCATAACAGCCTCTTTATTCAAAGACCTCCATCCGCATGAAACAAACACAAACAACGAAAATACGCATAAAACAAGCACGGGGAAAAACTTAAAATTCTTCATAAAAAACAATTAAAAATTACATCGATCGAAGATTAACAAACACGCACAAAAACCGCAACAAAACAGCATTGCTCCAGAAAATCACAAACTAGTTGCCCTTCTTCGTATCCTTCCTCTTATGATCTTCGTGCTTCCGACACTGAGGACAGAATTTGCTTAACTCTTTGGTTATATCGGCGTCCCTTCTTTTATCGTAATAAGTTACGTAGTTCGCCCGATTACAAGAGGAGCAGTACCATGTGCAATATTGACTTTTTCCTTTCGCCATAAAATTTATTAAATTTCGGAGCAAGACTATACGATTTTACGCCGATGTCAAGAAGTAGAGCGCTAAAGAACATCTTTTTAGAAGAGATTTTGAAAAGTGGCTAGCTTGTGCATTTTCCAAATAGGCATGTCTGAGCAAAAAACGGCTTGGTCCCCACACTTTTTCAAATGAAAAAGATGTGGGGCGTTTTTTGCGAAGTCAAGGCAGGCTTCCCGCTGGAGGAAGCCGTCCGCCGGTGCCTTTTGGAAAATGCACAAGCTGGCCATTTTTTGGAGTTCCAAAAAAAGAATGCTTTCAAAAAACTTGCAACGCCCCAAACTTTGTATTAAGATGCCATCGAAACAGATAGAGTTTGGAGAAATCCTCTTGGCCGCACAAAAGTTGAGAGGGGCTCTCCAACCTATCCGTGTTTTTCGTACAAATAGATTGAATTCATAAGAAATCCGCTGTAAATTAGCGACGCGTTCCTCAAGCCACCGTAGCTCAGTTGGTAGAGCGTTCCCATGGTAAGGGAGAGGTCAGCGGTTCAATCCCGCTCGGTGGCTCCATAATTTATCGCTTGCATATACCTTTTCATCAGCATATAATTTTCTCGTGAAGAAATTTAAATCCTCAAAATTTTCTAAAGCACTCAAGATAGGCGGCGGCGTATTGGCGGCACTGGTTGCTTTGGTAATTTTAGCAACGCTTTCAAAACCGCTTATTGATACGGTTGAAAGAAGCTTGGGTACCCTCCCCGGAATGCAAACAAAAGATTCCATGGAATTCGCGTCTCCGGAAATGGCAATGTATGATCGCGCGATGGCCCCTCCGGGAATGGGCGCGGCAATGCCGGCAGAAATAGGAATCCCTCCGATGCCTCCACCCGATGGAGCAGTGGACGAAGATGCGGAAGATTACGAAATAACGGAATACAACGTCAATATCGAAACCCGCACACTTGAAGAAGATTGCAAAACTATAACAAATCTAAAACCCCTTAATTACGTAATTTTTGAAAGCACAACGGAAACCGATAAAAGCTGTTATTACACAATTAAAGTAGACGTTTCTCATGTGGAAGAAGTTTTGTCCGTTCTTGAAGATTTGGACCCTAAAGACCTAAACAAAACAACCTACACAATACAAAGAACAATAGAATATCTGCTGGATGAAAGAGAAGTTTTAGAAAAGAAAAGAGAAGCGATAGAAGAAACTTTGGAAGATGCTCTCAACGCTTACGATGAAATTTCCAGATTCGCAACGGAAACCCGCGACGCAGACGCGCTGGCCCGCATCATCGACAGCAAAATTCAAACCGTGGAACGCCTTACAATGGAGAGCATAAACATAAACGAACGACTAAACCGACTCGCACAGCAAGAAGTAAGACAAATGGATCGCCTCAAGTACACATACTTCTACATCAACGTAACGGAAAGCAAATTCTTCGATGGAAAAGAAATCAAAGAGTCTTGGAAAGAATCCGCCAAAAAACTGGTTAAAGACTTCAACAAAACCATACAAGGCCTCTCCCTCGGGCTTATAACTTTGGCGCTCTTCATTGTTCAATTCGGCATCTACCTACTAATCCTCATAGTAGTGGCGCGTTTCCTCTGGAAATTTACAAAACGTATTTGGAAGAAATAGAATCGCGAACACGTTTACCCTAAAATCCCGTAAACGCTGTAAACCGCGCCTAAGGAAAAAACAAATAACGTAATCACCGATATCAGAACGGCGTGATGTAATTTATAACTCACGGGGTCCAAAGCCCCTTCTCGTTTCGCTTTCCAATAAACTATGACAAGGATAAGCATTTGCGTACTCATAAAAATGCCTCCTACAATATTGATTGCAAGAACAAACTGTCTCAACCCCAACAAAAATATGACTAACGGAACGCACAAAGTAATGGCGGTAGCCCGATAATACGGAAAGTTAAAATCCCAGTTCATTGAATCCCTTAGCTGCATACCAAGCATAATAAAACTGGTCATTATGGCCAGAAATGCAAAAATATTCGCGATATAAAACATATTCCTTCCAACAGCCTCGCCAAGACCCAACGTAGCTATCTCGGTAGTGTTATATCCGGTTACTCCTATAACCAGAGCGGTAAAAACAATATACACAAACATAGCCACCAAGGAAGATGAAACTATTGCCAGCTTAAACTCTTCATTTTTACCATGAAGAAGACGATAAGCGGCAGGAATCGTTCCCACTCCACTGAAGGAAAACAAAACAACCCCATACGGAACAAAGAAAGCTGCAGGATTGGAATACTTCACAAATTCCAGATCAATATGAGGCATAGCTAAGACCGCAAGAATCAAAACAACAAAAATGATAGTTATAGTCAGAACAAACTCAACGCTCTTGATTGCCTCTATACCACGAAAAACAATGAAAGACCCCAGTGTCCAAAGCATAAGTCCCCAAAAAAACGAAGATCCTATAAAAAAGTCCGCCGCAATCTCCCCCATCCCGATTATATAAATGGTAAGAATAACAAAAAGCTGAATATAAAAAATTGTCATCATAAAATATCCGGCCTTATTCCCCAAGTACTTCCTCGTCAAACCAACAAGCTGCAAATTCCCCATTGTCCTGGCGGAAACCTCCCCCACAAGCAAATTAATCCCGATAGCCAAACACCCCACGGAAACGATAATAACAACCCCGAAAAGAAGCCCCACCTTTGATATTGCATAGGGCATGCCCAAGATTCCGGCCCCTATCGTAGTACCAACAATCATCGCTATAGCCTGATAAAAGGAAACTTCCTTCCTCAGCCATCCTCTGTTAAACAGAAACTCCTTCATCCCTCCTTTAATCCCTTCAAAAAGGCGCATTTCAAGTGTTGACAAATATTACAAATCATAACACTATAGCATAGTTTTCCAGGTTACGAAAGGGCAAATACGTAAACTTTGAGAAGATTTTTAAGCTCTGCCTTGCCGTTGAAATCTTAGATACTGAGCCCCCCGGATTTCAAGGTGGGTGCCGGCTTCCTCCCGCCACGGCGGAAAGAAATCACTGGCTCCCTCGGCTAAATTGATAGAGAGAGTAGATAAGACTCTGACGATGCAGAGCAGAGCATCCACATAGTATATAAAACAAACAGTAAAGTAAAGGGCTTACACAAGCCATTTTAGACAATCCTTCACCACAACATAGAGGTGCTCAACTCTCAAAAACACCACAACATCATGTGCCCAAAAGCAACAACATACTTATCTTACCGTGCAAAAACCCTATCAAATAGATGAAAACAGAGAATCCGAAAAGAAAAGGCAGAATAAAAACATCTATCAATATTATCGCAACAAAATATTTCATGCTATCCCGAAGATACCAAGCATAGCGATTATAAAGCCTTCGGGGAACCAAAAGCCCTAAAATTTTTGAACCGTCCAGAGGAGGCAGGGGAAAAAGATTGAAAACTCCTAAAATTATACTTATATCAAAAATTGACCACAGGATAGCAAGCAAAGGCGTAGGCATATGAGGCCCCACATACTTGATGGGCATAACTACCGCAAAAGCAAGAATAAAGTTTGAAGCGGGTCCCGCCAAAGCGGTTAAAGCGCTATCTCTCACCGGATGACGAAAATTTGAAGGATTAATCGGAACCGGTTTTCCCCAACCGATTCTCATTGTAATAAGAAAAACAAGACTCCCCACTGCATCTAAATGACGAATCGGATTCAAGGTTAATCTACCGTTCATTTTAGCCGTGGGATCCCCTAAATAATATGCCACCAACGCGTGCGAAGCCTCATGCACAGTCAAGGCAACCAACAAAGCAATCAAAAAGTACAAAAAAACTATCGGATCCATCGCGAAAATTGTAAGTTAAATCCCGTCCACCATGCCACAGTATAAAAATTTTATCAATTTTTATGCTTTCCTCTTCTCCTCATAGCGATCGCCGCTTCAATTCCGGCAGAGATTTCTTCAGAAAAAGAAACCGATTCTCCTCGCGGATTATCCGATCTGCCTGAAGTCAAAACGGTTCGCTCAGCCATAGAGCTTAAACCATTGCCCATCTCTTCCTTCCACCCCTCAAGTGCTCTGGAAACTTTCCATGCTATCCATTCCATATACAATCCCGTTCTTTCAAAAACATTCGCTGTTCTAATAGACCGTATATCCTGATGCTTTCCTGACATAACGCAAAAAACATCTCTATCAATTTCCGCCGCAATCAATCCGGGATCTTGTTCACCCTTAAAGGCTAAAAACACGGTATATCTCAAGTCTCCTCGTTCGGATATTTTCTCCCTAGTCAAGCCTATCCAGGCAAAAACTTCTTCAATTTTGTCCTCAGTCTCGTTATTATCGGATATTTTTTCCGTCATAAAAATATTTTTAATGACCCAGTTGCGCAAAGTAGCACATGTTCCCTCTGTAGTCAAGGAGTTGT
>SLNK01000056.1 GCA_007133095.1 Candidatus Peregrinibacteria bacterium | reverse complement strand
CCGGCTTCTCTTCGGAAGCATGTGGAAAATCCGCAGTATCTTAGGGGTAGATTTTTTTCTTCAAGAATTTCTTTGTAATGGAGCATTGTCAGCGGAACTTCCGATGTTCCTACAAGGAAGAGGTCTTCATCCGCTTGGTAGATTTCGTTTTTTTCCGCGGGGAAGAATCCTGTTGCTAACATAGCTTGTTCTTTTACAAGAACCGGGGGGATTATTGGAGAAAACCCTTTCGCGATCAGTTTGTGAAGAATGTGTTGTACCAACGCGAATTCCAGAAGGACCGCCTCGTTTTTGAGATAATAAAATCTTGCTCCGGAGGTTCTTACCCCTCTTTCAATGTCTATTATGTCCAGATTTTTTCCCAATGCGAGATGGTCTTTCGGCTCGAAATCAAATTCCGGTTTTTCCCCGTGAGTTCTAACCGTTTCGTTATCGTCTTCCGTGCCGTCCGGAACGGAATCCAAAGGAGGATTCGGTATTAACAAGACAAGTTTATCCATTTCAATTTCAAGGGTCGCGATATCGGGTTCAAGCGCTTTTATTTCTTCTTTTACTTTGGTCATTTCCTCAAGCAGCTGCTTCTTGTCTTCGCTTTTTGAAATTTCTTTTGAAACACGGTTTTGTTCCGCGCGCAGACTTTCCACTTTTTGTAGTTTTTCTTTGCGCTTTTCGTAGAGCTCTATGATTTTATCAACTTCAACATGGACGTCCTTTCTTTTGGCGCCTTGCTTAATCAGTCCCGGATTTTCAATTATGAATTTTATATCCTGCATGGTTCACATAATAGCGTTTTTGATCACGCTTTGCTAACGTATTCTCCGCTGTCCGTGTTTACTTTTATCACATCGCCTTCTTTTATGAAGAGGGGGACTTTTATCATTGAGCCTGTTTCTATTTTTACATCTTTTGAACCTCCCGTTGCCGTGTCGCCTTTGAGTCCGGGGGGAGCTTCTATCACTTTGAAGTCTATTTTTTGGGGGATTTGTATACTTACCGGGACTCCGTCAAGGTACATCGCGTAGCATTCGGTTCCTTCAAGAAGATATTGCTTTGCATCGCCTATTGAATCCTCTTCCAGAGAAAATTGTTCGTAGCTTTCGTTGTCCATGAAATTGTAGGCTGTTCCTTCTTTGTATGAAAATTGGCATTTGTTTCTTGTCATATCAATGAGTTCCACGGCTTCTCCGGATCTGAATGTGTTTTCTACGACCTGTCCGGTTTTGAGGTTTCTGAGTTTTGATCTTGTGAAGGCCGCGCCTTTCCCGGGATTTACGAATTGGGCGGTTATGACGAGCCAAGGCTGTCCTTTAAAGTCAATTGCAAGGCCTTGCACTATGTTTGTTGTTGATGGCATTTTTGAATTGGTTATTTGTTGCGAAGGGGGAAAAGCAGTGTTTCTTCTACCGATTCCAGGCCGGTTAAGACCATTAGAAGGCGGTCCACCCCCAGAGCTATTCCCGCACATGGTTGCGATATGGATTCTAGAGCAGCGATAAATTCTTCGTCAATATCAAAAACTGTTTTATTCATCTTTCTTCGTAAAGCCTGTTCTTCTTCAAGTCTTTGTTTTTGTTCCTCCGCGTCTATCAATTCCGAGAACGCGTTCGCCAGTTCTATCCCGTTTATGTACATCTCAAATCTTTCCGCGAAGAACGGGTTTTTCTTTGATTTTCTTGCGAGCGCCGCTTGCGTTGAGGGGTAGTCATATATAAAGATGGGCGCTTTGGGAAGGACGGATTCTATGTTGTTTAGAAAGATTTTGAAGAAAATGTCGTCCCATTCAAAGCAGGCTTTTGTGTCCAGCCCTTTTTTGTCCGCTATTTCTTTAAAGCTTTTTGCATCTCGATATTTTGTGAGATCGATATCACAGTGTTTTATAAAAAGTTCATTTGTTGAAATTCTTCGCCATGGTGTCGGAGCTTTTAAATTTGCTTCCGGAAAGCTGTTTTTAATCAGGTGGTTTATCAGATTTTCGCAGTCTTCCATTATATCGAAATAATCCGCTTTTGTTCTGTACCATTCCAACATTGTGAATTCCGGATTGTGCATTGGGCCGCCCGTTTCGCCGTTCCGAAACACTTTAGTTATTGTGTGAATATTCCCGAAGTTTGCGGCCAAAAGTTTTTTCATCTGCAGTTCAGGGGAAGTGTTCAAATAAAGAGCTTTTGGTGGCCGATTTTGTATATTCAGAGTTGTTTCGAAAGGAGTGAGATGGGGTTCCATTCCGGGAGATTCCACCATTATCGGGGTTTCGACTTCCGTGAATCCTTGTTCATCAAAAAAAACTCTTATTTGTTTGTACAGTTCACTTCTTTTTTGTGCGATTTTTTTCGATAACATATTGCTTCGGGTTTTGCCGAAACAATATAACACATTTTATTTTCCCAAAAGATATGGTTCGTTTACATTTTTCCCCTGTTTGAACCCTTCATGTGCGACTTCTATGAGTTTCATTGCCTCTTCGTTGTTTTTTACAACGTGGATACAGTCCATATCTTTCTCGCAGATCAACCCTTTTTTAAGCGGGTATTTTTCAATCCATTTTACGAATTCTTCCCACATCTCTCCAATGAGAATTATCTGGACCGGTTGTATATGCTTAACTTGAACCAGTTGCCAGGCGTATGACAATTCCAGCAATGTTCCCACTCCTCCGGGAACAACAACCATTACGTTTGAAAGGGCTATAAATTTGTCCAGTCTTCCGGAAAATTTATCGAATTCTTTTTGAATTTCCAGATGTACATTCCCTCCCGGTTCCCAAGGGAGTTTAATAAGCAGGCCAATATTGTCCGCTTCATCTTTGGGGTCTCCGGCTGAATGGCCGGCGTTTGCGGCTTCCATCAAGCCGGGGCCTCCACCGGTTACCAGATGAAATTTTTTCTCCCCTATTTTTTTTGCAAGATCAAAAACGTTTTTGTAAATTTCGTCGTTCTTTTTTATTCTTGCAGAACCGAAAACAGCAACACGGAAAGACTTGGCTTTCAGCGCATTTTCAAGAGTTCTTTCCGTTAGTTTTTTTCTTTTTCCCATATTTTTGTATTAATTTTTGTTTCTTGTGTAATTTTACCATTTTTTTCAGATCATTTCCAGTATTCTTCTCTTTATGCCGTCTTTGTCCAAGCCGGTTTGGCCGTAAAGATCTTTGTATGTTCCGGAAAGTTGATATTCGGTTATTCCTATTTTTTCAAATTTTTCCGGTCTTATTCCCAATTTGAAGAGGTGGGCGGCGAGCTGATGGCCAAGTCCGCAGTTTACATTATGATCTTCCACCGTGAGAACTTTTCCTGTTTTCTTTATTGAATTTACAAGAGTTTCATCAAATTTCGAGATTGAGCTTACCGCGATTATCTCTATTGATATTTGAGGGTGGCGTTCCAAAATCATTTCGCGTGCCATTAGGCTTTCATGGATTGTGGCTCCTGTCGCCGCTATCGTTATTGCTTCTCCTTCTCTTATTACATCGCTTTTTCCGTATTCGTATTCATAATATTTGTCGTAGAAAGGCGTGCCGTCTTCTTTTGTAATGATCGGAAATTTGTGTCTCCCCATCCGTACGTAAAAATTCCCGTAATGTGCCGTAATATATCTTATTATGTGGTCGGTTTGATTTGGGTCCGCGGGTTCCACCACCATTGTGTTGAAAAATCCGAGGAAGGAGGACATATCGTCTATCGCTTGGTGTGTGGGGCCGTCTTCTCCAACGGAAACTCCGCAGTGTGTCGCTACCATTTTTACGTTTGTTTTGTTGATATCATTTACTCTTGCCTGATCTTTCGCGCGGC
Source organism: Candidatus Peregrinibacteria bacterium (assembly GCA_007133095.1). Classification (GTDB taxonomy): domain Bacteria; phylum Patescibacteriota; class Gracilibacteria; order UBA1369; family LOWO2-01-FULL-3; genus SLNK01. The sequence continues at coordinate 13,445 of SLNK01000056.1, read as the reverse complement.
TAGTCATGAATGCGCCGAATGTTGAAGCGAAAGGAATGAACCCGTCCAGACTGAAACCTCCTGCTGCGCTGATCATGTGTTGCTCCGTTATACCGCATTCCACGTATTGTTTCGGGAATTCTTCGCAGACGAATTTTGTCATTACAGATCCTTTCAGGTCCGCTGTAAGTGCGATTATTTGGGGGTTTCTTTTTGCCAGGTCAAGGAGAGCTTTTCCGTATGCGGTCCTGCAGTCCGTTTCGACATCGCTTTCATATGTTATGGGATCTCCGATGTTCGCTCCAACAGGGCTAAGGAGTTCGGGAGTTTTTGATTCTTCCGGATGCCATTTTACTTGTGTTTTTCTGAAGGTTTCCAAAAGGGCTTTTTCTTCTTCCGTTGGGGTTAATTTTTCCAAATCTTCTTGTATTTCTTCCGGGCTTGGAGCTTTTCCGTGCCAGTCGGATTTAAAGTTTTCCCCGGATGGTTGCATAAAATCGGATCCCTGGCCCATTATACTGTGGCCGATAATCATGACAGGTTTGTCTTTTATTTTATGTGCTTCCGACAGGGCTTCCCAAATTTCATTAAAATCGTGCGCGTTAATTTCAATTATATGCCAGTGTGCCCCTTTAAATGTACTTATTACGTCTATGTCCTGTGTTTCTTCCAGACTTGCCGTTAATTGGACCTTGTTGTAATCCATGAATCCTATTAGATTGTTCAGTTTGTGATGCTTTGCAAAATTCATCATTTCGTAAACTTGCCCTTCCTGACATTCTCCGTCTCCGACCGTGAAAAATGTTTTTTTATCTTTCCCGTTTCTTTTGTCTCCTAGCGCGTATGCCGCCGCCACGGATACTCCTATTCCCAGGGGACCCGTACTGTATTCGATTCCTTTAACGTCTCTTGTTACGTGTCCTTCAAAAACAGAGTTGACCTTTCTGAAGGTTTTTGTGGCTTCTTCTTTGTCTACGTATCCCATTTCCGCCAATGTTGAATACACGGCCGGGGAAATATGACCGTTACTTACCACAACTTTTTCGCCAGTTTGCCCGATGATGAAAGCATAAAGAGTTGCCAGATAATCTATTGAAGAAAGAGATCCCCCCGGGTGGCCGCTCTGTGCATTGGTTACCATTTCCAAAATTGATTTTCTGCAGGACTTTGCGAAAGTTTTTAGGAAGTCTATGTGTTGTTCTTCGAGAGGTGAGTTAAGTTTGGGAATTTCCATGGATTTTTTCTTTAGTTAACTGTTTTGATAATTCTACGCCGGGCTGGTCGAATGCGTTGATGTTATAGAACTCGCCGAGGAACGCGGTTGCTCCTTCGAACAGAATAAAAAGTTCGCCCAAGGCCCTTTCGTTTACGGAGTCTATCTTAATTGTCAGATTGGGTCTATTGTTTTTTGTGAGGGAGTTTTCCGTTGATTCTTTTTCTATTTGAATGAGTTTGTTAAAGGTGAGATTTGCTGCTTCTATCGGCGGTATTGGTATCTCCGGGCCCATGTTTTCCACTTCGATAAACATTATCAATTTGTCGTTGGGGCCTTCGTTGTAAAGTTGTAGCTGGGAGTGTTGATCCGTCGCTCCAAGGGCGTTTGCCGGAGTGATCCCCGTGTGCACTATTTTTTTGGTGTTATCGATTTTTTTGCCAATGCTTTCGGCTAGTAATTGTTTGTACCAATCCGCAAATCCGCTAAGTTTTTGTGCGTAAGGCATCAAAACATGAATGTTTTTGCCTTCCCGTTCAAGCGCATATTGAATTGAGGCAAGCTGAAAGGGGATGTTTCTACTTTCGTCTTCGCTTAAAAATTTGTCGCACATTTCATTTGCACCTTCCAAGATTTCTTCAATTTTGATTCCGATCAGTTTTGCGGGCAGAAGTCCTACCGGCGTAAGTACGGAAAATCTTCCCCCTATTTTTTCAGGGATGTCGAAAGTTGTTATTTTTTCTTCCGTTGCGATTTCTCGCAATTTTCCTTTTGAATGGCTTGTTATGAAAACAAAGTGATCTCTTGCGTTGAGTTTGGCTTCATCGATTTTGTCTCTGAAATAATAGTATTGGGACATTGTTTCCACTGTTGTGCCGGATTTTGTTATGACTATGAAGAGCGTTTTTTCCAGCTTGATTACATCTTCCAGTTCTTTGATGAGGATGGGGTCGATGTTGTCTATGATGAAGAGCTCGGGAATTGAATGAGGGATCTTCGGGAAATCATTCACTTCCCGCGCTCTCACACAGTCGCAGACCCTTTCAGTGAAAGAGTGAGTGAGGCTTTGTTTGAGGCAAATAGGTCCCAGCGCGGAACCGCCGATTCCAAGAATTACAATGTGATTGTATTTGCCTTTTATTTTTGAAGCGAATTCGTTGATTTCCTTTACTGTTTCGGAGTCTCTGGGAGCTGTGTAAAACCCCTGATCCTTGTTGTGAATCTGATTAAGGTAAGCGCTGAGGTGGGAAGAAAATTTTTTTGCGGAAACTGTGCTGTTTTCCGTTTTCAGTTCGACCATTATCCTACTTTATAATTATTTGTTTGCCACTTTTTCCCAGTCCTCAAGAAATTTTTCAATACCTTTGTCCGTGAGTGGATGTTTTATCATTTTGTCTATGACTTCCGCCGGGATTGTTGCTATATCGGCTCCTATCATCGCCGCTTCTATTACATGTCTGGGGTGTCTTATGGATGCCACCAACAACTCCGATTTAATATTGTAGTTTTGGAAAATTTGAGCGATTTCCGCTATCAGGGCCATTCCGTCTTCACAGACATCGTCAAGACGGCCGATGAACGGGCTTATTAAATCGGCACCGGCTTTTGCGGCCAGCAGTGCTTGTCCCGCGGAAAATACCAATGTCAGATTTGTGTGAATTCCTTCTTTTTTGAAAATTTTGACTGCTTGCAGGCCTTCCGGAGTCGCGGGGACTTTGACGTAAATGTTTTTGTGCCACTTTGCGTATTTTCGGCCTTCTTCCAACATTCCTTCAAGGTCCGTCGCAATTACTTCCGCGCTGATGGGTCCGTCTACAACTTCCGCGATTTCTTTAATTCTTTTTTCAAGGGATACATCTTCTTTTGCTATTAGAGTGGGATTGGTTGTTACACCGCTAATTACGCCCCAAGAAGCGTACTTTTTTATGTCTTCTATGTTTGCCGTGTCCAGGAAAAATTTCATAGTGATGGGGGTGATAGATTTTTCTCGGATACTATAAGGGATTTGTGAAGGCAACGCAACAGTGTGAAGGATATGTAGTTTTTGTGACTTCTCTCAAAAGAGTACGGGGAGAGAATGACTTCCTGATGAGCCGTTGTAGGAAGCAGAGCGAGCCACACGTGGCGAGCGTCCCCTGCAAGCCGCTAAAAGCGGCTGGAAGGGGGCTGTGTTCCGGCTCGAAGGAAGTCGTTCTCTCCCCGCACTCTTTGCTGAAATCGAAGAAAACAGGCCTTGTAACCATTTTCGTTGTCGGGGGTGCCTTTTTATAGTATGTTTATTTTTGAACAATCTTCAAATCCTTAATCCTCATTTACTATGACAAAACAAGACCAGAAAGCCATTCTTTGGATGAAAAAGTATCTTCGCTATGCCGATTACATCGCGGCGGCGCAGCTTTACCTGAAAGACAATTTTCTTTTGCGGGAAGAGCTTAAGCCCGAACATTTCAAGCCAAGGGTTTTGGGCCATTGGGGAACTGTTCCCGGAATGAATTTTATTTACGCTAATTTGAACTATCTTATACATAAGCATAAATGCAAAATGCTTTATCTTGCGGGGCCCGGCCATGGAGCGCCTGCGGTTTTGGCAAATGTTTACGCCGAAGGAACGCTTAAGGATTTTTATCCGGAATATTCTTTGGATGGAAAAGGGATGGGTCAAATTATCAGGGATTTTTCGTGGCCGCGAAGTCATTTCCCAAGCCATGTAACTCCAAGTGTGCCCGGGTCTATTTTGGAGGGAGGAGAGCTGGGATACAGCTTGTCTACCGCCTTCGGGGCGGTTTTGGATAATCCGGAGCTTATCGCGGCGGCTGTTATTGGGGACGGGGAAGCGGAAACCGCGCCTACCGCCGGTGCTTGGCACAGTGACAAATTTTTAAATCCGAAAGTTGACGGGGCGGTTTTGCCTATCGTTCACATAAACGGTTTTAAAATCTCCAATCCCACACTTTACGGAACGATGAGCGATAAAGAGCTTAAAGACAACTTTTCCGGATATGGATACGAGCCGATTATTGTTAAAGGACCCAAGATTTTTGAAAACATGGTTGAGGCTACGGAAACTGCTTACAAGTTGATAAGAAATATTCAAAAGAAGGCCAGAGCCCATCGTGGAAAATTGCCTCCAACAAAATTCAAGTGGCCGGTTATTTTGCTTCGGTCTCCCAAAGGATGGGGTGGCCCGAAGACTTTTAAAGGAAAAGTGATAGAGGGATCTTTTAGATCTCATGGGATTCCGATATCCGATCCGCACACGGACAAAGAATCTTTTGATGCCGTTAATGACTGGCTTGAGAGTTATAAAATTAACGAGCTTGTGGATAAAAAGGGCCGGCCTAAAAGGGATGTTTTGACGTATGTTCCGAAAGGTCAATACAGGATGGGAAGGTGTAAGCATACTTTTGGCGGGGACATTTATAAAAAATTGAAATTGCCTTGGTTATCCAAACACGAGGTAAAATTTAAAAAACGCGGGAAGGTTGAGACAAGCAGTATGGTGCTTGGCGGTGAATATATTCGTGATATCATCAAAGCCAATAAAAAGAATTTCAGGCTTTTTTGTCCCGATGAAGCTGTTTCCAACAAATTGGATGCGGTGTTCGATGTTACAAAAAGAGTTTATCTTTGGCCCACGCCTCCGGAGGCCGAGCATACCTCGACCGAAGGAAGAGTTATGGAAGTTTTGAGTGAACATAATTTACAGGGGTGGTACCAAGGATATCTTTTGACAGGCAGACATGGAGTTTTTGTCAGTTACGAGGCGTTTATGCCTATCGTTTCCAGTATGGTCGACCAATACGCGAAGTTTTTGAAACAGTCTCGTGCTCTTAAGTGGCGCAAGCCCATTGCGGGTGCGGTGTATGTTTTATCCAGTTTGGGATGGAGGCAGGACCATAACGGATATTCGCATCAGAATCCCGGCTTCGTTTCAAATGTTCTGCAAAAACACGGGAAGTTTTGCCAGATTCATTATCCGGCTGATGCCAATAGCTTGATTGTCGCTTTGGAGGAAGGCTTGAAGAAAAAAGATTATATTACGGTCATTGTCGCGGGGAAGAGGGAGCTTCCCGTTTGGCTTACGAAAAAAGAGGCTTTAAAGCAATCAGAGAGGGGATTGGCAATTTGGGAATGGGCGACCGGGAAAAGAGCAAGCAAAAATCCGGATGTGGTGCTGGCTTCCGCCGGGGATTACCTCACACAAGAGGCTCTTTTCGCTATCAAATTATGTAAGGACGTGGTTCCGGAATTGAAGATCCGATATGTTAACGTGTCGGAGCTTACTGCTTTGGGGCTCGGAGACTATTCTTCCCCCGGGCAATATACTTTTACAGAAGAGGGAATCAACGAGTACTTTACCAAGGATCGCCCCGTTGTTTTCAATTATCACGGATATACAAACGATCTTGAGCAAATTCTCTGGCCTTATGTGACTTCAGACAGGTTCTCTTTACACGGATATAAAGAGGAAGGATCTACAACGACACCGTTTGATCTGAAAGTTGTTAATGACGTGAGTTGCTACCACCTTGCGATAAAGATGATTGAGAGAGGAAGCAAGTTCAATAAGACGGTTGCGCGTAAGAAGAAAAAGCTTATAGCCATGTTGGAAAAGAGGCTGGAAGAGCATCACGATTACATAGTGGAGCATGGGGATGACCCTGATTACATTAAGAATTGGAAGTGGTAGGAGTTTTTCACTTAACAAAAAAAAACGGATGAGAGATAGTGCACACCTTCCTCATCCGTTTTTATATTTTTGTAAGAGTTCTTAGTCTCTTGATTGTTGAGGTCTAGCCTCATTTACAACCAGATTTCTTCCGTTGAAATCTTTTTCGTGCAGTTCTGCTACCGCTTTGTCTGCTTCGTCATCGTTTACAAATGTTACGAATCCGAATCCTTTTGAACGACCTGAGAATCTGTCTTTGATTATAACAGCTTCTTCAATGTCTCCGTATTGTGAGAACAGTTCTTGCAGTTGTTCGTCGTTTGTTCCCCAGTCGATATTACCGACAAATAATTTCTTAGACATGTTGTCTTTGTGAAAAAATAAAAAATAGAACCTTTGCCTTTATATTCTTTTAAACTGTGCACATTTACTTTAAGAATAAAAGACTACAGTTCTTATTGCGAGTCTAGCACTATTTAAAAAATAAGCAAGTGAAAAGTGCTTTTTATTGACTTTGGAGGTTATTGCAATAATATTGCTTTTGTGAATAAAGCTTTCGAAACTATATTGAAAAAACATGGGTATCGCTTGACCAAGCCGAGGATTGCTGTGTTCTCCATTCTTAGGGAATCCAGAAGAAGTTTAAATCCGTATGAAATATCCAAACAAATTTGTAGGAGCGGAGACGATATTAATACCGTTACCGTTTATCGGATTTTGGATGTCTATGAGAAGCTTGGGCTTGTGCACAAGACCCGCTCCGGTTATACGATTTGCGATAAATTGGATTGCGAGGACCATAACCATTGTCATCATCAGTTTGTTTGTGAGGGGTGCGAGGATGTTGTTGAGCTTCATTTTAGTGATTGTGAATTTGCTAAATATTTTGCCGAAAAGTTTTCCGGGCTGGTTGTTAAATCCCATTATTTTGAGTTTTCCGGATTTTGTAAAAATTGTAAAAGTTAAAAAATTTTATGAAAAAAACGTTTATAACTTTGGCTGTTGGCCTCCTGGGTTTAACCGCTTGCGGAGGGGATGTTTTTAAGAAAGATGAGGGGGAAAAGGAATATGGAGACGGACTAAAGATTGTGACAACAATTCCTCCACTTTATTCTTTAACTGCGCATTTGATTGAGGGAACGAATACAAAACTGACGAATATTTTGCCTCCCAATGCGAGTCCTCATACATATCAGTTAACTTTTGAGACTGCGCGCGCGCTTGCCGAAGCGGATTTGGTTGTAATGAACGGACTTGAACTGGAACTGTTTCTGGAGAGGAGTTTGCATGATGTTAAGGGGCTTGTTGTTGTTGCGAGTGAGGGAATCGAATTGATAAAGGACCATCATTACGATGACCACGACCATCACCACGACGACCATCATTACGATGACCACGACCATCACCACGACGACCATCATTACGATGACCACGACCATCACCACGGTGAATACAATCCGCATGTTTGGCTCTCTCCTTCAAATGCGATTGTTATGGCTGATAATATTTTGATAGCTCTCATGGAAGGTGATGCTGAAAATGAAGAGATTTATCGCAGAAATTTTGAAGAACTAAGGGGTAAATTAAAGGATTTACAAGAAGAGATTCACGCGAAAATTTCCAGGCTTGAAGTCGGTCATTATTTGGTTTTTCATGATGCGTATCCTTATTTTGAAAGAGATTTTGGAATTAGGGCTAAGGCTTTTATAGAGGAATTCCCGGGGAAGGAGCCGTCCGCCCGGTATTTAGCGGGATTGGTTGATATGATTGTGGAAAAAGGGGTGGAAGTTATTTTTACCGAGCCACAGTTTTCGCCAAAACTGGTTGAAACTCTCGCCAAAGATTACGGATTGAGGGTTGCTGAGCTGGATCCGCTGGGAAGTGAGATTTCAAAAACCGTTTATTTTGATATGATGAGGGGGAACGTTGCCGTTTTTGAGGCGATTTTTTCCATTCAAAATGGTACTTGACCCCATTTGTATGCTGTTGGAAGTTAAAAATTTGTCGGTGGAGTTTGAGAAGGGATCCAAAGTTTTGGATGATGTTTCTTTTGATGTGAAAAAAGGGGAGATGATCAGTCTGATTGGGTTGAATGGTGCGGGAAAAACCGTTTTGTTGAAGACGATTGTGGGGTTGATTAAGCCTGTTTCCGGGACGGTGAAGAAACATACGGAAAACATTTTTTATATTCCGCAGAAAATTGATTTGGATACGTCTTTCCCTTTAAATGTTGAGGAACTTTGTGAGCTTTTCGGTGCGAAGGGGAATTATAAAAAATATTTGGTTTCCGTGGGAATGGAGGACTTTTTGCACGCTTCGGTTTCGGATTTGAGCGGGGGAGAATATCAGAAAGTTCTTATCGCTATCGCTTTGTCTCGCAAGCCGGATTTGTTGCTTTTGGACGAGCCTGTTTCCGGAATTGACGTTGTGGGGGAAAAATCGTTTTATTCTCTGGTTTCGGATATCAAAAAGGAATATGAAGCGGCTATTATTCTGGTTTCGCACAATATTCATCTTGTTATGAATAATGCGGATAAAGTTCTTTGTTTGCATAATCATTTGTGTTGTGTCGGGTCGCCGCAGGATATGAAGGGACGGGAGCAGTTTAAGGAGATTTTTGGCGAACACTTACAGCCTTACATACATCATCATGACCATGTTCATTGAATATCTGCAGTATCCGTTTTTTGTTAGAGCGCTTTTTGTAGGAGGCGTGATAGGCCTGATTTTGTCTTGGATGAGCGGATATGTTGTGATGAGAAGGGAGGTTGTTTTGACGCATGCGCTTTCACACATCGGTCTTTTTGGTATAGCTTTGGCGATTTTGCTTTCTTACCCGATAACGCTAACTTTGCTGGTGGCATGTCTGGCGGGGGCGTACCTTATAAGCGGCCTGCAGAGTAAGCGGTTGTTCAATAACGATTCTCTGCTGGAGATTTTTGCGCAATTGAGTTTGGCTTTGGCTATTGTGATTATTGCGTTTTTCCCCGGGTACAGGATAAATCTGGAGCAATTTTTGTTCGGCGATATTTTGGGAATCAGCAGGATGGATGTGTGGGTGAGTCTTGCTCTTTTGCTTGTTGTGGGAAGTGTGATTATATTTTTCCACAGGATATTTTTGCGTATTTCTTTGAGCGATTTGTTGAGTCACGCTTTGGTGAAGCGGAAAAAGTTCTGGAACGCGGTTTTGATGATTCTTCTTGCTTTGATGATCGCTTTGGCGATAAGGATTGTGGGGGTTTTGCTGGTCGCGGCTTTTGTTACCATCCCGTCCAATACCGCCAAGCTTTTGGCGAAGAGTATTCGGGGTAGTTTTATTTTGAGCGCTTGTCTCGGAGTCCTGGCGACTTTCGCAGGGTTGTGGTTGAGTGTTATTTTCGATTTGCCTACCGGCGCGACGATTGTTTTGGTGATGGGAGTGTTTTGGCTGGGGGCTGTGATATTCCGCAGGTAAAAAAATTTGATTATGTGAATTATCCTTGCAAAATTTTTTGGATGAGGTTTAATGCATTCCTTATATTTTAATTCACACATATGGGAAATGGGTCATCTCTTTATAAAATGAGTGAGGAATTGGATAGAGAAGATATAAAAAGTGAGGATATTGAGATGATTGATGAAACCCCCGTTATTTCGCTTGAGGAGGCGCTGGTTTTGTATCGGGAGGTTGTTAAGCATTTTCCTCAATGGGAAAAATTGCTGGCTCTTCCCTGTGATGCTCGGGTTGAGGAGACCCGTGTGGTTTTTGTTGAGCAAATTTGGACAATTTCGAAGTTTTTGGATACTCAAAGCCGAAAAAAACGAATGAAAAAAGCGTGTAAGTTGCCCGGCGAATGTGATTTTGGTTTTTGGGATGTTCCGGTTCCTTGTCCCGATGAATTGAGGAGTGTTTTTAGAGAGGGGAAATTTTCACGTTATCTCCTGGAGTTGGAGCTGGCTTCCATAAGAATGGATTTACGAAAAACAATGCAGCCGATTCTGGCTTTGCTATCAGGGACTGTTGAAACGGATCCGGAATCCGAATCCGTTTTGCGGTTTAAGGCAAATCTTTTTGATTTGATGGAGAAAATCGGAATTTACTGCGACAACTGATTATTTATCCTCGTCTTTCTTTTCTTCTTCTTCCACCACTTCCGCGTCCACTACTTTTTCGTCGTCTTTTTTTTCCTTCTTTTCTCCTTTTTGGTACACTTTTGTCCCATCGTCTTCTTCTGTCCCCTCGGTTCCGGGTGCTGATCCAGTTTCTTTGTAAATTTCCGCGCCGATTTTTTGGATTTCGGAACTTAATGCCTCGTATTTTTCTTTGATTGCTTCCACCGTCGCATCTTTTTCTTCAAGGACTTTTTTCAGTTCGTCTATTTTTTCTTGGACCGGTTTCTTTATGTCTTCGGAAACTTTGTCCCCGGCGTCTTTTAGTGCTTTTTCGGATTGTATTACCAATGATTCCGCTTTGTTTTTGAATTCTATCATTTCTTTCTTTTCGCGGTCTTCTTCGGCGTATTTTTCCGCTTCTTTTCTCATCTTTTCAACTTCGTCATCGGACAAATTGGAACTTCCGGTTATGTTGATCTGTTGCTCTTTTCCGGTCCCCTTGTCTACCGCTTTCACGTTCAGGATTCCGTTTGAATCGATGTCAAAGCTGACTTCTATTTGCGGCATTCCGCGTGGAGCCGGAGCTATTCCTTCAAGCGCAAATTTCCCCAGGGATTTGTTGTCTATCGCCATCGGTCTTTCTCCTTGTACTACGTGGACTTCAACCGATGTTTGATTATCGGCCGCGGTGGAGAAAACTTGGGATTTCGAGGTGGGAACGGATGTGTTCCTTTCTATCAGAGGTGTCGCCACTCCTCCAAGAGTTTCTATTCCCAATGTCAAAGGTGTTACATCGACCAAAAGGACATCTTTCACGTCACTGTCTCCGGAGAGAATACCCCCCTGTATCGCGGCTCCCATCGCCACGACTTCGTCCGGATTTATTCCTCTGTGGGGTTCTTTCCCGAAAATTTCTTTAACCTTTTCTTGTACTGCCGGAATTCTTGTTGAGCCTCCCACCAAAATTACTTCGTCTATATCGCTTTCAAAAATCTTTGAATCTTTCATGCATTGTCGGCAGGGGTCCACAACTCTTTCTATCATGTCTGAAATCAGATCTTCCAATTTTGAACGGGATATTCTGATTTCAAAGTTTTTCGGACCGTCCTTGCCCACTGTCAAGTAGGGGAGAGAAATTGTTGTTTCATGTAGTGAAGAAAGTTCTATTTTCGCTTTTTCCGCAGCTTCTTTAATTCTCTGAATCGCCAGTTTATCTTCCGATACATCTATTCCTTGTTCTTTTTTAAATTCGTCTATTATCCATTGCATTATAAGTCTGTCGAAGTCATCTCCTCCAAGTTGGGTGTCGCCGTTCGTGGCTTTTACCTGGAATACTCCTTCTCCCAGCTCAAGGATTGAGATGTCGAAGGTTCCTCCTCCAAGATCGAATATCGCGACTTTCTTTTCGCCGCCCTTTTTATCTATTCCGTACGCGAGGGCCGCCGCTGTTGGTTCGTTTATGATTCTTTTTACTTCCAGCCCGGCGATTTTTCCGGCGTCTTTTGTGGCTTGTCTTTGTGAATCATTGAAGTATGCGGGGACCGTTATTACCGCTTCTTTGACTTCGTGTCCCAGGTATGACTCCGCGTCCGCTTTCAATTTTTGAAGGATCATGGCGGCTATTTCCGCCGGTCTTTTTTGTTTTCCGTCCAACATTATTTCAATTTCTCCGTCTTTTCCTTTTACGCATTTGTATGAAACTTTTGAGATGTCTTCTTTACACTCGTCAAACATTCTTCCGATGAATCTCTTGGAAGAATAGATTGTGTTGTCCGGATTTGTTGCCGCTTGATTTTTTGCGGAAACGCCAACTCTTCTTTCGCTGTCTTTTATGGCCACTACGGAGGGGGTTGTGCGTGCTCCTTCCGCGTTTGGCATTACTGTGGCTTCGCCACCTTCCATTACCGCCATGCAGCAGTTTGTTGTTCCAAGGTCTATTCCGATGATTTTAGACATAATTCAATTTGGTTAGTTTTATTAATTTGTTTATAAGGCTTAGCAGTCTATATTATAGAGTGCTAATTTGAAGGGGTCAAGAGTCTTTTTTCTCGAGAGGCGTTCCGTCACCCACTTTTACTTTAGCGTGGCGAATTACTCTGTTTCCCATTTTGTATCCTTTTTCAAAAACTTCCACTACCTTTTCTTTTTCTCCGGGACCTTGAGCGAGCGCTTCATGCAGTTCCGGATTGAAAGGTTGATTTAACGCTTCTATTTCTTCAACTCCGCTTTCCAGAAAAATCTTTTTGAGTTGCTTGATGTTCATTTCCATTCCTTCCACCCATTTGTCCGCTTCTTTCGGGGCGTGCTCCAAAGCGCGGTCCATATTGTCTATTACGGGAAGAAGCGTGAGAATAAGATCCATGTTCGCCATTTTTGTTATGACTTTGCGTTCTTCATCTTGGCGGCGTTTCAGATTTTGCATGTCCGCCATCGTTCTTTTTGCGAGTTCCGTCATTTCTTCCAGTTCTTTTCCGATTTTGTTGATTTCTTCTTGTGTTTTGTCGGGTTTTGCCGACGACGAAGATTTCTTCTTTTCTTTAGGATCTTTCATAATTGCATTTATTTATGAAGTAATTTTTTTATCTCTTCCAGCATCACCATGTTGAATCCATAGTTCATGCGTTTTGGTCCAAGAATTCCCAGATATCCCAGGAATCCGTTTTTTTCGTATCTTGTGACGATGATGCTGCAGCTTTGGATTTGAGGGAGAATGCTTTCTTCTCCTATGAATGTTTTTACTTGATCCGTTATTTCCAGTGATTCGAGAGTTTTTACAAAATTATCGCTTTTTTCCATCACTTCCAGAACTTCGCTGGCACCGACCATGTTGTTTGAGAATTCCGGCTGTTTGAGCATGTTGGACATACCTAAAAAGAAGGTTCGGGGATTGTCCGGCGTTGTTGCGAAGCTGACAGAGTTTGTTGCTCTTGCGAGGAGTGCAACCGCGTCGTAAAGCTCTTCGCGCATTTTTTTCAGAGTGTATTGTTCTTTTACCTTTGCCAGTATTTTTTTCGCTTCCAATCTGGCTTTTTCCATGTCGACCATTTCGTCTACGAAAGTGCGATACCCTTTATCTGTGGGGATTCTTCCCGCGGATGTATGCGGTTGAAAAATAAAACCTCCTTTTTCCAGGGACATCATATCGTTTCGGATTGTGGCGGGGGAAACGTGGAATCTGTAACTGACCAGAATCGTGTTTGAGCCCACCGGTTCCGCGGTTTTTACAAAGTGCTTGATTATCGCGCTTAGGACTTGTTTTTTTCGTTCTTCGGACATGAGTAAATTTGTTAGCACTGCATATTATATAGTGCTAAAAGGTTTTGTAAAGACAGGGTGGGGATGTGATTACATGCCCTTTTCTCCGAGCATCTTTGCCAGATCAACCATTCTGCAGGAATAGCCCCATTCGTTGTCGTACCAGGCAAGGACTTTTACAAGATTGTCGCCGATGACTTCCGTTGATTTGGCGTCCACTATCGCGGAGAACGGACT
>SLNK01000025.1 GCA_007133095.1 Candidatus Peregrinibacteria bacterium | reverse complement strand
CCGTCGCTGTAAACGATACTCCTCAACATCAAACCAAACTCAAAATTTCCCCGAGTAATACACCTTGCGATGCTCAGGCTGGAATCCCCCGCATAAGGAGCGGGTCCGGGATCCTGGGCATGAGCGTAATCCTGAGCGGGAGGGCTCATAAACAAAAGTAGGCAGAGAAATGATCCCAAAAAGCCTTTACTTAGTCTTTTTTTGCAAAATTTCTGGTAGTACATCTTCATTAAGTTTTGTGTACGTGTTAAGGAAATTTAAAAAATATGTGTTCATTTCGCCCATTTCTGCCAAAAGATCCCTCAGGTGCATGGCGACATTTGATGCATCGTTTGTTTGGCGAAGACTTAATATATTCAGACTTGCTTCAGCCTCGGCAACTCTTCTTACGGAATGTATACGATCCAAAAGTTCAATCTGAGTGGTTCCCCCGGGAACAACGGATCCTTCAACTTGAAGCAAACGCTCCGCGGATAAATCTGGACGCTCTTCCATTGAGATATTGGCCTTATCGGCATATATGGGCTGATATCTTTCCACAAATTTATTCCACTCCTCAAAAATATTCTTACCGTAAATTGTATCGCTATGTGGCGCAGTGGGGATGGGACTCTGTATAAGGATAAGATTCATACTCAAAAGAGATCCCAGATTTTTAGCCTTCGCCGATTCCATAAGATTTCCCGTCGCTTTATTCGGGACCAGAGAATGGGCCAAAGTTTTGTCCAAGTGCTCATTGATTTCTTCCAGTTCGCACTGTACGCATGTGGCACCGGATTCATAGCTTGAAGCCGTTTCCCTCACCATGTTTATATCCAGGCAAATGGACACGCCCAAAGTGAAAGGTTTTCCTCCGCCCGGGTCTGTATCCCCCACAAGATAAGAATTGGGGACTCCGCCCAAACTTTGCAGCTCCGGAAGAGCGCTTCCGGCCCCTTCTTCGTCTCCATGGCCAAAGCACCACACCGGTTTCCAATCAGAGGCGGATGCGGGCTTTATATCGCTTACCGGGGGAACACCTCCTACAGCGGTACCGTAATTTTCATCACGAACGGGCGCGGGTATGCGGTCACGCGTTGAAGGAGAGGGAGGATCAGCCGTCTCACCGGGATCAACCGTCTCTTCGGGAGCGCGATCAATTCTGGCTTCATCAACGGCAAAATCATCCAATGCGGTTTGAAAATTGTCTTGAACTTCGCAGATATCCTCATCCAGTATATCAACAATTTTTTCTTCATCTCCTATACTGAATCGACCCACGGGTGTAGTCCTCAAACCGTTATCAACAACATTATCAATATCCTCATCAAGAAGGTGGTCGTCCACAACAAGGCCGTGTTCTGGGCGGGGGAGAGGAGGCGCACCGGCAACGAAGCTATCAAGTTCGCTCATTGGAGCTATCGGATTGTAGGGAGCTGCAAGCGCCCCGGAATAAGACCCCCCGATTTTTGTAGGAGTTCTTTCAAGAAACAAAATTTCCTCTATCACGGAAAGATCATGAACAAGATCGAAACCGGAATCGGTAATATCTCCGTTCGCAAACATCTCACTTGGTTTAACAAGAAGTTCTATCTCCTGTTGTAAATCATATATTTCAAACAACCTCTTGTAGTCGCTATGAAAACCTTCATAAATTCTTATGGCGTCCCCATGTGTAAGGGAACGCCCTCCGATACGAGGATTCTGCAGTATGGGGGTAAGACTTCCACCCAGCACCGCACTCGCTTCATCGGTTGTTAACCCGTAAGATAAGGCGACTTCCCTCAAAGCCAGATTAGCTCCCTCGCGATTAACTTTTTTATAAACCAACTTATAAACACCTTTCCCTTTTGCACGGCGAGAAAAAACCGAATGCCAGCCAAAATCCGCGGTCTCCGTCTTCGCAAGAAGTTCATTCCACAAACTGCCGCCCCCTTCTTCACCACGAGCGATATTCGCCGGAGCAAAAACAATCAGAGATGCGGTTATCGCAACTCCTACTGCAACTCCTGTGATGATCGGGAAAAATTTTATCATAAACATTTATTCAACTTGGCTTGATGTCACATTTATAAATTTAACCGGAAAATTGGCCATTTGATTATTGATGTCTCTCATAACGGCTCTGTATTCCGCCAATTTGCGGATTATCTCTCTGTATTTTTTGTGCATGGGATAGGCAAGTTTATATTCGTTGTAAACGGAAACGGTGGCCTGCATGACCTTCTGTGCATTTTCAATTTCTTCATGAATTTTTTTATTTCTATCCATAGAAAAATCGAAAAGATCTCTTGCGGTGAAAAAATCCCCCGGAGGCAGCTCAAGAGTTCCCAGAAGATCGTTTAAAAATCGAACATAGTCCATGTATATGGTCAGCGCCCCCATTGAAACGCAATAAGTGCTGATGTTGTCCTCTCCGCACTTATCAAGAATAGTTTTAATATCATCGGTAACGGTATCAATGTCTTGGGGAACCAGAAAATTTTCATGTTTGAAAAAATCTTCGCCCTCTTCGTCCAGAAGTTCGTGAAATTTCTCCATCTTAACATTGAAGTATTTATTCATAGTTGAGTTATATCTGAAAGTTCTTAATTCAAAAGGAATTCCGCTCGCCTTAAAATTATAATCATCGCTATTGTCCGCAGCATAAAGAGAATATCCGCCGTACAGGAACACTACCGTCAGGGAGGCGGTGATCAAACTGACCAAGATGTTTTTAAAAATTTTCATAATTTAGTTTTGGACACATTCCCTCGAGAAGAAGGCGAGTCTGTTTTTAAATTCCATTAAAGAACCGTACATTCTTGCGACCATAATGTTCATATCACTGAGCCTGCTGTTAATTGCCTTATATTTTTCAACTATTATCATTGTGCGCTTCTGCGCCTGATTATTCTTTATGTATTCCACCATTCTCTCTTTTCCAATATTTATATATTCATTTTTAAGGGTTGCGCATGCGGCCAATTTTCCCGCTTCTTCAATCCCTATTAAAACATCTCCGGGCGTAATTTCCGGAGCTGACATCATGTTATTGTATATATGTTCAATCCTTGTCTTAAATTCCGCATATCTGGATATGGCGATATTTGTGAGTGACGATGTCGCGCTTTCATTCAAAAAATTCTCTTCCAAAAAGAAGAAAAAAGCTCCCAGCTCAAGATCAAAGGCGATTGTAAGTGTTCTGTCGCACTGTGAAAGCGGCGAAGCTATAACCTGCTTTATGGCATCCCGTCTTTGGGGTTCCAAATATTCGAACCATTCGGGGTCCTCGTCAACGATGTCCTGTGCGTATGCCTGATTCAAATTCAGAGAAAGAAAAGACGCAATTAAAATAAACAGCAATAGTTGGACAAAAACTTGTTTTTCAAAAATTTTCAGCATCTTTAAGGGTTAATTTTCACCTCGTTTCCCTTCGAGAAAATATGAGTTCTGTCGGCATAATCCACCAAAATAACCGGAAAGAAAACATCTCCCGCCATAACTTCAGGTTTAAAGCTGAAAGTCGAAACACATGGGCAGGTATTACATTCGGCGGGAACGATATAAACGCCTCTCTCCTCGGTTTGACACGCAATCTCCGGATTTACGGCGCAATCATCGGCATCGGGATCAAACAAAGACGGATCCAGCGGAATCAAATCATCATAATCATCCTCATCTATACAACTGTAAATTTGGAGGACTCTTTCAACCATCAATACCAACTCTTCAAAAGTCATTTCTTGATCTGGAGTTTCCGCCTCGGCGGGAGTGACTATAAAGTTCGTTTGCATGAAATAATCTTCCATTACATAGGGGGTCAGGTCCTGAGCTACTCTCATAAAAGGAGTATACCACGGCTCGCCGTCACGCAGATCTAATTCATCAAAATCCGACAAGTCTATTATCTCTTTCATCGCCAACGCTTCAACAATTATTTTGGCGGCCTCGGCTCTTGTTATCGGACTGTCCGCCCTGAAAGGGAAGAGACCGTCCACATCCGGCTCGCCTCTGTAACCTTCAACAAGTCCCAGCATAGTGGCTTCATTGATGTAGGCGTAATGCGGTCCCAGTTCAAGACCGTCCCAATAAAATTGCCTTCCC
Organism: Candidatus Peregrinibacteria bacterium; assembly: GCA_007133095.1. GTDB lineage: Bacteria > Patescibacteriota > Gracilibacteria > UBA1369 > LOWO2-01-FULL-3 > SLNK01. The sequence continues at coordinate 13,822 of SLNK01000025.1, read as the reverse complement.
GTTTGTTCTTCATGCGCTTCCGGACGAGGCACGATACACAACATATTAAGGAGAACTCTTACAAACTCTCCCCTCTGAACAATGTCCGTAGGGCCTATTTCCATTTCGGAATCTTCCTTATAAAGCTCATTCATAATGAGTTTTAACTCCGTGCTGGCACCTCTGCTAAAGAGCCAGTCTATACCGGTGCCCAAAGGATGCATCGTACCAAAAGTGGGTGAGCGCGGACTCAAAAAAGGAACATCATCCGGACCGACAAGCAAAGCTTCTCTTGGGGGAAGAGGCATGGTAACTTCTCCAACTACATTGCCGCCATACAGGAGTTCTATCACTAAAGGATCTTCTTTATAATCATTATCTTTCAAGGCCAGAGAAACTTGTAGGTGCAGAGGGATTATATTGCCGGAGGCGTCCACAAGAGCCAGGACTTCACGGTTGGGGACTTGTACAAGAACGGCGGCTCCCGGATGTCTGGGGTCGCTTGCGGGTCTACTCACAAATTTAAAATTTTCTGTTTCATCGGGGACCGAAACACTCACGCTTCCGGCGGAACGTTCTCCTATCCTCACATCGTTGTTTGAGTTCGCTATTACATGGATTGTGCCCAATGTTCTGTTGTCCGGACCCACAATGTCTATGCGAGTGGGGGAGTCCGGAGGAGACGCGGCCCTTACAATAGCGGAGTATCCGTTAACAAGGATTCTCAAATTACCTGTTTTGGGATTAATTTCCACAACCGGAACGCCGGCGTAGTTTTCAACTATTATCATGTTTTCCAGTTCGAAATCGTCTAAACTGTACCTTCCGCTTGCGTCAGTGAAGGAATCTCGGAGTCGATCCAACTGGCGGAAAAGTTTCAATTCCCGATCGAGAACTCTGTAAACGTATCTGAATCTCATGAGAGAGAAAGGAATATCGGAAGTCAGGGGATCAACCTCTCCGCTTGCCACGTAATTTCTTGCAAATGTTTCGTCCAGGCTTATTTCGGGGGATATAACATTTACAGCTATATTCATGGAACCTCTGTTCCCCGACTGGTCCACTACATGCAATATGAAGTTACGCTTACCAATATCGCCCTCATGTTCAAAAGGTCCAATTCTGAAAAGAGGGTCGGTGGGATTGGTATTTCTTATGTAGCGCGGTAATTCCGTAACCCGCAAGTCGTCTTTCTCATAAGGTAAAGTTTCCAGATAGAAATCAACTATTTCACCGTGAGCGTCAAAGGAATTGCCGGCATCTATTTCCAGTTCTTGGAATATTGGGATTTCAAAAGCGCTTACGGAAACGGCGGGGAAAGGAGAATCCGTGTCGGCGCAAATCTGTGGAGACACCGCTATACTGTCCGAGGAAAGAGAACGATTCCCCTCATCGTCTATCGAATAAATTGTAGCCACATAATATCCGTTTTCCACTTCAAGCGATGTGCGGGAAAGATTTCCGTCCAGCATAAATCTGTAAGCATGATTATCTTCACGATGCATGGCGGAATTTCGCAAAACAACTTCATAATGCGAAGCTCTTTCTTGCGGCCGCCATGAGACATCCGCTTTCTTGTGGTTAACGTCCGTAACGCTAAAGCCCTGAACACTCACACCGCCGGGATTAACATAATTGGCGGCCGTGTTTCCCGTCAAAACGCGCGTTACCCTGCCTTTCGGCAAATTAATATTCTCCAGGCGATTTTCTTTCAGATAAATTTCTCCGCCCGAAGCGAAGATCATATCCAAATCGCCGTCATTGTCCACATCGCTGTATATTACATGGTTTTTCTTGCGTAAAGCGGGAGTGTACATCAATACGTTCTCATTTACGCTGCCATCCGGAGAAGCGATATAAAGCCCGATTGCGGTAGGCTGATTTTCTCCTTGCGACTCGGCCATATATTCTCCCACATCAAAGTCAACAACACCCGCCAGCCTTCTCGACGGATCAATATAAGAGGAAGCCTCTTTCATCATTGATTCAACCGCCGCACCGAGTAAATTTGTTTTTAAAATTTCGGTGTCGCCCGTGCTCTTAAGAGGGGAAGACGAGATCAGAGAAGCCGTTTTTCTGTTTTCACTGTCGAATTCCGCCAAAACTTTTCCAAAAGTGCTCATATCATCAATCTCTCGCAAGACCTTGTTTGAATCGTAAATACCTTCGGTGTAATCTATCAAAGAATCTCTCAACGCTATCATTTGTTTGAACTCCGGAGTGTCCGGCAAATTCTGAGTTTCAATATCGGTCTTTACTTCCGCGATGGTCCTGTTAAGAAGGGGATGATCTGTGTGAAGAACGGTTTCTGTCGCGGAAAGATAATACGTTTCCGGCAAATTTTCAATATCCATCAAAGCGATATAATCTTCAAGGATGGTCTGTATCTCATTAAGTTCCTTTTCCAGAGTCCCAAGGCCGGCAAGGAAAGGTTTGTATTCATCGTCATTAATATTCTCACTTCTCCTGAGTGGCTCCTGAGGAACTGCGGTCGTTTCAACGGCACTGACTTGTTCTTCAATATATCTCCGCAGGGCTTCGTCAAAAGAGGAGAAGAAATTATCCAAAAGATCTACGGGGAAAATGCGTGCGCGCGCGTACGCTTCAAACAGGCGGGTGGTATCTCCAAGAGTTTTATTCCAGATTTTTGTGGCGGAACGCACCGATTGATATATGAAGTTGGTGTCCAGATGGAGATTCAGACGGGCGGTTATACGAATCTCCTTAACATAGTCGTATTTTATAGCTGGCATTTCGAATCCCAGATTTTTAATTATGGGGAGAACGGCCTGAACGCTGGGCTGAGTCAAAGTCTCAATTTCCGTTGCCAAACTGCTTTCCGGGACAGGAATGAGCCCCTCTTTCAGCAAACACAAAATTTTGAAAACAACTTTCAAACTCTGTGAAACATCCGCGACCACATTTGGCAAAGAAGGAATTTTTGGAGGTCTCGGCAGATCCGGAAGTTGGGGAAGTGGCAAAGGAGGTAAATCCGGCAGAACGGGGATAACAAATTCGGCAAAATCAAATGCCCTTGAATCATAACTTGGAAAATCGGGGAGACCGAAAGCTGTCAAATCTCCCAATTTCAAATCGGGAAGAGTCAAATCCGGAAAATCCAAAGAAACGGTTGGCAGCACTTCCGGAAGCCTTATGTCCGGAGGAGCCGGTAACTTGATTGGCTCGGGTCTGAAAACTATATCCGGCCATATTATTCGCGTCCCCAAGCGAAGTTTGGAAAGATCAAAAATTATGTCCGGCCACTTCGGCATCGGGATTACGGGAGGCTCCGGAACGGCTACAAATATGTTCATAAGAAGTCCCAATTTACTGAAGCGATCGTTCTTACACTTGTCGCAAGATTTTTGATAATCCGCAAAGATATTTAATACGGCCTGCCAACTCTTGAATGTCCTTATTGCGTCTTGAGCCGCCAACAACCAGGAGTCCGCAATTTTTTGTTGTCTCTTCATCCAGCCTCCCAGATAGTTCATTATCGCGTCCATATAACAAATCACCTGCGTCGCGTAATTAGCCTGCGCATAACGCCAAGTCAGAATATCTTTTGGGAGGTTTCCTATATGGTCAAGCAGAGCCAAAAGATTGTTAATGGAATTTAGAAAATTCTTAACATCAAGCGACAATTTATCGCAGATTGTTCTGGTTGCTTCGTTCTCATCACAATTCCAGACGGCGAACCTGGCATCCAGCTGACTTTCCAAACTTATCGCAAGATTTTTCCACAACATCGCATATCTCTCCAATTCTCCTTTTGGTATGGAAGGAATTTTCATAACAACTTCTCTTCCTTCAATTTGTACAAAAGGAAGTTGGCCTACCGCCGCAAGAAAACTGCTCATGTTTTGCCATACTCCTCTCGCATCGGCATCACCGCGCTGCGGATCAACAAGAACATCGTCCATAGCGGCTCCGTATCGTCTGATCGCGTCGCCCCAAGGGCTGAAATCCGGAATAATAAGATAAAGATCCGGAAGATTCATAAGTTTGTTATAAATCTCATCGGTCTGATTATCCATCCAGTTGGTTATAACCGCGGGGAATCCGGGAATCTTTACGTTCACTTTCACGCCGGCGGAGATTGGATGATTGGGGTCGGACCAATTCCCCCCTAAATCTATATCTGTGGTTCCGGCCGGAGTCCCGTCCCCATCGGAAATTATGGTCGCCATTCCCGTTGCCGAATTAACGGAAGATCCTTTTGCGGCCGTTTTAGCTTTGCTGATAGCATCTCCCATTTTATCGGCAGCTGCATCCAAGGCTCCGCATACGCCGGGGATCCCCCCGGGAAGAGCAAACGCCATACAAGGAGACATATGTCCCACGCTCGGGCCCAAACAAGCGGCAATACCGACTCCCAAAGTTAAGGTGGGAGAAATGTACATCCTGAAAGTTGAGGGGACTGTAGAAGGTGTAAAAGGTGGTAAAACAAAAGGAGGAGAAGGAATAGTGGTGGCAAGAAGAGGGAATCCCGGGATAGCCCCGTCCGGAGATAAAAAGGCATAATTATAAGGTATCGGAGCACATCCACCCCCTCCACATCTCAGGCCGGCAATCGCCCCCTCAACCGCCCCGACAATTTGATCTTCCAGATTCGTGGCTTGGCCGGTTGACGCACTTCCCTCAACCATATCGGAATATCCGCTGTAATTGCTGTCATAATGCATCTGGTCCACCATTTGATTAAGATCATATTGCATTGAATCCGGAACTTCTCCACTCTCCGGATCAAACCCGGCGGCGGCTTCAAAATCCATAAAATCTTCACCTCTGGTTACGCCCGTATCCAAAGTTCTTGTATCCAGATCATAACGGCGATAAGTCCTGGAACCGGTAGCATACAAATAAGTCAGAATACCGTCAGGATTTATCTCCGGCTTTATCTCTATGTCCAAATAAGGACCGGCGGAAGATTCCGGATACGCAACAAAATTTTTCCCAATATCAAAATCTATCTGCGCCACGTGTTGAACGGTCATCACATAACGAATTCTCCTGCTCCCGTTTGCGGGAACACTGATATTTTTAATCACATGAGATCTCGCGCTCATACCCGTTTCCTGCCACTCAAGATTATCCGTACAGCCGATATCCATACACGACAGGCTTTCAGGCGCCAGCTGCATTGAGAGAGGAGTTACATCAGAGAGAATAAGATTATTTATAGGACTGTTTCTGGAATTATTAAGAGTTATTATAAATTCGATTTGATCTCCGACTTGCAGGGTTCCGCCATTTATATCTCTGGCGGTCTTTGTTGAAGTAAGCAGATTATTATCTTGAGGCAGATGGATAAAGTCGAATGTTCTTGGGAAAGTCAGAGGAGGAACGGTACTCGACGCTATTTCCGGATTTGTAAGGATGAAATCTTGAAAATCGGTCGCGTCATCGGCAAATCCTTCGGATCCTTCTTCAGGCTGATCGCTCTGCAAAACAAAGCTCACGAAATTGTGCATATTCTCTTCCGTAGGCGTTTCCATACCGGGATAATGCACGAAAAGATTGGAGGACATGTCTTCGGCGGGATCCAGGCTGTAGCCGAAACTCCAGGTATTTCCCGGAGAGCTTTCAAGACCGGCGCAAGACCCGTTTACATTTCTATTATAATGAACGGAAACATTGCCCGAAGAATCGCTTAGAACCACATCTTCGCATTCGTCAGCATCCATATCCGCGACCATCATTTTCACTATTTTTCGATCATTCAAAGAAAGATCCAGAGTTTCTCTAACAAAATGACCGTTATTATTCATAAAAAGGCTCACGCATTCTTCATCCGCGGTACACGGGTCATCGGTTCCCACCAAAAGATCATCATATCCGTTATTATTTATATCTATCCGCATCATACTCGTTATTCCGTTGCTGATGTGAAGGACATAACCTCTGTCAACAAACCTTTGATTTGAAACCATGTTCTCCAAAAGCCTCACCATGCCGTTTTCGTAACCGATAAGAATATCGTCAAAGCCGTTGCCGTTAAAGTCCATCGTTATAAGGTAGTCCGCCGTATCTTGGCCGGTAAAAACAGGACTGCCCAAATCTTTTGAGTATCCCGTGGCGTTGCTTACCAAATCGCCATCAACGTCAAGGCGCACAAGCGGATCTCCAAAAATCAAGCCGGATTCAGAAGGATAAGGCATATGTGATTCTCCCACCGAATTACCGGCGGCAAAAAGAAGCATATGTTTGTTATCACCGTCAAAGCCCAGCCCGAATATGTCCTTCGCGTTTTCCAGCGAACCGAAAGCAAATCCGGGGGCCTGTGCGGCGCTTATTGCTTCCTCCGCATCCACCAGATAGACGCCCATCGGGTCGTTGGAGGAAATTCCGGAGAAAGAAGAGGCAAAGCCGTATTTTGAAGACGAATTAACGGATTTGAGATAAATTCCCGGAGCAAAACTTTCCCCTGCATAATCATGCGACAGGGGCGTCACGTCTTTATTGAAATTTTGTTTAAAGATGACGGAAAGAATGGGTGTCCGTGCTCTTTCAACGGTCAAAACAAAATCTCCGGTCAACAAATCTTTGGAACGGGGGAATGTCAGTTCAAAAGAGTTATCGTTTAATGTAACCCGCCCGAACTCATCTATATGAACTTTGGTTGATTCTCCGCTCCTTACATAAACACCATCATCATTTATATCGAATTCGAAGGGGGTACCGCCCGGTGAAAGTTGCTTCACATATATCCCTTCCCTTTCTCCCGGACCTTCGTCCTCTTCAAGTAAAATAAGAGGAGTGCCGAGTTTGGGGACTAAAAATAAATCCGCGAGCGGAGTATTTGAAAGACCGTCGGAGAAAGCGATTTTTTGATACGAAAAAGACGTAGTCGCCGGAACGACATTTGTTTCAATAAGAGGTTCCAATATTTCGATATGCCCAAAAGCATCCACCCCAAAAAGTCTTTTACTGTCATGAGGGGTTGCGGTAACGGCAGCCAATGCCTGAACCTGCCCGGTGTACAAAAGTGTTTGAGCCAAACTGCCTTTATCGCGGACATTGCCGAAAGATCCTCCCAAGAGAGATACATACAAAGAACGCGGAGAAAATTCTTCAACATCCCGGCTGGTCAAACGCTTGGTTAGATCGAAGGAAAAAGTATCGGAACTGATGCCCTGCGCTTCCGCTATTACATTAACGGTGCCGGACATCGGACTAATAGAGATTCCTGTTTCCGCCACACCGGCCAAACTCGTTACGACGGAAGAATCAAATTCTATAAGGCCTTCCGTTGCCTCGGTTGTTTTAAAAGAAACTTCAATCCCCGGATCGTCCGTTACAAGATTGCCGTGTTTATCCAGAATCTCCGCGAAGATTTTTGTTGAGTCTCCCCCCAGGCGAAGGCGGTTGGGCTCACCTGCGACAGTATTAAAGCTGATAGTGTCAGATGCAAAGCCCGGAACATCCACAAAAATTTCAACCTCTCCCGCAACCGTGGAGGAACGGAAAGTAACATTCGCGGGGTTTAGATTCCCGCTGTCCATTGTTTCTGGAGGTCTTGGGGAGAAATGACCGAAAGAAGGGTTGGAAACCCTGAAATTAACGGGGCCGCTGTATTGGGTTAAAACATCGTTGCCTTGCATCAGACTCACCCCGATTCTGGCAATTGACTCTCCGTCCGCGGGGATGGTCTCGGTTTCTTCAAAATCCCTGTTCAAAACAACTCCTTCAATTCTGACGGCATCCAGCAATCGGAATGTCCTCGTAGTCCCTATATAATTTTCAAAACCGATTTCATTTATATTTTCATCCAGTAACAATTCTTCCAGTTCAAAATCGGTAAGAACCGCAACCAGAGAAGCTTCGCCGCTGATATCACGGGAAAAGAGTTCAAGCTCCGCCTTGCCTTCCATTGTAGGCACCTGTATCCCCTGTACATCCTTATGGAGATCCAGCCTGTTATCTATGCGCAGCTCTCTGTCGGCGAACAGGGAAATCATGCTGAAATCATTGTCCGCCACATTCCCGAACCTGTCCTTTATTACAATTGTCAGATTTGTTGAAGACCTGTTATTTGCGACCAAAACATAAGAATCCGCTTTTATTTCAAGGGATGCGGGCGGTCCCGCTTCAAGATAAAGAACCTCTTCCACGGGAGGATAGGACGCATCAACAGCGGCCCCGTCACGGCTAAGAACGTCCGCCCGCAATTTAAACATTCCGGTCTTGGTTCCGGAACGAAGAGAAACCGTAGCCACGCCGTCAACCAAACGGGAAACATTCCCGTCCACAAAAAACAATATATCGCCGGCGGGCTTCCCGATATTCAGATCCTCAACCGTAAACCGCAAACTTCTGTTTAGGCCGGTCGCAATAGCCCCGTCTTCATCAAAAACCTGCACCTCCACTTTCATAACGGATTCCCCATCCGCGACAAAAGAAGAGCTTTGCCTTTCAAAAATATCTTCTTCCTCCTCGGGAGTTCCTCCTTCCGCGCGTATCGCTTCCAATAATTCATCCATCCCCTCAATCTCATCATAAGTATAAGTGAGCATTTTCAGCTCTCTATTTGTTACCAGAACCTCCAGAGAATCGGATTGAAGTCCCGAAGCGGCGGCGGAAAAAGTCACACTACCGGCGTTTCCCGTCTTAACAAGTCCAAAAACCGCAACCCCGTCTACCAAAGGTTTTTCATCCGCGTCAGAGAATGCGAAAGGAGGATTTTCCTCGTTTTGATCAACACTCAAACTTACGGTTATATTTTCCGGACTTCCGCTCAAAACTTTGACGGAAAAAGGTTTTCCTTCCGTTGAATGGACGGTTGTGGGGGAAATTTCTATTTTTAGTTCATCTTCGGGAACACCGGGAGCGCCGGTGCGGGGTTCATCGTCGTCTGGGCGCGGAGAAGTGCACAAGTCTTGAGTCCCGGCCGGAGACATAGAGAAGCCCTCAATGAATTCCTTTAATTCTTTAAGAAAATCCCAGAGAGAAACGGATTCAAACTCATCTTCGGGAGGCGGAGGAGTGACAACGGTTCCATCGTCAACGACATCATCAATAACTCCATCCTCGTCCGCAAAAAACTCCATAAGAGGATCAAATCGGGGATCCTGCTCCTCCGGCAAATCAAGATTAAAATTCAAATCAAAGTAATCCTTATCCCCGTCAAAAACCAAATAGGAGGCCTCATACCCGTCAGATCTCCCGACATAAGGATTTTTTCCAACATTAAGATAATGCTTCAACACATATTCATGTTTTTCATCTATATTAAGACCGCCCCAATTTAGCGCGTCATAAACTTTCCTCTCAGCCGCAACCTCCAAACTGAAGCCGTCCGGAGGATTATCTCTGACACCGCTAACCGCGGGTAAAAAATAATTGTTGTAAATCTCGTTTTTTATTTGAAGGCGGGTATAGTCGCCGGGTTGCGTGTCCGGGCCGAAGATTCTGTGACTTCCGGGAATCAAAGCCAGCTCCGCCGCTTTTTTGTCCAATTCAACCTTCAGATTGTCAAAAGAAGGGATTGTATCGCTGTCAAAAAGATTTATGTAATCCACCCGATGCCCGCGTCCGGGATAATAAGGAGTCCCCGCTTCCTGTGCGTTCAGGGGAGTGATGGATGCGGCGGGAGGATCATCACGCGGGTCCGGAACACTTTGAAAATAAACGTATCTGGGGTTGTCTATCGGGAGGCTTTTGGTTGTGCCGGAACGGAATTGCTCGGACAAAGTTTGGCCCGTTGGCTCGTCATGAATAATCATGCTGGAAACGGTCTTATTCTTATAGTAATGGGGCGTAACTTTCAGCACGATATCCCTGTCAAATGTTTCGCCGTGCTGATCCCTGAAGGATTCAAAACCGAAAGGAACATTATAAACCGATTCATGCGAAAGCATCTTCCGGGCAATCTCGTCCACATACTGCGAAGGAATCCCAAAATTGGTCGAGGCCTCCCCAAAATCGTAGAATTTTGTTTCATAAACACCGTCTTCGTTTAAATCGCGCCATACAAAGTCCCTTATCCCGTTTCCGGTATTATCAATCCCATCAAACAACCCGTACCTGTCGGAAAAATCTTTTAACGTAACGCGGGGGGAACTGTTCAAAACAATTTGGCTCGCGTCTATCTTATCCAGTCCTTTCCATATTTCATTTTTAGGATCGAAATTGCTGACTTGGGCTTCTTCGTCCCTTTCATAATTGACCGCGTCAGCAAGATTACTCCGAATAAAATCACCGAACCCCTTCAAGAGCGTGCCGTACTTATCGATATCGTAAGTATTGCTGAAACCGCTTCTGGAGGAAGGATCTAAAACAAATCTGTAGTTATTGTTTTCGAATTGAGGATAAGGGCCGGAAGGCAAGCCTGCGTAACAGGAATTATAATAAAGACGATCAACATGTTCGTATGACATTCCCTCCGGGAACTGGAATGTTTCGACATTCCTCTCGTAGTCTTGAGGCCTGACGGAATTTGCGCCGTCATCGGTCACTTTCACTCTCTCGGGGAATTTCGCGGACGCCCCGACAGGGGCGGTACTTCCTGCGGGATCAAAGACTGGCATTGTGGCGACCATTGGAAAACACCGATCACTGTTTCTGGAAGCCGAAGCCGCATTACATCCGGCGGAGCTGTCATATGCTTCATCATCATATCCGCGGTCATCGTTTCCATATAAAGTAAAGAGAGCACCTTTGTTAGGCTCGCCGGCGGGACGCGGCTGATCTGATTGGTAAAGAGTTCCGTAAAAAAGAGGATTTTCGAACATTACGATGGAGAGCTGAGGTCTGTCCAACAATACAAAAATCTGCGTATTCCCCGAGGGATCTCTATCTTCGACAAATCCGTCCTCATCTACCGTAAAAGAAAAGTGCTTCTTCGCCTTTTCTCCGTTTCTATAATATTCAACTCCAATGTACCCAACCGCTCTCTCAATCTCCCCAACGCCCAAAGTATCCCCCGGACGAACCTCAATGGACTTTATGGGGTATGGCAAATTGTTTATCCTTTGAACCTTCTCCTGAGGGGTAAGATCTTCGTCATTATGTATATTGATAATTGTATTAACTGCATTGTAAGAATCCCGTATCGCCTGATCAAAAGTGTGGGCGTAACTTATATTCCTGCCGTTCACCGCGGTAATCACATCTCCTTCTTGCAGTTCCCTTTCAAAAGGCCCGATATAACTGTCATGGAGAGGATTATGTAGAAAAGCGGGAAAGCCGGATTCGGGATTATCTTCTATTATTGCTCCGGTTTCCATTATGCCTTGAGGATTGATTCTTCCCGCATAGCCGGTTCTGGCTTGTAATTCGGTGGGGGAGATGACTCTGGTATTTACTCCGCTTGTCACAAGAGGCATTGAAGTCGTAAAGGAGTCCGATCTGATGGAGCGGGTAAGTATCGCATGTTTTGAAGGATCCGGATTTACGGACCCCAAATAAGGGACGCACTGCTTCGCGCTTGTTATCATATCGGCAACAATACCGTTTACATACATAACGGGATCCCTGCCGGGAATATCCGGCGTATAGTGAAATCTGTAATAAACCGAGTTTGAGAATTGCGGAAGAGCACCGAGAATTCCCTCTCTATCAACTTCGACTTCAAAAGGCTCCACTCCTATAATTCTACCGGCATCGTTTCTATTCCAAAATTCCCCTTCCATGACCGTATATTCAAGAAGAGGAAGAGGTTCTTCAATCATTGAAACAACTTCGTTTACACTCTTTTCAAGGGCATCGTTTACTTTTCGCAGATAAGTTTTGTTGAATTTATCCTTTATGCCGATGAGTAAGGGAACGCTGTGAACATCTGAAGTTGTGTACCTTGCGGTATAATCAACAAAATCATTCAACCGTGAAAAATATCCTCCAAAAATTTCATGATACTCCATCAGGCTTGAGCGTATGATGTGTTGAGTCATGATATCGGGGATATTCTCAAAAAGATCATCGGATTGAACAGCCTCCGCGAATCCGGGGACTTCTTCCCCGTCAATAATCTGCGACTGATTCGCTTCATCGTCCATATTAAGAGGAAGGCCGTCCTCAAAATCATCCATAACTTCCGCCATCAGCTCCGCGGCCCAATACTTGTTAAAGCGGAAGTACGCCAGATCCTCCAGAGCTTCCAGATACTTTATATAACGGGCATAAAAGTCCGGATTCATATGATCCGCCTTGTGTACCAGATCTCCGAAGAAAAGCTTCCTGTCAAACTCCGCGAAAAGCGGAACTCCCTCATAATAGAGGTGGTTTTTATCAAAGAACTCAGCCATTTTCTCAATTCCGGCCGGGTCATCTTCCGGCGGGCGTATTATCCCGTGCCAAATTTCCGGTTTTGGGAAAGTGCTGTCTTTGTTCGGTTCAAAACTTCGGGTGGAAGGGTTATATAGGTAAGCTTTATCGCTAAAATCCACATAAGGAAAGATACTGATGAACCTATTCCCACTTTTATTGACGACGGGCAAAGGTATATCTCCAATCAGAACGACGCCGCTCAGTCTGTTGTTTCTTGTGCCGTCTCCGTTTCTGTAAAAATTTTCCAACGCCGCGGAAAGCGTAAGGACATCATCACGCGCGTCATCAAAAAGGAGGACTTTCACATCGGTCAGGGGATTGTTGTCCACGATGTGGTCGGCATATCTGTAAACACGATCCCTCATTCTGTTATCTCCTCTCAGATTGTCGTCGAACTGCCCGCCGTAGGCCCCGGTCAGACCGTTATAGACGGAATTGTTGTTATAGAGATCTTTCTCCACGACCAGAACAACCAGATCATAAAGATCCTCATTTGTATTCGGAGAAGCCGCATGCGCCGTTTTGTTGTTGTCGACGACATCGCTAATTTCCCCCGGAGAAGCCGCCTGTGCCGTTTTATTATCACCGGTGACAAATCCGGTTGAAACTGCCGGCAAATTCAAAAACAAAATGGCGAACACCAAAACACCGCTGATAATTCTTTGTTTTAGGTAAGCCATTTCCATACCATAAAATATACCGATTTACCCTTAAAAAAACAATTTTATTAAGCCACCCCGCAATCTTTAAAATTGACAGTCTTTATATGTGTTGTGTGAAGGGTAGACATTGATAGAGTCTTTCTCTTTTCTCCAACAAGTCTTTACATTCAAGCACGCCAAAAATTTTTTATAAATCAGGCAAAAAAAAACCCCGCCGCAGGCGGGGCTTTTTAAATCAATAAAGTCTATATCCACACACTACTGAACAAGAGCGAGATAACACATATCTCCTGGTTCAGGATCAGTCTCCCCCCAATTAACCTCCCCGGGACGGACCGGTTCAGGAGAGGCAGCAGGATCGATCTTACCACAATCAATATTCGCATTTTCTTCATTTTCAACTGCAACATAAACGCCGTAGGAATAAGCACTGGCAGCGTCAAAAACTATAATCCCAAACCCAGCACATTGTTTCGCGGCCTCGACGGTATTAGCGGTTATTGCGTTAGCTCCCAAAGGATCAGTTGGATAAGTTCCTCCAAGGGCAGGAACATTGGCCTGAATGAACGCAGCTACATTATCATCATTTGGATCAGTAGCTAGACAACCACTTCCGTTAACGGGAAGAGGACTCGCAATAGTTTCAGAAACTACCAAACTCTGAATACTCTGCACCGCTGAAAGTCTCTGTGCATCTCTTGCCTTTGAAGGCGCTCCAAGCAATGTCGGCAAGAAGGCCACCGCCAACACACCGATGATCGCTATCACGATCAGCAGTTCAATAAGGGTAAAACCCTTTTTCGTTTTTTTGTTCATAGGAACTAAGGTTAATAAACTACTTATATTGTAAACAAATATCCAAAAAAGCTCAAGCCAAAAATCACTTCTTCAGCAAAGCCACGCCTCCTTGTCCT
>SLNK01000046.1 GCA_007133095.1 Candidatus Peregrinibacteria bacterium | reverse complement strand
CTCTCACAAGCTCTGTAAACTTTGTTTCTTTCAAGTCCGGTCCTTACTTTCAGATCCCATTTTGTGGCAGCCGGTTCTTTTAAGAGACTTAAATATATCAATATCTCCGTTTCGTTCAGGCCGGCTTCCGCCATCAAATTTTCCAGTTGCTTGTCTTTCATTTTCAGATGAGAAATTAAATCAAGTTGTGCATTAAAGCATTTTTGGACTGTTTTGTCAATGGTGGTGTGTGGGATTTTCTCAACTTTTTGAGAAAAGTGCTATAATCGCACCATGATTTATACAAACAACCTTTCTCCCATTTTTTTTGAATCCGGGCCGTTAAGGATTCATTGGTACGGACTTTCTTATGTTGTCGGTATCGCACTAGCTTATTTGGTGCTTTTTTTGATTTTTAAGAAACGAAAATTCCCAACAGAGCATCTGGACAGTGCAGTAGTTTATCTTTTTCTCGGTATGGTGATAGGGGCGAGGCTGGGGCATGTTTTCTTTTATGAAGCCGCTCATTATCTCCGCAATCCCGTCGATATCCTAAAAATCTGGGAAGGGGGGCTTGCCAGCCATGGCGCGGCGATAGGAGTTCTGCTCGCTTATCTTTTGTGGATTAAAGTTCGCAAGATTGAATTTTCAAAATATGCCGATACTTTGGTCTTGGGGTTTCCCCTTTTGGCCGGCTTTGTTCGTGTTGGCAATTTTTTCAATTCCGAAATTTTGGGGAACCCAACGAACGCCGAGTGGGGAGTTATCTTTGCAAGGCTTGGGGAAGATTTTCCAAGACATCCGGTTCAATTGTATTCGGCTTTAATGAATTGGCTGATTTTTGTAATTTTGATTTTGGTTTACAGAAAGTACTATGACAAGACTCCTCCCTTGTTTTTCCTGTTCCTCTATATGATGCTCTATTTCTCCGGGAGATTTATTGTTGAATTTTGGAAAGACCTGCACGGCCCCCTTCAAAATATCCCACTTTCCATGGGGCAGTTGTTGAGCGTTATCCCTATTCTAATTGGCCTGGCGTATTTTGGGATTTTGTTAAGAAGGAAATTAGTCCGAGTATGAATAATATTATTGCGGTGCCCACGAATACCATATGGAATCCGCAAATTATTTTTATGCTTACAAATTGGAGGTACAACAGCCATAGTGCCGTTACGAGCCCCAACACTCCCAGCGCCAAGAATCCGCTGAGGAAAGCTTTGTTCTTCGTATCATAGTAGAGAAGTCCGGACATCAGAAATATTAAAAAATATATCATTCCGAAAATAGCAATCGGCACCCCGAGAACTGTAGCGTATTCAAGCAGGTTATAATCCAATGAACCTCCCGTGTAGTGCTTCACGGCAAGGTACGCAGTGTTTACAAGACCGATTAATGAAATCGTTATTATGCCTATAATAAGCCGTTTTGGAGCTTCTTTGCTCAATTTCTGCTTTTGTTAAGAGTTGAGGGAGCTTATTGGTTCTCCGTACCACCGAAAGCGCTTTCTATTTGCGTCGTAACATTTTCAACAAAGTCTCCCACTACGGGAACTACGGTTACTTTTGACAATATATATATCACCAAGGCCACAAGTATCGTTGCTCCGATTACGGATCCGAGCCCCACCATTAACCCCTTCACAAAGGCGAACAACATAAACTTCCACGGTTTGGCAAAAACGTGCATGAAGTCCAGTTTTTTGAGTCTTCGCATCTCTTTGGTCAAATCCTTCATCTCCTTCGCGAGCTCTTTTTCGATTTTCAGATCTTCCTTTTTTCCCGTTTTTCGGGTGGTGGATTTTGCTTTTGCTTTAGGCATGTGTGCATTATATAATTTTCGCATGAAGATTACCACAAAAATAGGGGATGAAGGAATGACAAATTTGCTTGGAGGCCGAAGGGTTTCGAAGTCCTGCACGTTTGTGGAGTTGATAGGGCAGTTGGATGAATTGCAGTCGATTTTGGGCTGGTGCAAGGTCTCCGTTAGCGAAAAATCCACGCACGAGGCTCTTGAAAAAATCCAGGAGGATCTTTATAAAATGATGTGTTTTTTTGCAAATGGCTCCAAGTATCTCGGCGGGGTTGAATTTTTGGGTGAGGCCGATTTGCGATTTTTGGAAGAGGGAATTGAGGGCCGCCAAAAATCCATCGAGAATTTGCATGGATTCGTCCGCCCGGGAAATACTGAAGTCGAGGCAAGGATGGGCATCGCGAGGACGGTTTGCCGGCGGGTTGAAAGAGAGTTTGTACGCGCCTCAGAAGAAACTCCCGAAATCGTTACCAAGTACCTTAACAGGCTTTCGGATTTTCTTTTTGTGTTGGGACAAGAAGCGGAAATTTGCTAAAGTGGGGCAAGTAATATGAAGATACACGTTATATACGGAACCGTGGGGGGAAATACCAAGCTTGTTTGCGAATCGGCGGCCGATGTTTGGGTGTCCGCGGGACACGAGGTGAAATTTTTTGATGTGAAGGCGCCTGACGCGGAAGCTTCCGTTGACGGCGATATTCTTGTGTTCGCAAGTCCCACTTACGGGCACGGCGAACTGGAGCCTCATTTTGAAAAATTTTTACACGAGTTGGGAAATATCGATCTGAAAAATAAAAAATGTGCGGTTGTCGGGTTGGGGGATCCCAAATATGACAAAGATTATCACTTGGAATCAATAAAAATCATTTCTGATTTTCTGGGAGAAAAAGACGCGGTTGTTTTACATATGCCTCTGAGGATTTCCAAGAATCCTCTCCCCCTTATTGAACAGAATTTTGTAAAACGATGGGCGGAAAAAATTTTGGAAGCGTTAAAGCAATAATCGTTTAAAAAATTATCGAAAAAATGAATAGATTTTGTATAAAAGTGGCTGGAGCGAGCGGAGGCGGACTGTTGAGTACCGGTGAAATAATTGTGAACGCTCTGAAAAATATGGGCTTTTATGTTGTGGCGGACAGGGAATATCCGTCTCTTATCACCGGCGGGCATGCCTGTTTCACGATAAACATAAGCGATGCTCCAATTCATTCCCTTCGAGAGAAAGCCGATGTTTTGATGGCAATGGACAATTTTAGTATCAACGCTTACACGGATTCCTTGAAAGATGACGGGGTTTTGGTTCATGGAAGCGGCAGAATTATTTCCGCAAAAGAATCTTTGGCAAAAGCGGAGGAAAGGGAAATAAAAATAGTGAGTGATGATGCCCGTGTGATTGCTCAGAAAGAAGGCGGCAGCTCTTTGATGAAAAATGTCGTACTTATTGGGATGCTCTGGAAAACTTTGGGGTTTGATTATCGTTTTATTGAAGATGAGGTTAATAGAAAGTTCGCTTCCAAACCTAAATTGCTGGAAATAGACTTGCGATGTTTGAAAAAAGGATTTGAAGCCGTTGAAACAATTGGAGATCCTTCAATTCCCGATTCCAATGAGCTGGATCGGTCTCCGCAAAAAATTATGTTGGACGGGAATAAAGCCTTGGCGCTGGGAGCGATACATGCCGGTTGCAGAATTTACTATGCTTATCCCATGAGCCCCGCCAGCAGTGTTCTCACATACATGGCAACTTTCGCAAACGAAACCAAGATGTTGGTGAAGCAAGTAGAGGACGAGATAAGTGTCGTTAACATGACTTTGGGATCAATGTTTATGGGGACGCGTGCGTTGTGCGCCACTTCCGGCGGCGGATACGATCTGATGACCGAGACTGTTTCTCTGGCGGGAATGATTGAAAACCCTTTGGTGGTAATTGTTGCTCAAAGGCCCGGTCCCGCAACGGGACTTCCCACCTGGACAGCCCAAGGAGATCTTAACTTGGCCGTACATTCTGCGCACGGAGAATTCCCCCGGATTGTTATCGGGGTGAGCGGGCCACAAGACTCTTTTGAACTTATTCAACACGCTTTTAATTTGGCGGAGAAGTACCAGACTCCGGTTATTGTTTTGACCGAAAAAGTTATCGCGGAGAGTAAATGGACCGTTCCTCCTTTCGATCAAAATACCGTTAAGATTGAAAGGGGTCTTGTTGAGGGGAAGGATTTGGAGAATTTGTCCAACGAGGATCGATATAAAATTACGGAAGACGGCTTGTCCAAGAGGTGGCTGCCGGGGTCCTCTTCGGCTTTTTATCACGCGAACAGTGATGAACATTTGGAGGACGGCTCTTTGACGGAGGACGGCGAGCTGACCGGAAAAATGATTGCCAAGAGAATGAAGAAGATGAAATTGATTGACGCCGCTCTTCCGGATCCGGAGATTTACGGCGATCCGGAAGGCGCGGATATTTCTTTTGTCGGATGGGGAAGTACCAAAAATACCGCTTTGGACATTATTGAAATTTACTCCAAGAAAGGAATTAAGGTTAATTATTTGCATTATTCCTATCTTTATCCGCTGAAAACGGCCGCCGCCGAAACGTTTTTTGAGAAGAACGGAAATGTGTTTTTGGCGGAAGGGAATTATCAAGGACAGCTGGGGGTTATGCTTGAGGCGGCAGGATTGAAATTTAAGGACAAGCTCCTGAAATACAACGGCCGTCCTTTTTTCCTGGAGGATTTTGAGAATTTTATTAACGAAAACCTGTAAATGATTTTTGGACTTTTCACAAAGAGGAGTAGCCCGGAACTTCTACGCGAACGCTTCGCCCCTTCGCTCCGGCTAACATGTACGCCTACGCGAATGTCTCGCATGCATGATGCTCGACAGGGCTGCGCTCGCAAACTGTCGCGCAGAAGCTCCGGGCCACCCCTCTTTTTCATCAGCCAATCCCCGTTTGCTCGTAACCTCGTAAATCATGGATAAAAAAGTCAGAGACAACTTGGTGGCAAAAACTCAGGAATTTCTGAAATATGAGACCGATAAAGTTATAACCTGGTGTAGTGGTTGCGGTAATTACGGCATTCAAAATTCCGTTATTCGTGCGCTTGTTTTGGAAGGGTATGCCCCCAAAGATGTTTTGATGTGCTTTGACATCGGGTGTTGCGGAAACGGTTCCGATAAAATAAAAACTTATACAATCCACGGTTTGCACGGCCGTGTTATAAGTCTTGCTGCGGGTGCCGCTGTCGCGAATCAAAAAATGAAAGTCATCGGATTCGGCGGGGACGGAGGAACTTTCAGTGAAGGAGTTAATCATCTTGTGCACGCGGTTCGGAACGATTATCCGTTTCTTTTCGTTCACCATAATAATGAAAATTATGGTCTTACCGT
>SLNK01000065.1 GCA_007133095.1 Candidatus Peregrinibacteria bacterium | reverse complement strand
CATGGGGTTTCGTCCGTTTTGGGACCGAATTATCTTGATGACTTGTTATCGTTTGATGTTATATTTAGGACTCCCGGAGTTCCTTTTCTTCATCCTCAGATCCAGCTTGCCAAACAAAATGGAGTGACCGTTACGAGTTGCAGTAAGTTTTTTATAGAACATTGTCCGTGTCCGATCATCGGAGTGACGGGAACCAAAGGAAAGGGAACTACTTGCAGCCTTATTTTCGAAATGTTGAAAAAAACCAGGAAAAGTTTCCTTAAAAATTTGTTTTTGGGCGGGAATATCGGCAATCCACCCATCGAATTTCTTCATAAATTGAAAGGAGACCATCTTGTGATTCTTGAGTTATCCAGTTTTCAGTTGCAGGACCTTGAAAAAAGTCCGCGATATGCCGTTTTACTGAACACAACATCCGATCATCTGGATTATCATGTGGATACGGGCGAATATATGCGGGCAAAGGAGGGGATTTTGGCCACCCAAAATCCCGATTCCGTCGCGGTTTTGAATAAAGATTATACATATTTCAATCACTATAAGGCTCTTGTCAAAGGGACTCTGAAATTGGTGAGTGTTAAGGGGAAAGCGGATGACGGAGCTTTTGTTAAAAAAGATGAGATTTTTTATTCGAAAAACGGGAAGGAAAGCAAAATTGCGGATGTTTCCGATGTCCGGCTGATTGGATCACACAATTTGGAAAATATCTTGCCCGCGATTGTGGTTGCGAAGGAATTTGATGTTTCCGATAGCGATATTCTTTCCGTCATAAAATCCTTCAGAAATTTGCCTTACAGATTGGAGTTTGTCCGCGAATTTAACGGGGTCAAGTTTTATAACGATTCATACTCAACAACTCCAGAGACTTCCATGGCGGCGGTTGACAGTTTTGAAGATCCGACGGTTCTGATTGCAGGAGGTTACGACAAGGAAGCGGATTATGACGAATGGGCGTTGAAAATTTTGACCAAGCCGAATTTGCATACGGTTATTTTGATTGGGGATACCGCAGAAAAAATGGAGGATGCTTTGCTTACGGCGGAATCAAAGCTTGGTGAAGCGGAAGGCTCTCCCACAAAAATCTTGCGAAGAAGCACAATGGAGGACGCGGTTGTTGATGCTTACGCCGAATGTGAAGACGGCGGAGTGGTTATTTTGTCGCCCGCGGCCGCCAGTTTTGACATGTACGAAAATTACAAAAAACGGGGCGATCATTTTGCAGAGTGGGCAAAGAAACTGCGCTAAACGGGAGGCAGGGACCATTTATTGTATAGTTTCGGAGGTCATTTGGGATAGGTCCGCTCCGTGCAGAATCGTTTCGTATGTTACAACTATGTCGGCGCGGTCTCCAAGGTATTCGTTCAGTTCCGCTGTTCCTTTATCGGCCTTTATAACTCTTGTTATCATGTCGGCCATTTCTCCGCGTTTTAATTCCGCTCCAAATGCTGTGATTGTGAATGGAATGTAGTTTTTGGCCGATGCATATTCAACGGCGTTTCTGTACCAAGGTTCTCTGTCCTCGTTGTAAGGAATAGAAAATCCCATGAAAGTTATTTTCAGAGCTTCAACAAAATTTACCGGTTGCCCCGGTCTAAAATTGCCATCGCTGTATCCTTTTACCCATCCTTGAGCTTTTCCGTAACAGATATAAGGGGTGAACCAATGGCCTCCCCCCACATCTTTGAAACAACTTTCGTTTTTGTAATCGTTAAAAACGGTTTGGTCTCTCCCGTGATATTTCGCCGCTCCCTCCGCGACTATTTTCATCATTTCCGCACGATTGAGGGTTGTGTTGGGTCTAAATGTTCCGTCCGGATGTCCGTGCACAATGTCTTCTCCGGCCAGATATTGTATTCCCTTGTAGTAGGTTTCCGTTGAGGGCACATCGGGGAAAGTTGCGGCGATTGCAGTCGGCATTGTTATCAGCGCGATAGCCATGATGGCCGCGACCAGAATGTGAGTGAATGCTTTTTTTGAGATTGTCTTCATGTCCGGGATTTTATCACATGTGGATGAAAAATGGTATCTTACGCCCATTAAACGGGTTGGCCGTCATGGGGTTTTTGTTCGCCTTTTTTGACCAGTGCGAGCATCTTTTTGTTGATGACGCCGGTCTTGTAGAGGAGGGCTCCGTAAATCATTGCTCCAATCGGAATCAGTACGAATACATTCCAGTTTCTTATGTAAGAATATGTTGGGTCTTGCAGGTAATACACGGCGGCTCCCATCGCAAGGGCGGAGAAGACAATTTTCCCAAGATTGCCGAAGTTTATGCTGAAATCCAGGTAGCGGCGCGCTACGAAATATGTAAGCACCAGGATTATAAACTCACTCAAGACGCTTGTTACGGCCGCGCCGCGGAATCCATAAATCGGGATTACCACTATATTCGCGATAATGTTGAAAATCACGCATGCGCCGTTGATGTAAAGAAGTTTGCTCTGCTTTTTTACCGCCAATAAAATAAACGCGAAAAGAACATTCAAAAACTGGAACAGCAGGGCGAAAAGCAGTATCTGCAAGGCTATATCGGATCCGTAAAATCCTTCGTCAACACGGCTCATAAATTCCGGCGTACTGACAACAAATATCAGCGGATAGGCCAGGATGACGCCGCCCACAACTATCGGGATCGCAAGAGATGCCAAAAAATCGAAAGCGTATCGGATTATTTCCCTATACCTTGTGGCCTTCTCCTTCAAAGACTTCGTCAAAACCGGCAAAACGGAATTCATGAAGTAAAGAGGAAGAATCGCAAAGTTTTCCAACATCTTCATCGCCACACCGTAAACACCCACTTCCTCCTGTCCCCGCATTACGGAAATCAAAATCGAATCTATCCTGAAATATATCGTGTTGAGAATTAAAGCTATTCCGTAAGGCAGAGACTTTACCATTACTTCCTTCCACAAATCCAGATCAAAACGGTACACCAAAGGCGTAATCTTTCGCACATAGTGGTTCGTCATGAAAACCATCGCCAAATTCCCAACTATCCCCGCAAAAATCAGCATATAGAAGCCGGTTTCCGTATTCGTAGGAAAGCCCCAAAAAACAACATAAACCATAAATCCCAGCGAAACCGCCTTGCCCAGAACAGTCGCAATGGAAGCAATCTCCATCTTCAGCTTCACTTGGAGAACACTCGTTATCGTGCCGTTTATTATCGCTAAAAAAACGGTCAGGGATGCCAGTGCCACACCCATCGGAATTCTTGTATCCGCGTAGGCCGGTATCAAAAATACGGTGACTATGGCCGCGATCATAGTTAGGATGACCAAAATTGTTCTGAGCGAAAGAATATTCCCTATTATCTTCGGTATTTCCTCTTCTTTCTCCGACATATCACGCACCGCGATTGTGAAAAGTCCCAGATCCGCGGCTATCCCGAAAAACGCCAGAAGTTCATAAATGATCACATATTCTCCGTATCCCTCCAGGGAAAGGTAAGTAGTGGTGATTTTGACTACCAGAAGCCCCAAAATAGCAACGACGAACTTGCCGGCCACTTGGGCCATGGTATTTGACAGAATTTTTCTGGCAATGGACATGAATCGGCACTTACGGTTATACTGGCACGCGTTAATCTACATTTTTTTATGCATGAAATAAAGGCTCGGCTCAAGGAAATTAAGGCGCTCGCGGAGCAGGGTGTGAAGAAGGTTGATTTGCCCGCCAAAAAGGACGAGATTAAGCGGCTTAACGAGGAGATGCAGGAGGAAACTTTTTGGAACGATAGCGATCACGCGCAGGAAATCAGCCGTAAAGCCGCGAATCTGGATAAATTGATTAAAACTTGGGAGGGGTTGTTTGAGGAAATTGAGGAACTTATCGGGTTGCTGCCGGAGATTTCTCCGGAGAAGGATCCGCAGGCCGCCGAAGAATTCAGGCAAATGGTGGACGCGCTGGAGAAGAACTGGCGCAAGCTTGAGATTTTTACTTTTTTGGGCGGGAAGTACGATGAAAACAACGCCATTTTGAATATTCACGCGGGGACCGGGGGGACGGACGCGCAGGACTTTGCGGAGATGCTGATGCGGATGTATTTGCGATACGCCGAGCGCATGGGGTTTGAGGCACTTGTTTTGGATAAGTCCGATGGGGAAGAAGCGGGAGTAAAAAGCTGTGTTTTGGCTCTGCGTGGCCAGTTTGCTTATGGATATCTGAAAGGCGAAGCCGGTGTTCACAGGTTAGTTCGCTTGTCCCCTTTTAACGCGAAGGGAACCCGAGAAACTTCTTTTGTTTTGGTAGAGGTTCTGCCGGAAATTCATCGCTCTCAACAGGTCCATATCTCTTCCGATGATTTGAAAATCGATGTTTTCCGAGCAGGGGGCAAGGGCGGCCAGAGTGTTAATACTACCGATTCGGCTGTTCGCATAACTCATCTCCCGACGGGGCTTGTTGTTTCGTGCCAGAACGAACGAAGTCAGTTGCAGAACAAGGAGCAGGCGATGACTATTTTGAATGCGCGCCTGGTGAATTTGATGGAAAAACAACAGGCAAAGGAGTTATCGGATTTGAAGGGCGCTACCACGGAAATCGCTTGGGGAAATCAGATCAGGTCTTATGTTTTGCATCCTTATAAAATGGTGAAAGACCACCGCACCGGATATGAAGAAAGTAATCCCGATGCCGTTCTGGACGGGGAGCTGGACGGTTTTATTGAAGCGGAGCTGAAGAAGGTTTGAGGGGGGGGTTCTTGCAATCGGGCGTCACGATGTTTATGATTAGCGAGACCGCTATAAGCGCCACGTTGGCGAATTGGCATGGCGGCATATCTATACATCGGGCTCACTTAAAAAAATTATGGCTAAGCTTAAAATAATTACGGGGGTGGATGATCCAATTTTGCGGGCGGTCGCGGAGCCCGTGGAAAAATTTGATGCCGGTTTGAAGAAATTGGCGAAGCGGATGAAGGAGGCGATGGTCGAGGCAAAAGGGCTTGGAATAGCGGCTCCTCAGGTGGGGGAGAGTGTCCGTCTGTTCTTGACGGTTCTGAATTATGATACTCCGCATGAGACAGCTTTAGCGATGGTAAATCCAAAGATAATCGCTCACGGGAATGAGGAGGTCTTGGGAGAAGAGGGATGTTTAAGCGTTCCCGGCGTTTATGATAAAGTTCTTCGTCATTCGGAAATATCCGTCGAGTTTTTTGATCTTGACGGAACTAAGCATGTTTTGCAGTTGTCCGGCTTGAACGCGCGCGTGGTTCAGCATGAACTTGATCACCTGAACGGTGT
>SLNK01000038.1 GCA_007133095.1 Candidatus Peregrinibacteria bacterium | reverse complement strand
TTCCCGATAAAAACTGCTTATTTTCGCTTATTGACGCGTAAAAGGAAGCAAGGCCATTATACGCGCATTCTTTATTGAGGTTGACAACTTTTTCTGATGTTTAAGGCAATTCCCACTGTAATACCTTGGGACTATTTTGTTGTACTGGGAAAGATACTTTTTTAGGAGTCTTATGTTTTTGTAATCAACATAACTCACTTGATCTATACAGAATTGGCATTGTCGATTTTTATATGTAGGCATTTTAAAAAGATGTTATTTGATAAGTTATTTACAGGCTTATATCCGGATCGTCTATGATACTTTTCAGCTTGTCGTCAATTTCACTTGAAGATTTTTCTTCCTTCTTCTCTTCTTCTTTTTCTTTGGTCTCTACTTCTTCAACCGCTTCTTCCTTTGCCATCTCTACCTTCTCTCCTTTTTCTTTCGGCTTTACTTCTTCAACCGCTTCTTCCTTCTCTACTTCATCTTCTTTTTCTTCTTCAACCTTTTCGGTCTCTTCTCCCTCCTTTTCCGGTTTTCTTGCAGCAACTACGGGTGCCGCCTTTTTAAAAGATGGCCTCCTACCCGCTTTCTTTTTTTCGTCCGCTTCTTTCTTTGCCTCCTCTTCTTTTTTGTCTTCAAGATCCCACTCTTTTTGATATTCAGCAAACGTCTTAAGAACATGATCTTCCGGTGTTTTTGTTACCAAAAATCTTAGTATTTTTTGGTTCAAGTTGAGTCCCTTTTCTATTTCTCCTATTTTTTCCGGATTTACCGAAAAAATAAAGACGGCATAAAATCCTTCGTCTTGTTTTTCTATACGATATTCCAATTCCCGAATCCCCCAAGTGTCCTCAGTAAGAACCTCGCCCTTTTCTTCGGCGATTATCTTGCGAATTTCTTTCATCTCCTTCGTGGTACCTTCTTCTCCGAGGTCCGGAGGGAGTATGAACATTAGTTCATAGTTTTTCATAATTCTTTGGATTAAGATCTATTTTGATCCTTAGCCCCCCGCCAAAAAACGGGAAACAGAACCTTTTTGTGGTGGGACTCTACCAAAAGCATATTTTTTTTGCAATAGCAAAGGGCTACTTTTTTGCAAAAAAGTCAAGCATTTCTGTGTGTCCACATTTCATTTCTTCGTTTTACATGTGTTTGTTTTTTTGGCTGAAAAACAGGAATATCGCGCCTCTCGCCCCCTCTTTAAAATCTCAAGCGCAACATTCTCCCTCTCTTGTCAACTACCGCACCTTGCCTTCTTTTTTGGATTTGAGTCATAATGGATGGAGTGAAATTAAAAATAAATTTAATGGATCCGGACAATACATTTCGGGTTAACAAGTTTGCAAGGAGAGAGCGACACATGCGCGTATTCTCAAAAACAATTGTTCTGAGGAACTATGCGTGTGAGTTTTTTTCTTTTCTTGTTTCACCTTTTATTAAGTTTTGTAACGAGTCCGTCCCCGCTGTCACCGTAAAGAAATATTCCGGTGCGATTTCAGGTTTTGTTAAAGAGCTGTTACCCGTTTCTCCACAGAAGAGACTCCTTTCACAGGCTACCGCAATTTCCCTGGGAGCTGTTCTTGTTATGTCGTTTTCAACAACCGCAAATTTTACTGCCGCTTCCGCCAGCTATTCTATGGAGCGTGGAGGCGCCGCCTCTATATCGGGAGACATTTTGGTCGCGGATGAGTACGGGTATCTTATAAAGATGAACCCACAGACTCATGCTTCCAATAGAATCGGTCTGACGGATTATGCGGTTCATACAGTTGTTGCCGGAGAAACTCTCTCCGCCATCGCTGAAAAATACGGTCTATCGGCAGACACGATAAAATGGGAAAACAATTTATCAAACGCAAATGCCATACGAATAGGTCAAAGCCTTTTGGTGCCGCCGGTTAATGGAATCGGTTATAGCGTCAAGAGAGGAGATACACTGGGGTCAATCGCCAAAAAATACAATATCAAAGCCGAGTCCATAGTTGCTCAAAACAATCTTGCAAGTGAATCTATCAGACAGGGCCAAAGTCTGTTCCTTCCGGGAGCAAAACCACTTGCTCCTCCGCCTGTAATCGCTCAGGCTCCGCGCAACGCTACCGTCACAAGAGATACAAGATCTGTTCCCGCTGTAAGTGCGGCTCCTTCTTCTGCGGCGCCTGTCGCGGGAAGATCGTTCATTTATCCAACGACTGGGAATATTACCCAAGGATATAGAGCCGGGCACTACGCGCTTGATATAGCCAATAGAGGCAGGCCTCCGGTTTGGAGTGCAGCCGGTGGAACCGTTTCCACGGCATCGTCCGGAACATGGGCGGGTGGCTATGGAAACCACGTTATAATTGATCACGGAAACGGTCTAAGAACTCTTTATGCTCATCTCGGATCCGTTAATGTTGCTCCGGGACAGTGGGTTAATCAAGGTGATGTAATAGGCATGATGGGAAATACCGGTAGGGTTTATGGTGCTACCGGAATACATCTTCACTGGGAAGTTCACTTGAACGGAGTGAGACAAAATCCAAGGAACTATTATTAGGAAACCAATTTTCTTTTTGGATTATTCAAAAACTAAAAAATGGTACCTGGCACCCTTTTTTTTACCGAGGTGGATTGTTGCGTTTCTGGTTTTTGTTTATCAAAAAACTTTGTCCCCCGACCATGGCTGGCCAAGAGTTCTTTTCCCTCATGGATATTGTCGTTATACCCCTACCTGCTCCGAATACATGAAAAAATCCGTGCTTAAATATGGAGTAATATTGGGCTTGTTTAAGTCCGTTTGGCGTATATGCAGGTGCAACCCGTGGAGTAGCGGCGGGCATGATGAGCCTTGACTTTGCTTCTTTTGTGATTAGAATTGTTTGGGTCTCTTCTTTTAATTATTATGTCTATAAAGCGTGCTTTAATAAGTGTGTCGGACAAGTCCGGTATTGTTGAATTTGCCAAAAAAATTGAATCCGCCGGCGTCGAGATACTTTCAACCGGGGGTACCGCGAAAGTTTTGAGAGATTC
Organism: Candidatus Peregrinibacteria bacterium; assembly: GCA_007133095.1. Classification (GTDB taxonomy): domain Bacteria; phylum Patescibacteriota; class Gracilibacteria; order UBA1369; family LOWO2-01-FULL-3; genus SLNK01. The sequence goes on along the minus strand of SLNK01000038.1, from coordinate 2,383 downwards.
GGGAATCAAAATTATCGATGTTTCCGAACATACCGGCTTCCCGGAAATCATGGGTGGTCGCGTAAAAACCCTACATCCGAAAATACATGGGGGCATTTTGGCTTTGCGAAGCGATGAAAAGCATATGTCCGACGCGGAAAAAAACGACATCAAAATGATAGATTTGGTCGTTGCCAATCTTTATCCTTTCAAGGAAGATCCTTGTATTGAAAATATAGATATCGGGGGTCCGAGCATGATTCGTGCGGCGGCCAAGAACTTTGAATTCGTCACTGTTGTTTGTGAACCTTCCGACTATGAAGTGATCGCGGCGGATATTATCGAAAACGGTGATACCGATTTCAAAACAAGGAAGCGTTTGGCAAGAAAGGCGTTCACTATGACCAGCAGATACGACGAACACATTGATCACTACTTCAGGAATATGCTGGACGAGCCGGAATTGCTGGATCTTCATTATGAAAAGGTTTGCAGCCTGCGATATGGTGAAAATCCTCATCAAAAAGCCGCTTTCTTCCGAAATCCCAATAATAGTGACTCCAATATAACAAATTCAAAGGTACTGCATGGCAGGCAATTGTCTTTCAACAATCTTGTAGACGGGAACAGCGCTATCGGTCTTGTTAAGGAATTTGACGAACCTACGGCCGTATTTATTAAACACAATAATCCTTGCGGAGTCGCCTCGGCTGAAAAGCTGGAAGATGCTTTTTTGGAAGCCTACAAAGTTGATCCTATGTCCGCTTTCGGATGTATTATCGCGGTTAATCGCGAAGTGAACGAAGCTGTTGTGGAGCATGTGAATAAAAATAAAATGTTTGTAGAGTTGATCATCGCACCGTCCTATGAGCAAAAAGCGCTTGAATTGCTTAAAAAAAGGAAAAATTTGAGGATTTTGGAGTTGGGTCCGTTAAAAAAGGACTCCCAACAGAGAGATATCAAAAAAATTGCCGGAGGTTTGCTTATCCAAACAAGAGACAATTACAAACTCACTCCCAATGATTTAAAGGTTGTCACTTCCAAAAAACCGGCTGAAGAGGAAATTGCCAGTATGCTCTTCGCAAATAAAGTATGTAAACACGTCATGTCCAACGCTGTTGTCATGGCGAAGGGCACGACTGTTACCGGTGTAGGTGCCGGCCAAATGTCACGCGTGGACAGCGTGCGGATTGCGGGAATTAAAGGTGGTGATCGTATAAAGGGTTCCGTTATGGCCTCTGATGCTTTTTTCCCTTTTGCGGATGCCCTTGAACAGGCAGTAGATCTTGGAGTTACGGCAATAATTCAACCCGGTGGCTCAATAAATGACCCTTCCATAATAAAGCGGGCCGATGAACTTGGTATTACCATGGTATTCACCGGCCGCCGTTATTTCAGACACTAAAACTTATAATTCTCTTCTGTATATGTGTCCCCTTGCAACCGCATAGTTGTAGAGAAATGTCATCGCTTCCGCTCTTGTTATTGTTTCGTTCGGTCTGGCTTGTAATCCTTCTCCGCCGTGCCATATTCCGTAATACTGGGCACAAGGGACAACCTCTGTGTACCATGGATCTTCTATGTCCTCTCCCGGAGCAACGTCTTCAAAAGAGCTTACAAAATCAATTATTTCAGATCTGCATGTTTTTGAATCTTGCATTTCAAGCAGGAACACCTCCAGCAAGCTTTTTACATATTCGGCTCTTGTAATGTTCTGATGCGGTCTTATTGTTCCATCTTCGAATCCTTCTATAACTCCTCCTCTGGTCAGGTAATCAATTTCTTCCCACCCCCAGAAAGTTTCTTCCAAATCTTCATATGTTTCTGCGCCTTCGCTATCCATGTCTATTTTGTCTTCCGCCCAATCAAAGAAGCAAGATGCTCTTGTTATCATCTTCCATCCTTCCGCTCTGGTTGCAGGGCCCATTGGCCTGAAAGCGCTTTCTCCGGTCAATTTGCTAATATATCCGTGTACTATCGGTTCCAGAATTCCATATGGAGTTAATATGTTTGCTCGTGAAAACACATCCACCACCTTAAAATATGGATGTTCCCTGTTCATATCCGTGTATCCGGGATAAGACATCATTGTCCAGCATCCAAGGGGGCTGAATTCCCTTGGATCTGTGCGTTCTATTTGAATGCACTCTTCTCTGTTATCGTCCCAGATTTCGCCTTCCTGACATTCAGGGGTAGGTTCGGGTTCGGGTTCGGGTTCGGGTTCGGGTTCCGGTTCCGGTTCGGGTTCGGGTTCCGGTTCGGGTTCCGGTTCCGGTTCGGGTTCCGGTTCGGGTTCAGGTTCTGGTTCAGGTTCAGGTTCTGGTTCCGGTTCGGGTTCGGGCTCCGGTTCGGGTTCGGGTTCCGGTTCGGGTTCTGGTTCAGGTTCAGGTTCTGGTTCAGGTTC
>SLNK01000020.1 GCA_007133095.1 Candidatus Peregrinibacteria bacterium | reverse complement strand
TAGATGAAGAAGAAGTAGTAGAAGAAGAAGAAGAGGAAGAAGAGGAAGAAGAGGAAGAAGAGGAAGAAGAGGAAGAAGAGGAAGAAGAGGAGGAAGAGGAGGAAGAAGAAGAGAACGGTGAAGAGGTATAGTCGGACAAAGCGATTTTGAAAAGAAAGATGAAGAGCCCGCCTCCGGCGGGCTCTTTTTTTCATAAAAATTTTAGAAAAATTTAATAAATTCTTCATCTCCTTCTGCTAGGATGAGAACGAAAAAGAAGTTGGCAGTGCCGAGGGCAGTAATGTATAATACTATCAACAGCACTAACAACAATACTATGAATAACACCTTAACCGCCAACGAATTAAAAATGAAAGGAATCTCCGCAGTAACACCCAACGCAAAAAAAGGGATGGAAACAATCATAACCGTCAGGGGAAATCCGGAGTTCGTAATCCTGCCGGTAAGAGAGTATAACCGGCTCAAGGATTGTGAATTGGAATCCGCCATCATGGAATCGGAGGAGGACATAAAAGCGGGAAGGTACAAAAAAGACTCAATAGAGAAGCATCTAAAAAGAATCTGTAATGATTGAAATAATTTTTACCCGCAGCTATGAAAAACAAGCCAAAAAGTTTTTTAAAGCAAACCCGGAGCTAAAATCACAATACGCAAAAGTCCTCAAGCTTCTGGCGGTAAAACCGCAACATCCCTCCTTAAGACTTCACAAACTCAAGGGAAAATTCCAAGACTTGCACAGCATATCGGTTAATTACTCACACAGAATAATCATAAAATTTCTGATCAAAGAAAACACAATCATCCCGATTTCAGTAAACAAGCACGACCAAATTTACTAAACTCCCGGGGACGTCTTTTCTCAACTTCCTCCTTAAAAATCCATCCCCGGGGACGTCTTTTCTCAACTTCCTCCCTAAGTTCCCTCCTCCCAACTTGCCAGATATTTTTCCTGCTCTGGAGTGAGTTCATCAATTTCAATTCCTTCGGCCTCCAAATGCATCCGTGAAATATGAAAATCAATCTCCTCCGGCAAAGTCAAAACGCCCGGAAGTAATTTACCTCTGTTTTCGGCAAGATATTCACACGCCAAAGCCTGACCGCAAAAACTCAACGACATCACATCCGAAGGATGCCCCTCCGCCGCCGCCAGATTCACAAGTCTGCCTTCGCTCAAAACAAACACCCTCTTCCCCGCGGAAACAACATACTCATCCATAGACGGCCTCACGCGCCTGCTTTTCTTCGCCTCTTTCTTGATCCCCGGAATATCAATCTCGCAATCAAAATGGCCGCTGTTCGCCAAAATCGCACCGTCCTTCATAAATCGAACATGTTCGGGCCTAATAACATTTATATTCCCCGTAACCGTAATAAAAAGATCTCCAAGTTTGCACGCGTCCTTCATTTTCATAACCTCGTAGCCGTCCATGCTCGCCTGCAGAGCCCTGAAAGGATTGACTTCACACACAATTACCTTCGCCCCCATACCGGACGCCCTCAAAGCGACCCCCTTCCCGCATGATCCGTATCCGGCAACAACAACTCTCTTCCCCGCGAACATAAAATTGCAGGCCCTCATAACTCCATCCAAAGTGGACTGCCCCGTTCCGTAATAATTATCCATCAAATGCTTGGTGAGATTGTCATTAACCGCCACCACCGGATAAAGCAGAGCGCCGTCCTTTTCCATCGCTTTCAATCTCAAAATTCCCGTAGTGGTTTCTTCGCATCCTCCGATGATGTCCGGAATCAAATCGGTATGATTTTTGTGTATTTCCGATACAAGATCACATCCGTCATCAATCGTAATGTGGGGCTTGCAGTTTATAACCTCTTTCAAACAGCTGTAATACTCTTCATTTGTCTCACCCCTATGCCCAAAAACATGAACGCCCTCTTCCTTCAAAGCCGCCGCGACATCGTCTTGTGTGGACAGGGGATTGCATCCGGTCAGCCAAACTTCCGCGCCCCCGGCAATCAAAGTCCGAACCAAAACGGCGGTCTCTTTTGTAACGTGCAAAGCCATCGCGATCCGCAGACCCTTAAGCGGTTTCTTTTTTAAAAAATGTTGGCGCACCGCCAGAAGAGCCTTCATCTGCATTTCCGCGAGTTCTATGTTAAGCAGTCCTTTTTCTGCGTCACTCATTTTTAAAAGATTATTTCTTTACCTCATTTAAAATCTTCTCCACAGCGTCCGTTTTTTCCCATGTGAATTCAGAGCCGCTCCGCCCGAAGTGTCCATAAGCAGCTGTTTTTTTAAAAATAGGACGTCTGAGTTCCAAATGTTTTATTATTCCCGCCGGAGAAAAATCAAAAACCTTCCCGACAACTCTTGCCAACTCCTCATCGCTCACTTTTCCGGTTCCAAAAGTGTCCACATAAATAGAAAGCGGGTCCGTAACACCGATGGCGTAAGAAACCTGTAATTCGCATTTCTTCGCCAAACCGGAAGCAACAAGATTTTTGGCGACATATCTGGCCATGTAAGCTCCGCTCCTATCCACTTTTGTAGAATCTTTTCCGGAAAAACATCCGCCCCCGTGCCTTCCCATCCCCCCGTAAGTATCCACGATTATCTTCCTTCCCGTAACCCCGCAATCTCCCGGAGGCCCCCCGATAAGAAAACTCCCGGTGGGGTTTATGTGATATTTGGTTTTTTCATCAAGCCATTTCCCGCAAATCGGTTCTATAAGATGTTTCTGAAGATCTTCCTTTATTTGCTTCTGATCAACACCTTCCCCGTGTTGAGTTGAAACAACGACGGTATCAACGCGCAGAGGCTTGTCATCCTTATACTCAACGGTCACCTGGGTTTTTCCGTCCGGCCGCAAATAAGGCAAAACCTTATTTTTTCTTAGATCGGCAAGTTTCATCGCCATTTTATGAGCCAGCATTATGGGCAGAGGCATCAGCTCCTCGGTTTCATCACACGCAAAACCGAACATCATTCCCTGATCACCCGCCCCCCCGATATCAACTCCTTGCGCAATATCTCCGCTCTGTTCCCCAATAGCCGTCAAAACACTGCAAGCTTTATGGTCAAACCCGTACTCCGCGTTATCATACCCGATTTCCTTTATTGTATTTCGGACTATTTTAGGAAGATCGGAATAAGCCTTGGTGGTTATTTCCCCTGCGATGAGAACCATTCCGGTAGTCACCAGAGTCTCGCAGGCAACCCTGCAATCCGGGTCCTGTCTAAGAAGGTCGTCAAGAACCGCGTCGGAAATTTGATCCGCCATTTTATCGGGATGCCCCTCCGTAACGGACTCGGATGTAAACAGATAATCGGACATAATATCTTTTAAGATTAAGCAAGGTAGACTATACTGCTTTGGCAAATTCAAAACAAGAAAATTATGAGCGCAAAGTCGCCGAAAGTTTTAATAGCGATTATTCATTACAACACGCCGCAGTATCTTAAGACCTGCCTTAATTCGATTTTCAGCCAGACATACGAAAATATGGAGGTGATTTTTATTGATAACGATTCGCCGGACAAAAGCGGAGTTGATTTTGTGCGTGAGAACTACGCGAGCGAAGAGAATATTGGGGACGCGGAGAAGGCAAATAGAAAGATTGAAATAGTCGAGAATAAAGAAAATAGCGGCTACGCGAAGGCGGCGAATCAGGGGATTAAGATGGCGATAGAAAATGAAAACCCCGCGGATTACGTGGTGATAACAAATCCGGATATAATTTATACTCCGGAATATTTTGAAAAAATTGTGGCGCGCGCGGAAAAGGATAAGAAAATTGCCGCGATAACGGGGAAAGTGTACAAATACGATTTTGACCGTGAAAGGACTACGAAAATAATAGACACGGTGGGGATTTTTGCTTACAGAAACAGAAGGTTTATTGATGACGGACAGGGATTGACGGACGAAGGGCAGTTTGATGAGGAACGTGAAATTTTTGGAGTTTCCGGCGCGTGCCCCATGTATCGCCGTGAGGCTTTGGAGGATGTTAGGATTTTCGATGAGTACATGGACGAGGATTTTTTCATGTACAAAGAGGATATAGATCTGTCATGGAGGTTTTTGCTTTACGGATGGAAAAACATTTATTACCCGGAGGCTGTCGCGTATCACGGGCGCGGAACCGGAATAAAGAGAAGGTTTTTTAATAAAGATGTTTTGGCGAATCGATCAAAATTGAGCATATTTCAAAAAAAATATTCCTTCAAAAATCAACATTTAATGGAACGGAAAAACGAATTATGGGGAAATTTTTTCATGGATTTCTTCCCGATTATGCTGAAGAAAGCGGCGCTTGCTTTTTATATGACATTCAAGGAACCGTATCTGTGGAGGAGTTATTTAGATTATTTAAAACAACTTCCTCGCATTTTAAAAAAGCGGAAAATAATAATGGCCAACAAAAAAATCTCCGCCAAAGAGATGCGAAAGTGGTTCAAAAAACAATCCGATTACATTCATAAAACATAAGGCAGTTCGGCGGCCAGATCACTCGCGGAATAACAGAAGCCTTTCTTTTTGCTGAGCCTGTCCCCGGCAAGTCCCGTGAAGTATGCGGCGCAACGCGCCGCATCAAACCCTTCAAGCCCCTGTGCCAATAATGAAGCCACAACTCCCGCCAGCACGTCTCCGCTTCCCCCAACGGTCATTCCCGCGTTCCCGGTACTGTTTATTTCAACAACACCTTCTTCTGAAGAAACATAATCCTTATATCCTTTCAGAATAACATTTAAGTGCAGGTCCATAGACAAAGACCTCAAAAGAATCACCGATTTCGTATCGTTTTCATCAACCTTAACGTCCCTGTCCACAAGATGTATAAATTCGTTTTGATGCGGAGTAACGACAAAAGGCTGATTCAAAGGAAATTTTTCTATTTCCTTCAGAACCATTATTGCGTCCGCGTCCAAAACCGTCGGGATCTGAAGATTTTTTACGATATCAAGAACCGCCTCCCTTGTCTGCTGTCTTTTTCCCAGACCCGGACCTATCAGAACGGAATCACATCCCTTCCCGAATTTTATAATTTCCTCCGCATGGCGCGGAGTGAGATATTCTCCGGCATATTTTCTTACGACCAAGTCCGGAGATATGCTTCGAGTACAATCGAAATTGCACTCCGGAACATACAAATAAGCAAGATCCGCCCCCGAATAAATAGACCCCAAAGCGGATAAAATCGGAGCGCCGTGATAATCAACACTCCCTCCTATAATAAGAACACGCCCATTCTGCCCCTTATGAGATTTTTCGGAGCGTACCGGCAACAAATTTCTCACTGTGGAACGTTTAATTTGCTTCAGCATAGCCCTCCTCCAGATTATAAAATGCTCTCCCCCCTATAAAATCAGCTTTCTTTCCAAGCTTCTCCTCTATTCTCATCAATTGATTGTATTTGGCTGTT
>SLNK01000044.1 GCA_007133095.1 Candidatus Peregrinibacteria bacterium | reverse complement strand
AAATATCCCTGACTCTCTTTATCGGGCTTTTTAACTTACGCAAAGAATCCCCTTTTTTCCGAGGTCGTTCTTTTCTCCGGGGATCCGTTCCTCCCAGATTTATTTTTTCGTCCTCGGGGTCACCGCCCGTAAGCGGAGATGACTTGATGTCGCGCAGTTTTTTTGCCATATCACTTGATATGCAAATAGTTTATCGTGACGATGCCATCGTGAAAGTAATTCCTTCCGGAGCTTAAGGACAGGATTATTTCCGTGAATTCCGGCAAATCGTAGTCTTCCGGAAACAAGGGGATTAATTTATCCGCTCTAAAGTAAGAAACCTCGTCGGAATTCCTTATCACCGGTTCAATCTGTTTTTCGAACACCATTGTGTCTCTCAAACTTTCACCTTCGCCATCGAATAAATCCAGACTTTGCTTTATTGATTTTTTGCTGTTTGTGATTATCGCTATTCCGTCGGCAATCGCGTAGTAAAGACTTTTGTTTTCCTCCCCCATGTTGAGTTCGAAAATTTTGTAGTCTCCGTATTCCAGTTCCTCCTTGGTTATTTGTTTCGGTATGGCTACTATTTCTCTTCCAACGGTTCCGTCCGGAAGTGTGTGTTCCACTACTTTGGGTTCAAAAATCGCGCCCAGTTCCGCAAATTTTTCAGCTATTTCATGTACTTTAACCGCGGCGGATTGGTTTTCATTCAAGTTTGCGATCAGTTTGTATATTTTTTCGTCTTCATCTTCTTCCAATACTATTAAAAATTCGTTTCTTACTATCGGGAATATGTCTTCTTCCAGGTCTATGTCCGCGCCAAAATATTTTTCCACATAGTTCTTCATTAGAGTTTCAAATCCGGAGATGTACAATAAATCACCGCCGGAAACCACTTTTATAAGCCTTTTTGCCTGTGTTTCCAAATTCTCTCCTCCCCAGAAAGCGACTACTTCCGGAGGCACATATCCCAAAAGATCGGCTCTATATTTTTTTTGCGCGCTAAGGTATGTGGCGGTTTGATCCACAACCTGGTCGCTCAAACTCAAAAAGCTCTGTATCGCGAAATTATCGTCCATCGCCACCAGGGCTATTCCTTCCGCTTTGAACGAATCCATAAGAGGTCGAACCACTCTCATGGAAAGCCCCTGCTCGCTCAAGGCCGGGAAGTGTTTGAAAAACGCATCGTCCACGGCTTCATAATTTATGTAAGCAAACGCAAGTTTTCCAAGAGGCAAATTGTTGTCTATCCTTCTGTACTTCGAACTTCCGTAAAGAACCGGCTCGCGCTTTTCCCGTGAATCTATTATTTTTTTGAGCGCGTCTTTGTTCTCCGCGATAAAGAGATAATCCGCAACTTTTGTCATGTGGAACGAATCATCGTAAAAATACATTCTGTAATCTTTGTATCCTTCTTCTTCAACCGTGTTTTCTCTCAAAAAAGTTTCCAGATTGCTCTTGCTTATGAATTCCGTGAAATACACGATGTTTATTCCGTTCGCGTCATCAAAATTGAGAATCGCCATCCCCAGCGACCTTCCCAGCCAGAGCGAAAGATCCCTTTCGTAATCAAGATCGAAGCGCTTTTCCACATACTCCTTAAGTGAATCCTTTGAATATTGAGAATGATTTTTTAATAAATTGACCGCTTTTGTAATTTGGTGATGAGTCGGGTTGCTGTTGATTTCAAGTGTCGCGACCGTGTTTTGAGCGGGCAAAAATTTGGCTATCGGCTGTGCCCGAAAAGCTTTCTGAAAGAGTAAAAACGCAACAAATGCCAGGATTGCGATCATTATCACCACAAACATTCCGGCAAAAATTTTCTTTTTATTCTCGCGCAGGGATTTCAAAACTTTCTGTGAGTATCCCGTTTTTTGCTTAGCCTCCTGTTTTTTTGTCTGCTGCTTCTTGTTTTTTTGCTGTTTCTTTGAGGAAGCCTTTTTGGTTTTTTCGGTTGAAGACTGTTTTTTCGCTTTTTCGGCGGCTTCCTTCTTAATATCTTTTTTGGATTTTTTCTTGAACGGCTTTTTCTTTTTCATTTCCTTTTCTTCCTTCTCCTTCGCCAATTCCCTTGCCAGCTTCTTGGTGTTTGATTTTTTTCCCATGTCTCTATATTCCCATATATCCCTTGTAAGGAAAAGTGATTTTTCGTAGAATTGACTGGCACTTAATCTTATTTTTATGGTCGCGGATGAATTGAGGAAGTTGTATATTGATTTTTTTGTTAAAAATCATGGGCATAAAGAGATCTGCGGGGCGTCTCTTTTACCGGAGAATGACCCCACCGTTCTTTTTACAACCGCGGGAATGCATCCTCTTGTTCCTTTTTTGCTGGGAGAAACGCATCCTTGCGGGAAGCGTCTTGTGAATGTCCAGAAATGTATCCGCACGGGAGACATTGATGAGGTTGGCGATGAGAGCCATCTTACTTTTTTGGAGATGCTGGGGAATTGGTCTTTGGGAGATTATTTTAAGGAGGGATCGATAAAAATGAGTTTGGATTTTTTGACTAAGAACAGAGAGTCCGGAGGTCTGGGAATACCGATGTCCAAAATTGCTGTTTCTTGTTTTGAAGGAGATGATGACGCTCCGAGGGATGATAAATCCGCGGAGGTGTGGAAAAGTTTGGGAGTCCCGGAAGCCAGGATAGCTTTTTTGCCGAAAAAGGATAACTGGTGGGGACCTGCCGGCCAGACGGGACCATGCGGACCGGATACGGAAATTTTTTATTGGACTGGAAGCGATGAAGCGCCGGAAACTTTTGATCCCGATGATAAAAACTGGCTTGAAATTTGGAATAATGTTTTTATGGAATATAACAAGACTCCGGACGGAAAGTACGAGCCTCTGGATCAGAAGAATGTTGATACGGGAATGGGTTTGGAAAGGGTAATAGCCGTGATGGACGGAGTGAAAACCCCTTACGAAACAAGTCTTTTTAAGGACGCTATTGATGAAATTCGATTGCTTGCCGGCTACTCGAATCCGGAGGGAGACTTGGTTAGATCGGAAAGGATTGTCGCGGATCATCTGCGCGCCGCCACTTTTCTTTTGGGTGACCGTCAGGGCGTGACTCCTTCCAATACAGATCAGGGATATGTTTTGAGGAGGTTGATAAGGCGCGCGATTATGCACGGCAGGAAGCTCGGGATAGAGGAGGATTTTGCTCGCAAGCTGGCGGGTATTTATGTAAAAAATTACGGCGGATATTATCTTGAGTTGTCGGATAATCAGGAGAAGATTTTTGAAGAAGTCGCGAAGGAGGAGGATCGATTCAGGAAGACTTTGAATAGAGGTCTTTCCGTTTTGAGGAAAGAAATGGATAAAAACGAAGTGCGTAAATCCGAGGGTGTTCATGTTTTTGACCAATGTTTTTGTTTTGATATGTTCGCTACATACGGATTCCCCATTGAGATGACTTTGGAAGAACTTGAAGCCGAAGGTTGGGTGAAAAATGAGGCAGAAAAGGAAAAACTTTTGAAAGATTTCGAGAAGAATTTCAAAAAACATCAGGAGCTTTCGCGTTCCGGAGCGGAGCAAAAATTCGCGGGAGGAATGGCGGATAACAGTGAAGAAGTTACCAGATTGCATACGGCCACTCACCTTCTTCATCAGGCATTGCGAGAAGTTTTGGGTCCTCATGTCGGGCAAAGAGGATCAAATATAACTTTTGAGAGATTGCGTTTTGATTTTACTCATCCGGAAAAAATGACGGATGAAGAAAAAGCCAAGGTTGAAGAAATTATCAATTCTCAGATAGCCGCTTCTTTGCCGGTCAAATATGAAGAAATGAGTGTTGAGGAGGCGAAGGCGAGGGGCGCTATCGGTCTTTTTGAGACCAAATACGGCGAAAGAGTGAAGGTTTATGTTATTGGAGATCCTGAAAACGATATTGTTTTTAGCACGGAAATTTGCGGCGGTCCTCATGTCACAAACACTTCCGAATTGGGAACGTTCAAAATAAAAAAAGAAGAAAGCTCCTCCGCCGGAGTGAGAAGAATTAAAGCCGTTTTAAAATAAATGTATCCGAGTGAGTGATTTTTACCGGGACTATTTTCCCCAGCAGCTCTTTCTCCGATTGGAATTGAACGGTTTTGTAGTGTTCGCTCCTCCCGATGCAAACATCCCCGTTTTGTTCTTCAACAAGGACTTTTACGGTTTTGCCTTTGAATCTTTGGTGGGCTCTTGCGGATGTTTTTTTAAGTAGTTCATTCATTCTTTCCCATCTTTGTTTTTTTACTTCATCCGGGATGTCGTCGGGGATGAATTTGCTCGCTGTTGTTCCTCTCCTTTCGGAATATTGCGATATGTAGGCGTGCTCAAACCCCATCTCTTTGAAAAAATTGTAAGTGTTTTCAAATTCTTCGTCCGTTTCTCCGCAAAACCCCACGATTATGTCTGTTGATATGGAGATGTCGGGGTTTTTTTCTCTCAGTTTTTTTACTATTTCTTTGTAATGTTCCACCGTGTAATTTCTGTTCATCCGTCTCAAAACCGCGTTGTCTCCGGCTTGGACGGGCAGATGCAGATACGGCATTTGTGTCTTTAGAGTTGCCATCGCTTCTATCAGTTTGTCGCTCATGTCCTTTGGATGAGGTGATGTGAATCGTACTCTTTCCAGTCCTTTTTCACTTAACTTATCAACCTCCTTCAGCAGGTGAACGAAAGGCTCTTCGTCTTTAAGATACTCAAAAGTTCCGGCCTCTTTGTCATGTTTGCTAAGTCCGTATGAATTTACTGTTTGTCCTATCAAAGTTATCTCTTTGTGTCCTTCGGCAACCGCTTTCTTGCATTCCTCCAGAATTTCTCCGATTTTTCTGCTTTTTTCTCTTCCTCTGCTGTAAGGAACGATGCAGTAAGTGCAGAAATTATCGCAGCCGTTGGATATGGCCACGAACGCTTGTGTGCCGGATTTTTGGGAACTGTGTGTCGGGTTTATTTGAAAATAATCTTCCAGTTCTTCTTCTTCTATTTCCGGAAATTTCAGCTTTGGATCAAGTTCTCTGGCAAGTTCCGCGAATTTTGGAAGTTCTTCCGTTCGCAAAGCTATGTCCAATTCTTTCATCCGATTAAACAGCTTGTCCCGCTCCGTGGAGTATTTTGAACTGGATTTTCTTACCATGCAACCGGTCACCGCCACTATCAAATTGGGGTTTTTTCTTTTGTAATTCGCGGCGCGTATCATGCTTCCGTAAACTTTGTCCTCCGCTTTTTGGCGAATACTGCACGTGTTGAAAATCACCAAGTCCGCCGCCTCCGGAGTTTCCGTTTTATCAAATCCCAAAGCGTGAAGATACGCCTCCATCCTCTCCGTATCCGAATAGTTCATCTGGCAACCAAATGTTTGAATATGATATTTCGGCATGGGGGAACTCTAGCCAATAATTTTCTTTTTCGCAACAAACGCCAAAGATGCCATAGAAAGGTCAAAACGCAGAAATCGCAACATTGGAGCAGATTTGGCTGAAACAAGGAATTTTTGAAAAAAGCCTACATGTCAGTAGGCGTTTTTAAAAATATCCACAGATGAAGTCAAAGATGCCTTTTCGCAAAACGCAGAAATCGCAACATTGGAGCAGATTTGGCTGAAACAAGGAATTTTTGAAAAAAGCCTACATGTCAGTAGGCGTTTT
>SLNK01000047.1 GCA_007133095.1 Candidatus Peregrinibacteria bacterium | reverse complement strand
GAGGAAAGACATGTTCGCAGAGTGAAAGAAATTAATTCGATGTGATGAAAACACAGGTTTCTCCTTCAATATTATCTGCTGATTTTGGCAAACTGAATGAGGAAGTTGCTTCCGTTGAGGCTTTTTGTGATCGACTACATATAGATGTGATGGATGGGCATTTTGTTCCCAATATAAGTTTTGGGGCGCCTGTTTATAAATGGATAAAAAGCAAGGTCCCCCTGGATGTTCATTTGATGATTGAGCATCCTTGGAAGTTTTTTGACGATTTTATAAAGGCGGGTGCAAGTACTTTGACTATACATGAGGAGGTTTTTGGAGATGGTGAATATGAAGGGGGGCTTCCCGCGGCGCTTCGGGAGATTGGCGATGCCGGAATTTTGGCCGGTGTCTCAATCAAGCCAGGTACTTCCGTGGAAAAAATCGCGGATGTTTTGGATTTGGTTGATCAAATTTTGGTTATGACTGTGGAGCCCGGGTTTGGAGGGCAGGATTTTATGCCTGATATGGTTGATAAGATCAAAAAGTTAAGGGCGATGGGTTTCGAGAAAAATATAAGTGTCGATGGCGGAATTAATTCTGAAACGGGAAGAATTTGCGTTGAAGCGGGGGCCAATATCCTTGTTGCCGGGAGTTATATTTTTGGGGCGGACGATAGGAAGGCGGCCATCGAAAGCCTAGCAATCTAGGAGGTTTTTTATTTTGTCCGATGTTTCATATCTTATCACTTCACTTTGCCACTTTTCGAGCTGTGAAATGTAACTTCTGTCCAGGTTGTCTATTTTTTCCGGATGTTGACCTTCAAAGCGGAGATATGCCGTCAGTGTGTTATCTATTAGGCGGGGAAGTGCGTTATAAAGCGGGTATTTTACGTTATCATGGTCCAACATACACCAAGCTATTAATCTTGTTACCGTTGTTCTTATTGTGTTTCGGCGCAGTTCCGGGTTAAATCCTTCCAGACTTTCCAAATTGTTTGCGCGATCTTCAATTTTTACGATTAATGCGGTTTGTTGTATTTTTTTGCTTTGTCCGGCTATGGTGTTAAGGCGAATTAAAAATTTTGTGAGTTTGTGTTTATCATAGACATGAGTGCTTTCCGGGAATGTTCTAAAGGTTTTTGATGAGGGAGTTTGAAGATTTTCAGGCTTTATTCCCCATGTTCCAAGCTCTTCTTCCGTTAGTTTTAGTATTTCAGAGGTTGTTTCAAACCCCGCAATGTTTTGAAGTATTGCGTTTTTTGCTTCAACTTGCCGTTTTTGGCTGGGTTTTTGGCTTCTGCTTAATTCCGTGTTGTTCGAAATTATTCTTAAGAGGCTTCTTAGTGCAGATCTTCGTGAGTGTTTTATTTTTGCTTCGGATCTGAGACCCAGCAAATCTAAAACTTTCGCTTTTACTTCCTGTCTTGTTCTTTCCGGGAAGCCGCTCTTTATGTGTGGATCCAATTTACTGTCGTATTTGTCTATGAAGGGCTTTATGTAATTTTGTATTATTTCTTCAGTGTCTTGGTCCGTGTCCTCAACTATGTCGTGTATTGCGGTTAATACCGTCAGGACAACTAAATCTATTGTTAATTTGTCACTTTCGTTCGTGCTGTATGGAAACACATCAAAGATCGTATTTCCGGTTGTATTGGACATGTGTTCAACCGCCGCTTTATTTTCGGTTTTTCTTATTCTGCTTTTCTTTGTTGACCCGTGGTGAAGTGTGGTTTTTGCGGCGGTGATCCCCTGATGTGTCGCGTGTATTATTTCGAGCGCTCGCAGTCTGTGGACGAGGTGGTTTCTTAAAAGGTGATTTTTGGGGAATATGTAAACCTTTTTGTCATCCGAGCGTTCCAACAGCATTGCGAGGTATAGTCGGAGCGCCGTTATGTAGTTTTTTTGCGTCTCGTATGTCATTCTGCGCAAGGACTTGTCTGTTGTTCTCCATGTTTGCAATTCGTCCGATATGGGGATATTAAGAACATTAACGCTTGCGAACACCCCGTTCTGAAATTCCTGGGGAATTCTTTTGCGAATTAATCCTTTGATTTCTAAAATCATATCCGCCAGTTCGGATATTTCTGACTGTTCGTATGTTTTGGAAGGGAAATTGAGAGGAAGATTGGGGTCTTCTTCTCCTTTTTCCCTCAAACTGAAATTCGCTTTAGTCGGAGATTTTATCCTTTTGTATGTTTTTGTGCTGTCGGGAGTGGATGGAGTTGAGATTTCCGGTTCCGGATTGAAGGGAAGGTCCCCCTGCTTGGGGTTATTTGCTCCAGGGCTGATATAGGGATGTTTTAAAAGCGGAAAATTCAATTCAAGTTGTTGGGGATAGGCTCCCGGGAATCCGGGATTGTGGGGGGCATTTACCCAATGTTGTTTAAGGGTTTCAACGGCACTGTCAAATTCTGTTTTGAGAGCTAAAACAGTTTCCCATATATTTGCTAATCTTTCGTGGTGTTCTGTATCAATATCATTTTTCAGCATATCGAAGTCCAGGCACTCTATGTTATCAAGAGCTTTTCTTTCGAGTTTAAATAAAAATGCGCTTTCTTTTCCGTCGCAGTTTTGAGAGGATTTGCTTACGGGCCATCTTTCCTCTAACATTTTGTGATATCCTATCAAGAGGATGGATTCTTCCCTGGATTTTTCAATTGTGGCCATTTTTGGTGCTTCATTTGTTGCTCAAAGAGCTTCTAATATGGCACTTTTGCGATGTTTTGTCAAGAAGCGGGGGCCGTTTTTTTCTTTGCGCGTTTTTGAAGAAATGCTTGACTGGAACGCGCGGAGCGAAATGGGGACACTGGAACGCGCGGAGCGCGTTCCTTTGGTGCGCCCGACAGGATTTGAACCTGTGACCTTTGGCTCCGCAAGCCAACGCTCTATCCAACTGAGCTACGGGCGCATGGGGAATTTGTGTCGAAATACTACTGAAAAAGGCTCGTTACGGCAAGGACTTGAATATTTTTGTGATTTTGGGGTGAAGGTTTTTATTTGTCGCCAATATATCCGCGCCGAAGAGGTCAAGCTGTTTGCTGTTTACATCACTTACTTTTCCGCCCGCTTCTTCTACGATGAGGGCGCCGCCGGCTATGTCCCAGGGTTTTAGGCCAAGTTCCCAGTAGGCGTCAAAGCATCCTTTGGCTACATAACACAAGTCCAGTGAGGCGGCGCCGAACCTTCTCACTCCTCTGCATTTGTCCAAAATCGTGGAAAAATAAGGTAAATTTACCGTTTTGTCTTTGTAAGGGAATCCCGTTGCGACTACGGAATCCATCAATTTTGATGTATCGGAAACGCTGATTCTTTTTTTATTTAAATACGCTCCTTTTCCTTTTTGGGCGTGGTAAAGCTCTTTTAAGGCCGGCGCATATACAACTCCCAAAACCATGTCTCCTTCCAAATAATCAAAGTTTTTTGAGCTTCTTCCATTTGTGTTTTTAAATACACCGATTGATACCGCGTATTGCTGTAAACCCATCGTGTAATTTGTGGTGCCGTCCAGAGGATCGATTACCCAAATATATGGAGCGTTTTTTAGCTTTTGGAGGTTGTTTTCCGTGTGAGTATGGCTTTCTTCCGCTATTATTCCGTGATTGGGGTATTTTTTTAGAATTTCCTTGATTATCAATTCTTCAGCTTCTTTATCGGCTTCCGTCACCAGATCCCTTGCGCTCTTTTTTGTTATTTTCAGAGGGTTTTTGGATTTTTCCAATAACAAATCTCCAGCTTTTTTTGCAATTTTGAGAGTGAAATTGAGCATTTTTCTTTGGTTCTGATTTATCTCCATGATTTTACCAAATCTCAGGAAGGTTTAAAACGCTCTTTTTGGTTAAGGATTCTGGACGGTCGAAGATTTTTGTAGTAAATTGCTTCGGTATATGAATAAATTTAAACTAATATCGGGAATGTCTCCGAAAGGGGATCAGCCTCACGCGATAGAGGCAATATCGAAGGGGCTTCGTGACAAAGAGCGGTTTCAGACGTTGTTGGGTGTTACGGGTTCCGGAAAAACTTATGTCATGGCCAAGATTGTTGAGGAATTACAAAAGCCCATGCTTGTTTTGGCCCATAATAAGACTTTGGCCGCCCAGCTTTGCAGTGAGTTTCAGGACTTTTTCCCGGAGAATGCAGTGAGTTATTTCGTTTCCTATTACGATTATTATCAGCCAGAGGCGTATATGCCCGCTACGGATACTTATATCGAGAAAGACGCGTCCATAAACGAAGAAATTGATAAGTTTCGCCATGCCGCGACAGCAAATCTTCTTACCCGGAAGGATGTGCTTATTGTTGCTTCGGTTTCATGTATTTATGGGCTGGGGTCTTTTGACAGTTACAATCAACTTGCGATTACATTGAAGACCGGCGAGACGATACAGCGGGATCGATTTCTCCGAAGGCTTACAGATTTGCAGTACACAAGGTCCCACATGGAGTTTAAGAACGGGATGGTTCATGTTTTGGGAGATACGGTGGAGATTTTTCCTCCCGATAGGGACAGTGTTTTTCGGATCGAGTTTTTTGGCGATGAAATTGAAGCGATTTCAGAGGTGGAAAGTTTTACGGGAGAAATTATAAAAACGATGGACGAGGTTATCATTTTCCCAGCGAAACATGATGTGACTACTCAAGAAAGAATTGACCAGGCTGTCGAGATGATTAGAGGAGATTTGGAACTTCGATATAACGAACTGAAGAAGATTGGAAAAAATCTTGAAGCCGAGAGGATAAAAACCCGGACCGAATATGATATAGAAATTTTGATGGAGACCGGATACTGCAATGGAATCGAAAATTACACACGATATTTAAACGCGAAGAATCCGGGAGAGAGGCCTTCCACGTTGCTTGATTATATGCCGGAGGATTTTTTACTTTTTTTAGATGAATCCCATATGACCGTTCCTCAAATCGGGGGTATGCATAACGGCAATTTTTCACGCAAGCAAACTTTAATTGAACATGGATTTCGGCTTCCGTCCTCGCATGATAACAGGCCTTTGAAATTCGAGGAATTTGAAGAATATATGCGTAATACCGTTTTTGTTTCCGCCACTCCGGGCAAGTATGAGTGGGCGAATACTCCGAAAAAACGTGTAGTTGAGTTGGTTGTCCGACCTACCGGGCTTATTGATCCGGAGGTTGTGGTCAGACCACGAGAAGGACAGATTGAAAATTTGATAGGAGAGATTCGGAATCGTGTGGAGATGGGTGATAGAGTTCTTATAACAACTTTGACGAAGCGGAGTGCGGAGGATCTTACAGAATTTTTGTCTGATGCCGATGTAAGGGTGAAATATCTTCATTCGGATGTGGATACACTTGAGCGAATCGAGATTTTGAGAGATTTGAGAATGGGAAAGTTCGATGTGCTTGTGGGAATTAACTTATTGAGAGAGGGGTTGGATTTGCCCGAAGTCAGTATGGTCGCGATCTTGGATGCCGATAAAGAGGGGTTTTTGCGCAGTTCCAGCGCGTTAATTCAGACGATAGGGCGGTGTGCACGTAATGTTAACAGTTTTGTTGTGATGTATGCCGACAGAATTACCGATGCGATGAAGGTGGCTATTGAAGAGACCAAGCGAAGGCGCAGTAAACAACTTGCTTACAATAAAAAGCATGGGATTACTCCGGAGACGATTAAAAAAGCCGTCAGGGACATCAGTTATTATGGAGG
>SLNK01000011.1 GCA_007133095.1 Candidatus Peregrinibacteria bacterium | reverse complement strand
TGGACAACAAAACCTTTGATCGTTTCCGAAAAATGATAGACGGCTCTCCTTATAAAGACCGTTTTGTGTTTTTGGGGTGGGTGGAGACGTCCAAAATTCCTTCTTTGTACGGCAAAGCGGATGTGGGGCTGAATGTGGACAGGATGTGCGCGGAAACTTTGACGGGTGCCCGGAATCGTATAAACGAAATGATGAAATTCGGTCTTCCCGTTGTGACCACCGCCGGAAGCGAGATTTCCAATGAAGTGGGAATTGCCGGCGCGGGCCTGGTTGTCCCGAGCGGAGATCATGAAGCTTTGACCGAAGCGATTTTGAAAATGCACAAAGAAAGAAAAAGTCCGCAGTTTAAGAATTACGGGGAGATGGGGCGCAAATACACCGAGAAAAATTCTTATAAAAATTCTATCGCTCCGCTGTTTGAGTGGCTTCAAAATCCCAGGCCGGCTCCGGACAGAAACGCGCAAGTTCGCTCAAAAACCGGAATGGCGAAAAGCGCTTTAAAAGGTCGTTGGAATTATTTGCGTGAGAACGGCGTAAAAAAATCGTTTTTGAAATTGGTGCAGAGATTGCGCACGGGATCTAAATAAAAGACTCCCCCGCCGGAGCGAAGGAGCCTTTTGTTTTTTCTGATCTTTTCGTTCCTACAGTTTCTTCTTAATGTGATCCAACCATTGCGACGCACTCTCTTTTCCTCCAAGTCCAAAAGCGATACCTCCGGCAAGAGCCATCATCGCCACAAATCCGGCAAAGAGTATCTCTATCATGGATGTATCCACTCCAAGCTGTTTTATCGCAGGGACAAGAGCAAAGATGATGATACCCCACTTTGCGAGGTTAGCCAGAAGCTTCGGGCTGTGCATCTTCGCCGCCTTAACGGATCTGTTAACGATTTCGTAAACAAAATTTCCGGCAACAATACCGATGAGAAGAATAAGAATCGCAATAACGATGTTCGGCAGGTACCTGGCGACTTCATAAAGGAAGTCAATAATCTGTGTGAGTCCCAGAATATCGGCGACTGCTATGAGCACCACTATTATAAGGAACCATTTAACTAACCATCCCAAAATCGCGGAGACTTTTATCTTCCCGATGGATTTTGCGAATTTGTTCACTCCCAGTTTTTCAAGGAGTTGGTCTATTTTTGTTAGCTCAACAAGCTTGGCGACAAGTTTTCCCAGCCAGCTCGCAAGCAACAGACCCAGAATGAGCACCACCAAAGCGCCCAAAAGATTCGGGAGAAAGTTCATCAGCGTATTCAGGATTTCCTGTAAAGACGCCGTCAGAGCTTCCCTCCATGTTTCAAACTGTTCCATAGATGAGGGGTTATGGATATTTTAGTTGATTATGTTGTTATTATAGAGGAAAGGGGCATTGTTTACAAGTGGTAGCGCCAAGGGGAATCGAACCCCTGTTTCCGCCGTGAGAAGGCGATGTCCTAACCACTAGACGATGGCGCCGTGTGATCGTTTTGGCAAGCGGGGTGCTTGCCTGTTCGGTGCGGATTTTAACGGATGCCCGCCACGGAAGCAAGTTTTAGCATTTTCTTGCACTCGCGGATGATGAGTGCTAGACAATATTCTCTGGAAAAGATATAATTTTAGGGCTAAGATTTGTTTCAACATGTCCAAAGATTTATACGAAATTTTAGGAGTAAAGAAAGACGCGACGGACGCGGATATCAAAAGTGCGTACAGAAAAATGGCATTGAAGTGGCATCCGGATAAACATAAAGGAGACAAAGAAGTCGAAAAAAAATTCAAAGAGATTAACAGTGCTTATGAAGTCCTCTCTGACAATCAAAAGCGCAAACAGTATGACACATTCGGGAGTACTGGAGGGCAATCGGGATTTGGGGGCGCGCAGGGGTTTGGCGGAGGGCAGGGCTTTGGCGGAGGATTTGACTTCTCCGGATTTCAGGGAGGCGGAAGCGGATTTGCGGATATTTTCGAAACCTTTTTCGGTGGAGGGGTTCATGAGGGAGGCGGAAGATCCAGAGGCGGAACAAGAGGCCCGATACGGGGCGGCGATATCGAATCCGATATAAAAATATCCTTTGAGGAGGCCATTTTCGGCTGTGAAAAAAAACTGGAAATATCCAAAGCCGATGTTTGCCAACACTGTAAGGGGAAAGGCGCGGAACCGGGGTCATCGATCATCAGCTGTAAAACATGTGGCGGCTCCGGAGAAGTGAGGTCCGTGCGCAATACTATCCTCGGACAAATGGCCACTTCCCGAACCTGTGAAGACTGCGGCGGTGAAGGTAGAGTTCCGGAGAAAAAATGTACAACCTGTCACGGGACCACAAGAAGCAGAACGAAAGAAGTTGTGAAAGTAAAAATTCCCGCCGGCGTGGACAACGGATCAACAATAAGGCTGAGCGGAAAAGGAGAGGGCGGTTTGAAAGGCGGGCCTTCGGGAGACCTTTATATAAACCTTCACGTTGAACCCAACAGAAAGTTTGTTCGCTACGGCTATGACATCCACAGCATTGTCAGAATCCCCGTTGTGCAGTCTGTTCTTGGAGGCGAAGCCGAAGTTGAGACAGTTCACGGCAAAGAAAGGATCAAAATCCCTCCCGGAACGGAAGACGGCACGGTATTCAAAATAAAAGGAAAAGGAGTTGTTAATCCCGGGAACGGAGTGAAAGGAGACCATCTTGCGAAAGCAAAAGTGGAAATCCCTTCCAAGCTTTCAAAAAAAGAAAAAGACCTTTATATACAGCTTGCGGAAGAAGCCGGTGCGGACGTAAAAAAAGGCGGCTGGTTTTCATAATTTGTTGCAAAATAACGAGCTTCGTATTACAGTTTGGTACATGGACAGCGCGCATCTTTCATGGGATTTGTTTGTAATCGTGTTCTTTGTTGTGATTGTGGCCTACAGTTTGATTATTGGCCGCGACAACACACTGAAGGTTATTTTGGGGACTTATGTTGCCGCTTTTGCCGCTGACGCGATGGGGAATCTTTTCGGTTCTCATATGGCAAGTTCCGAATTTTTTATAAAACTTCTTCAGTTTTTGCAGTTGGGGACCGAAAGCGAGGCCATAGTTTTTGTTAAGGTTTTGATTTTTGTGATGATGGTGATTCTTTTCGCCGTAAAAGGGGCTTTCGCCGTGGAAACGGCCGACGACAGATCCGGGGCTGTGAAAATTATTCTGAGTTCACTTTATGCCGTTATGAGCGCGGGGCTGATCATAAGCGTTATTCTTGTTTTTGTCAGCGGGTACTCCTTCGTTACCGGAACGGGCGGTACGGGAGCCGTGTTCGCGGAAATTTATGAGGAATCGAAATTGGTCAACTCAATGATAAAGAACAGTTATCTCTGGTTTTCCATTCCCGCCCTTTCTTTCCTTATTCATAGTCTTTACAGTAAAAAGGCCTAATTTTTTCTTGCTTTTAACCGCTTGGGTGCATAGAATGTCCTAAGATTTTTCGTGGGTCGGTAGCTCAGCCTGGTAGAGCAACAGCCTTTTAAGCTGATGGTCCTGGGTTCGAATCCCAGCCGACCCACCAGAAATTGAATGGGGAGGCCCCTTTGACTTCATCTGCGGATAAAATCTTCAACGCGTACGGGATGTACGCTTTTGAAGATTTTTCCTTGATTCAGCCAAATTGGCACTCCCCTTTCAATTTCTGCGCTTTTGAGGGGGTTTTCGGAATTTCCTTGATTCAACAAAATCCGCACCCCGTTTGCAATTTCTGCGCTTTTGAGGGGTTTTCGGAATTTCCTTGATTCAACAAAATCCGCACCCCGTTTTCAATTTCTGCGCTTTTGAGGGGTTTTCGGAATTTCCTTGATTCAACAAAATCCGCACCCCGTTTGCAATTTCTGCGCGGGTCGGCTGACTTCTTGCAGGGCTTTTATTTGTTTTGTTTTTGCTGAAAAATTGGGGTCTTCAAACTTCGCAAAAGTATTTTTTTGTTTTTTTTGGCATGCGCCCGTAGCTTTGACCTGAAAGCAAAATTTAACCTCGTTTTGTATGAAAACAGACATCCTTTCTCCTATGTTTTTCGGGGAAAAAGATATTCCGGTAAATGGAGAATGTTCTCCTGAAATCGTCTTCCGTGACCCGAGATTTGCCGGTCTTCTGGGCGGAGAATATGCTGAAACACATCCTCTTTTTGAAAGAGTTTTGGCCGGAGATGAATCACTGTCCGGGGAAGACCTTAAAAAAGTGGCCGAAGCTTTTGAGGTCGCGTTGCTGAGATGGCATGAAAAAGTGGCGCGGCTAGAGAGGGTTGTGAATTTTGAAGATTCCAAAGGCGGTGAGCGTCCATGGGACACGGAGGATCTTGCCACCGTCATCACTAAAGCGGCGGAAACCTTTTTTGATAAACTCCGCTCTTTGGGTTACAAGTTTCGTGAAAATCCCGAGCTTGACGGGAAGGAGGCAAAAGTCATTAGAGAGATGATAAACGGAATCCGTGAGAGAATTTCTTCAGTTGTCGTTTATGAAGGCGCGCCTGTCGTTCGAGAACATATAAATAAAGAGCTAGCGGGAGTTTTTAGATTGCGAACTGTCGGCAATACGAAAGGCCCCGACAAAAACGCCGCACTTTATTTTCGAGGTTCCAAGAGAAGTGATCTCGCGGTTTGCACCGAAGGAGAGCGTCTTCTCGAAAATTTGAGAAAATATTCGCTTGATCCCGAAAAATATGAAGTCCTGACTTTGAAATTGTCCGGCAACCCGGTTGTTATGGTTGTGCCGAGGGGAGCGCAGGGATGTGTCGGCTTGAAGGACCTTTTTGAAGAGATTGGGATTGTTCTTTCTTCCGAAGAAGTGGGAGACGCTCCGGATATATTTTTCCTTGGTGCCCCTGATGAGGTTTTTGAAGGAGTGGAGGGAATAGTTCAGGGAAGCGAAGGAAAAATCCTTGAAGTTGAAGGGAGTTATAAACGCTTTCATTATACCGCTGAAAACGGGACCACGGTTTATGCCGTGGGAGGGGGGAAAGACGGCGAAGGAAGAGAATTGGACTACTTTGGTGTTTTTAAAAAAGGAGCTTTTCAACTGACTTCCACAAGACTGCTGCAAAGAGCTACCGAACTGTTGGCTAACACGGGGCGTCCCGTAACTCAGCCCTATGAAAAATCGAACAGCAAATTCAAATATGAAACCGGCGAGCGCGAAATGAGTGACGAAGAAGCCGCAAAAAAAATGGTCGCGCCTTTTCATGGAACATTTCTTCTCTGGCATTACGCGGATACACCTGTTGAGGAATTGGAGTCAAGGATAATCCCCAACAGAACAGTTCAGCACACTCTTTTTGAAGGGCAATCCGGCATGGGGAAAAGCGAAATGGAACAATTTACAAGAGTTCTTCTTAGAAATTTGCGAATCCTGCATGACATCATGGAGGTAAGCGAGGATGAACAGCTTAGAGAATTGGCCGAAGGGATAAGCATGTTGAATGAATTCCAAATATATTCCGCCGGCGATGACATGGGGCAAATTTTCTTTGACGAAAAAACAAGGGCTTTGAAATGTAAAACCCACGAAAGAGGTCGCTTCACAAGATTGGACAATGTTCCGGAATTTGAGGATCTGCAAGCAAGGGAAACAAAACCTCTCGGCGCGAACGGCGCGGAAATTTCGACTACAAACAACAGAGTTATCCAACGAGACAAAGAACTGGAAACCTTGCACAGAGTCCCGATTTCCGTTCGAAATGCGGCATTGGCAACAAACATGCTTCTTCCCGTTG
>SLNK01000052.1 GCA_007133095.1 Candidatus Peregrinibacteria bacterium | reverse complement strand
GGCAATAAGCACTATAACAAGACTTGTTACTCCTAAACCTGTAAAACCCCTGATTCCTTCCGCGGTCGTGAACGAGGTACACAACAGGTTCCTTTCCGAACAACAGGCCAGAGGTATCGTTGTTCCTGAAAAACATCAAAAATATTATGACGCTCATGAGGATATAGAATCGGCTTTCGATAAATTTGTGGAAGGAGAGCTTTCAGAAGAAGAAAAGAAAGATATTATATCCAGAGTTTCGGATCTGTTGAGATTTTCCGTAAATGAAGCGCTTGAAGCTGAGGAAACCTTGGAATTGTATCTGGATGACGGCAGAACGGAAGTTATCAGCAGTATGGATGATGTGATGATTTGTGTCGATATGTTCGGTACGGGAGAATGTTTATTGGATGACGGTGAGACCGTTTTGAAGATAAGACAATTTATCCTTATGGCTGAAGCCGAAGGAAAAGTGCCGTTTTTGGTGAATTCACAGTCAAACGCTATGGGAGACGGAGTCAGTGATTTGGCTAAGACGAGGCTTGGACTGCCTGTCTTTGAGAAAAACGATGATCTGACCGATATGTTGTGGGCGGGAATATATCCGTTCCATGACACGGTTCCGGAGAAACCGTACGCTGTTGTGGGATTTGGTGATGATGCTTTTGACGCTGTTGTGGGACAAGATTCTTTCCTTGTCAGGGTTGTAGGGTATCCATATCAATCTGTTGATGTGTGGGCCGTATCTGTCAACGATATGGGGAATCAGGTTGCTTTTGCTGAAGATTTCTTGCTTGATGAACGCGGACGCGGAGCCCTTCTTGTTGAAGATAATCTAGAACTTGGCGAATACTATGTGTTTGTGAAAGCGGAGGAGAGACTTGGCAGTGTTTCTTGGACTAAAGAGTTTATAAGATCGGTTCTTGATGAAAGGTTTGGAAGTGTTATGTGGGTAAAGACTTTTATCAGGTTGATTGTTCTTTCTAAAGATGAGACGACCGGCAGTGTTTCCAGAATACGGGTTGTTGAAGAATTGGAGACGGAGAAGACAAATTTCCAATTGTTTGAGGATCCCGAGACCGGCTTGCTTAAGCTTGATGGAGAAGCGGGATTTGCGGATTTTATTGTTTTGACTTGGCAGAGCGTTACTTTCTCTTCCGTTGTTATGGCTGACGCTTCCGATGGAAGGTTTGTTGCGGAAGTCCCGGATACTCTTGATACGGGCAGACATTCCGTAAGGGTTTTCGCCTTCAATCCTACCGAAAGATCCTCCGGTAGCGTGACCAGTATGTTGTTTGATGTTTTTAGGTAAGAGGTTCACATTTGATTGATATTGTGATATAATTTCGTGATTAATTAAAGTATTGAGAGCAATGAAAAATAACTATATGAAACAAATTTCTAAAGAGAGGCGGTTGGTGTTTTTTAGTGGGCCGCCTCAAAACCCTTCAGGGACCGGGGACATTGTCTCGGGCTCTTCCGAAGGGGTTGAGAATACTTCAAGGCTTCCGGCGACGACGGAAGGTGCTGAGAATACTTCAAGGCTTCCGGCGACGACGGAAGGTGCTGAGCGTCGTGGAGAAACTGCGCAGGAGGCCGCTGAGCAGTTGCTTACTCCTCAAGATATTGATGGAATGGTCGATAACTTCAAAAATTCTTTTGGGGGGATTGGTGGTTGGTTAATGGAGAGGGGTGTTATCAAGGAAGAAACATTGAGGTCTGTTTTTTTGGGAAAAGAACAATGTATTTTAACTTCAGCTGCCGCAGTTCTTATTGGCGGTAGGGCAATTCTTGGGGTTAAAGGGGTAAGGGATAGCCTGGGGCCCATTGGCGGACTTGTTGCCAAGTGGAGTGATGAAATAAAGGGGGATTTGGCTGAATTGGGGGTAACTCCCGATGAAGAGCAGCCCGCCTCCCCGCAGGGTGAACAACCGGAAGTTAAGGAGGAGGGAGAAGTTGCGAAAGCAGAAGCTGATTATGTTGAATGGGGGGCTGATGATTTTGGACGGCATATAACACGTGTTGGAGGGGGAAGCCGAGGAATGGAGTTCCCGGGTGATATAAATAAGCCGGTAAAAATAGAGTTCGAAAAGGACTATGTAGTTGAAGGTGGAGAGACCCTGTCAATAACACTTGGGGCGAAGGATGAACTTGTTTTACCTGAAGGCGTTCAATTGAATGTTGATGGAAGAGAAATTACAGGTGGTGGCGGGGGGACTAAGTTTAATGGAGAAAGGGGGGAAGTTAGGCTTACGATTGTCGGAAGAATTCCTACAGGAGTTGTGTTGAAGGGAAGGCCTGAAGTTAGTTTGGAGAGAGCGGAAGCATAAATTTTCATCTTGTTTGCGCGTGTTCTAAAGTATAAAATGCATCCGCTTTTTAACTTTTGCTTTTATGAATGAAGGATTAAATGAAAAAACTCTTGTACTGGTTAAGCCGGATGCAATTCAAAGGGGGTTGCTTGGACAGATTATAAGCCGCTTTGAGATAAAAGGATTGAAAATGATCGGGTTGAAAATGATGACTTTGGATGAGGCGACTCTGCGTGAGCACTACGCACATATTGCGGATAAGCCTTTTTTCCCGGGAGTTGCCAGATTTATGAGAAGTACCCCCGTTATTGCGATGTGCTGGGAGGGACTTGATGTGGTTGAAACCGTTCGCAGGATTACGGGAATTACCAAGGCCCGTGAGGCTGAGGCGGGCTCTATTCGCGGAGACTTTGCAATGAGTGTTTCTTGCAATGTGGTTCATGCTTCCGACTCTGTTGAGAATGCGGAGAGGGAAGTGAAGCGATTTTTCAAACAGGACGAACTGCATTCTTACGATAAATCGGAATATGTCCACGTATATGGAGAAGACGAACGAACTTAAACGGAAGGCAGCGCAAATAAGAATTGATGTTTTGGATGCCACGTATAAAGCAAACTCCGGGTATGTTGGGAGTTGTATGTCCGTGGTAGAAATTTTGACAGCGCTTTATTATGGAAAGATAAACGGAAGCCCCGTAATGGATTTTGATCCTATGAAGCCGCGAGGGGGCGATCATGATTATTTTGTTTTGTCCAAAGGCCATGCCGTTGCCGTGCAGTATGCAATTTTGGCTGATCTTGGGTTTTTTGATAAGGCGGAATTGGATTATTTTTGCAAGCCCGGCGCGATGCTTAAAAAAAGACCATGTGTCAAAGTTCCCGGAGTCGACGCTCCCGTTCTATCCTATGGACATGGATTATCTTTTGCTTTGGGTTTTGCCCTGGCATTGAAGGCCGATAGGAAAGATAAAAGGGTTTTTACTGTTCTTGGTGACGGCGAACTTACTTGCGGACAAGTTTGGGAGGCCGCCGCTGCCGCTTCCAGATATAAATTGAATAATTTGATCGCTTTTGTGGATAATAATAAAGTGGGAGGAGAGGATGTTGTTGATTTAGGTTTCATACAAGATAAGTTTGAAGCTTTCGGCTGGCAAGTTATTCAGGTTACGGATGGTCATGATTTCGATAAAATTTTGGATGCTGTTTCCAAAGCTTTTACTTCAAATAGAAAACCTGTTTGTGTTTGGTGCCATACGGTTGCCGGAAAGGGCATTGAATTCGCTGAAAGGAAGCCAAGTTATCAGTGGGCGGGTTTGAGTGAAGAGGAAATGTCCATTGTTATCCCAAAATTAAAAATGTTACATGAAGAATTCACTTCTTAAGCTGGCTAAGGCCAATAAAAATTTGGTTGTTTTAAGTGCGGGGACCTCCTACTGCGGAGATTTTGCGAAATTTTTTCCGGAGAGGCACTTTGTTTTTGGGCCGGCGGAAGCGAATATTGTAAGTTGTGCCGCCGCTTTTGCTTTGACCGGGAAATTGCCGGTTGTTATAGGAAGCGCAGATTTTCTGGTTTCCAGGGGATTTGATCAAATACTCAACGATATTTGTATTCCAAATTTGAATGTGAAGATTTTAGCGGTGGGACAGACCGAAGAAGTGCTGAAAAAATGTGTTTCAGCATTGCCAAATTTAAAATTTGAAAAGGTGAATAAATTTAAGGAATTGGATGAATTAATGAAAGAGTACGGGCCCGCTTATCTGAGTTTGGACGAATTATAAAGTTCATGTTAATATTGGGACCATGAGTAAGAATTCTTTAAAACTTTTTTCAGGGACATCGCATCCGGAGCTCGCGAAGGAAGTTGCTAAGCATTTGGGGATTACTCTTTCAGAAATGGAAATTTCCAGATTTGCTTGTGGAGAAATTTACGCTAAGCCCAAAATTTCCGTTCGTGGAGATGATGTTTTTGTTTTACAAACCGCTTCGCAGAATGTGAATGAAGATTTGATGGAGCTCTTTATTATGTTGGATAGTCTGAAAAGGTCTTTTTCAGGGAAGATACATGTTGTGATGCCTCACTACGCTTATTCCCGGCAAGACCGTGTTGCTACTCCCCGTGAACCAATTTCCGCAAAACTCATAGCGGATCTGATTTCTACCGCGGGGGCTGATCATGTTATTTCCATGAAGCTACATAGCAGTCAGGAACAGGGATTTTTCAATTTCCCCATGGATAACGTGAATACGGAAGGACTTTTTGTTGATTATTTCAAGGGTAAGAAAATAAAAGATCTTGTGGTTGTTTCCCCGGATGTGGGAGGAACCGCCGATGCGAAAAAGTTTGCAGACAAACTTGGGGCTAAATTGGCAATAATCCATAAAACGAGGCCCGCTCACAATAAATCCGAAGTTCGACATATTGTTGGAGATGTTGAGGGAAAGGTTTGTATAATTTATGACGACATGATTGATACCGCCGGCAGTGTTAGCGGAGCAATTAAGGCGTTGAAGGATCGAGGGGCCAATAAGGATATTTATCTTTGTGTTACTCATCCCGTTTTTTCAGGGGCGGCACCTGAAAGGCTTGAATCCGCCGGATTTAAAGAAGTCGTTGTGACCAATTCCATCCCGATACCTAAAGAGAAGCAATTTAAAAATTTGAAGGTTTTGTCCGTGGCGCCTTTGCTTGCGAAGATAATAAAAAACGTGCACGAGTCAAAATCCGTCACAAAAGTTTGTATCTAGCTTTTATAAATTAATTTTATCGATATGTTTGAGGAAAAGAAAAAGTTGATATATTTAGGGAGTGATCATGCCGGGTTTGAGATGAAGGAAAAGTTGAAGGAATATTTGGGGGAAAAGTATGATTTGACGGATTTGGGGTGTTTTAGCGAAAAATCTTGTGACTACCCGGAGATAGCGCGTGAGGTTGGGGAAAAAGTTTTGGAGCAAGAAGGCTCTGTCGGGATTATTCTTTGCGGAAGCGGTATCGGGATGACGATGGCTGTTAATAAGTTGAAAGGAATCAGGGGTGCTCTCGCCGTAAATGAAAGGATGGCAGAGATGAGCAGGCGTCACAATGATGCGAATGTTTTGAGCCTAGGGGGTCGAGAAACTTCCTGGGAGGACGCGAAGGCCATTGTTGAGAAATTTTTGAATACGGACTTTGAGAGTGAAGAGGAAAGACATGTTCGCCGAGTGAAAAAAATTAATTCGATGTGATGAAAACACAGGTTTCTCCTTCAATATTATCTGCTGATTTTGGCAAACTGAATGAAGAAGTTGCTTCCGTTGAAACTTTTTGTGATCGACTTCATATAGATGTGATGGATGGGCACTTTGTTCCCAATATAAGTTTTGGGGCGCCCGTTTATAAATGGATAAAAAGCAAGGTCCCCCTGGATGTTCATTTGATGATTGAGCATCCTTGGAAGTTTTTTGACGATTTTATAAAAGCGGGTGCAAGTACTTTGACTATACATGAGGAGGTTTTT
>SLNK01000035.1 GCA_007133095.1 Candidatus Peregrinibacteria bacterium | reverse complement strand
TCCACTTCTTCCTCTTCTTCCTCTTCTTCTTCAACTTCCAAAACGACTATTTTTGAGGCGGTTGCCAAGGGAGGATCGGTTTCAATGACAAGTCCGGTTATCCATCCCTCAATCATCATACCGACTTCTAAATATTCGAAATCCACTACGTTTTCATTCGCGTCGAATATTTTCGTTTCCTCTTCTATGGCTAGCAATTTCCCGCCGAATAAAATTCCATCTTCTTCCGAAGCTCCTACCCAAATTTCATTCTCGGAAATACTACTAATATTACCCGTGGTGTAAAGAACCTCTTCTTCCTCTTCTTCCTCTTCTTCCTCTTCTTCCTCTTCTTCTTCTTCTACTACTTCTTCTTCATCTAGGAACATTCTGTGTAATACCACTGAAACTTCCGCTCTTGTCATTCCTCTGGCTGCGTAGAAACATCTTCCTTCTCCACACTCTATACCTTGTACGAATCCTAGTGCTGTTGCGGCGCTTACATTGCCGGCAAACCAAGCTTCTTCGTCAAGATCTTCATACATATCCGTCATTTCAACCTCTTCGATTTCTCCGTGCATCAATTGATACAATCTCATCGCCAAGGTCAGAAATTCGGCTCTGTTTACATTGTCCGCGGGTTTGTATGTTCCGTCCGGATGCCCCTGAATAATGCCCATAGTGCTTAGCGCGGAAACACATTCTCCGTACCAAGCTCCCAGCTCTACGTCCGGGAAGGGATTTTCTTCCTCGTCGGTTCCTTCAACTCCCATCAATCTGCAGATAAGTGCTGCAGTTTCAGCTCTGTTGACTGTTTCGTTTGGTCGGAAAGTTCCATCGGGATGTCCCTGAACTATTTCGGCTTTTACCAAGGATGCCACATATTCTTTTGCCCAGTGGTTTTCTGTATCACCGAACACTCCATCCACCGGTCCGACGGGAGTTTCTTCTTCCTCCTCTTCTACGGCTTCTTCGCCGTTTTCTTCTTCAACTTCTTCCTCTTCTTCAGCTTCTTCTTCAACTTCGGTGATAACGACTTCTCCTTCGATCTCTTCTTCGCCCTCCTCTAACACAACTGCAAGAGAAGATAAAGAAAGAGACGCGAAGAGTGCTACCCCCGCGAAGATGCTCAGGTATCGCAAAATCCATTTGCTCCCAAGCAGGTTTGATCCTTCTTTCATGTTTTTTGGGTTAACTTATAAAAATAAAAAAACACACTAAAAGCACAATACAAGAAACGAGCCTTGAAGGCAATGTGTTTCCGTTTTATGCGGGTCTTTTATGGACGTTCACGGGGTTTTGTGGTGTTAAAAGCTATCGTCCGGGAGGCTTCCTCTTCAGATTAGCAAGCCTTCTTTTTGCGAGCTCATCATGGGGATATTTTTTAATGTGCTTCCTTAAAGCCATTTCTTTTTCCATATCGTCTCCTGAAATAACTCTTCCTTTCCGGTTTTGAAAACCTCTTGGCATTCTGATAGTTCCCAATACTTCACTTTCCGCAACCTCCTCTATCACTCTGTCCAGCCTTTTTGGACAATATTCTCGTGTCGGTCTAAAAACACGGGTAAAGATTTTTGCGTGTTCGGCCCCGACCATCGCCATCACTTTTCCTTTTAATCCCATGGACTTCCACAGATGCCAACTTATATCGTTTGAGGCTTGAAGAAGTTTGTTGAATGAAGATATCGCTTTACTCTTGTTTTCCTCAAAATTTCTATAAATCTCTTTGTAGATGGAGGCCAAGTCTTCAGGATTTGCTTTGAACTTCCTCGCTATCGTGCTTTCTATCCCGTCCGGACTCGTGCTGTATCTGGATGCGTCTGCCAGAATAATCGCAATTAACGCGTCTTTTGACCTTAACCCCGCCGCTCTTGCGACTCCCGGACTATAAGGACTTACTATCACATTTGTGCAGGGAACTTTTGACATCCCCACCTTGCTTGCCGCGTGCATAATCGCTTCTTTATTTTCATCCAAAGGCTGTAAAATCATGTGGCTTGGATGTCCTTGCCCGGCCAAAAGGCTATCAAATGCTTTTTCTATGACTTTAGGTCTATATGTTCCGCTTAGACTTATCAACTTCACCGTGCACTCCGGGTGATAGTGAAGTTCCGTCTCCGGAGGGCAACTTAAACAGGACGCCAAAGCCTCTTCTATTTTTTTTCTTGTATCTTTAATTTTTTCTTCGGAAAATCCATTGAATTCTTTTGGTCGAATAACATTTGTGTCTCGGGGGGTTTCGCTCATTTTTTTCTTTTTAAAGGATAAGTCCTTGAAAGAATTACATTTTTAACACAAAAGCTTGGCTTTTGCAAGTTTTGATTACGAAGAAGGTGCGCGCTTGCGATTATATTGAGTTGATTCCGGTTTTACCAAGCGAACATTAAGGTTTTTGAAATAAGTCTAAGTTTTCCGGAGGATCAGCAGGATTACTCCTATCATTTTTTCTTTGTCACGCGGGTGACTTTCGGCGACGAGGAGTGTCAGGGCGGTTAGGGCTTCCGGGGTCAGTCCCACAGGTAAAATTCCCGCACGGCGGAGAAACCAGATAAACGCAAAAGCGCCGCTTCTTTTGTTGCCATCGGTATATGGATGATCTTTCACTATAAAATACAGCAGATGAGCGGCTTTTTCTTCGACTGTGGAATATAGGTCCCGTTTATCGAAGGACTGAAAAATATTCCCAATTATACCGGCGACAGCCTTCTTCCTTGTTTCACATCCGAAGATCGGTGTTGCTTGTTTCTTCCCGATCAACTCTTGTTTAAGGTTGTGTAGGGCTTCGTCCAACTCGTCGGAGGTGAAGACAACCTCCTTTTTGGTAGCGCCTTCTTTAGGAAATTTTTGATTATCGTACGCCTCCAAAGAGAACCAAGTTCCGGCAAAAGCGTGGATAAGTTCCAGAATGTCTTTTGCCTGTACTTGATTCCCTTCCGGGAGAAGCGCCTTCACGTCCGCAACCGCTTTCATAAAAGCGTCATAATTTTGCGACACTCTTTTTCTGTTGATGGTGTATCCCTCCAGTATGTGTTGCCGAAGGGTTTTTGTCGCCCACTTTCGGAACTCTATTGCTCTTTTTGCAGACCTTGCCCTGTACCCCACCGCTAAGATTATGTCCAAGCTGAAATACTCTACCCTACGTGTAATATTTCTTTTCCCTTCCCTCCTTTGAACCGTTGCGTATTTTGCAACAGTTGAATCCTTAATAATTTCTTTGTCTTTAAAGACATTATTTATGTGACGAGAAACATTTGATTTGTTTATTCCGAACAGCTCAGAAATTTCGTTAATATTCGCCCATATTGTTTCTTGAGAATAATCAGCATGAAACTCTATTGCGCCGCTTTTTGATTGATAAATTACAAGCGATTTTTTGTTTTGTTTCTTCATGTTTGTTTTTGTTTTACCAAGCGAACATTAAATTTTTGTTAAATAAGTCTAAGTTTTTGGGATTTAGCGAAAGCAAGCGGAAAAACCGGGGTTTTTCCCCGGGGGGAAGGTTGAAATTTTTCGGGAAAAAAGTTACCGGAACTGTTTTATTTTGCTTCTATCCGTAAGTCTTTTATTGAAGATGGTGAAATTTCTGTGATTTCTATGTTTATTATTTCGCCTTTGTCATCGTAGTCTAAAACGCAATTGTCCACCATATCGCTGTCGGAAACTTTGGTTTCCTTCAGTTTTATGTTTAGAACTTGCGCATCCGGATCGTATGTTATTTGAGGCATTTTTGTCTGTTTCATTAAAGAAATTTTGAGATTTGCGAGGATTCAAAGACCGTAATAATTTTACATGAGTCGTTTTTGATTTTGCAAACTAAAACCAATACCTTCCCTTTGTTTTTTAATAATTTTATGAACTTAACATTGCCGTTTTTATCTTTTCTAACCCGATCGGGCGAAAAAACGCATAATGGAATATTTTTCAAAGTTATATTCCGCTCCCTTATTCTTATAATTGAATGATATGTAAAATTTAACTTTAATTTTGAATTCATTTTTTGTTTTACCAAGCGAACATTAAATTTTTGTTAAATAAGTCTAAGTTTTTGGGATTTAGCGAAAGCAAGCGGAAAAAACGGGGGTTTTTCCCGGGGGGAAGGTTGAAATTTTTCGGGAAAAAAGTTACCGGAACTGTTTTATTTTGGATTTAACCCGATATCCCGCAGGTAACCGGATATATTGCTATAGCCGTGTTTTACGGCATTTTGCATTATTTTCTTCTTATCGGTTGAACTTATACGAAACCGTATGGTTTGATCTTGTCGCTCTTCAAAATCAATTTCCTCCATAATCATTTCCGGCAGGTCTACCAACAGATCTCCTATATCTTCCTTCAAAAACTCTTGATTTATTTTTGCTGCTTCACACTTAACCCTGACCCGGTTTGTTTTTGGAACCGGAACAAGATAATACGGATATTTTTTGTTGCCTACAGTTATTATGTGTTTGGTCATAATATTTTTTTCTTAATTGTTTTTGCGATTAATCTTTTATAGTGCTTTTTGCAATCTCCATGGTGTATTGGAACTATTAAATTTGTTTTCACCTCTTTGTGTCTGAATTTATAGTGACTGCCTTTTAGCCCGGCTTTCTCAAAATTTAAATTTTCTAGAATGATTTCTATTCTCCTGAAATGTGTAAGTTCCGGATTTTTTAGAAATCTCTCCAAGGCCTTATCCCGTTTTGTCATTGTGTGGCTACATTATATTATAAAGTGGGAACAATCGCAAGATTGAAATTTTCCCCTTTTTGCGAGGGGAGGCTACCAAGCGAACATTAAATTTTTGTTAAATAAGTCTAAGTTTTTGGGATTTGCCGAAAGCAAGCGGAAAAACCGGGGTTTTTCCCCGGGGGGAAGGTTGAAATTTTTCGGGAAAGTGGCCCGGTATCGTTTGTGAAAGGGAGACAGGTGGAAAGCCCTTGACTAAATGTGGTTTTTGATGTAGAGTTCTGCTCCTGGTCGTTGTCTCTCATTGGAGACGTGCCATGTGCGCGTATTCATGAGACTGAAGGCTCAAAAGGCGACATCGTCCCGGACGTTATTTGACAACTCGCAAGAAAAATTAACTTTATGTATGCTTGGGCCGTCGGTTGTGGGAGTGAATGCGTGAATTTTTGCGCTTACTCTCTCCCATGCCCGACGGTCTAAGTTCAAATCTTGAGACCGTTGACACTCACCCTTTGGCAAATGACCAGTATGGCCGAAAGGCCAAGGAGCAGAAAATGAACTTCAACAACCTTTTGATCGTTTTGTTCGCGATCTTCGCTGTGGCCCTCACGGGCTGCAGCGAGGTCGACTACAAGTGTGCCGAGGAAGAAGTGTACTTGGTCGAGCAGGAAGACGGCACCGTGATTGACGCGTGTTCCGTCACCCCTCATACCGACCCCGACTGCCTCAATCAGTGCGAAGCGCACGAAATCTGTGATGCAGCTTCAGAGAAGTGCATCCAGGTCGATTGCGCCGAGGACTGTGCGGAAGGCGAGGTCTGTAACCTTAACGCTTTCCGGTGCGTTCCAGCTCTGGAATGCGACCCGGCATGCGAGGGCGAACAAATCTGCAATCCCCATACCGGGGAATGCGAAGATCCTCCTCCGCCGTGTGGCGGGCCCTGTCCTGACGGAAAGGTCTGCAACGAGGAAACGGACGAGTGCGAACTCATCTGTGACCCCGCTTGCGGAGAGGACGAGGTCTGCAACGAAGAGACCGGCGAGTGCGAAGCACTTGTTGAGTGTCCTGCATGTGAGGCCTGGGAGGAGTGCAACGAGGAAACGGGCGAGTGCGAGCAAGTTGCCTGTAACCCCGCTTGCCGATCCTGGGAAATGTGTGACGGAGACACTTGGGAATGCGTTTCCACGCATCCCTGTGGAGCTCCGTGCG
>SLNK01000022.1 GCA_007133095.1 Candidatus Peregrinibacteria bacterium | reverse complement strand
TCTATTGCCGGAGTTGTCGTTCTTATGCTTACCGATATAATTCCGTCCTTCTTTTCCTTTATCAAAAGAATTATTTCCGCTCCGGGCGCGTTTGTCATCAACTCATCGATTATATCTCCGGTTTCGTCTTCAATACTTCCGGTATCTCTAAAATCCTGCTGACTTACGGTTGACCACACAAGTCTGTGCTGCGCATCGGTTTGAATTTTTGAAAGAACTCTGCCCCACAATTTCAATTGGCTGAGCTGCTTTGTCTTGTAAATGTATTGAATTATTTCTTGCTGTCTAGCTCCGTATGCTATCAGCTCGGATGCGCATTCAAATGATTTGGGCGTTGTATTAGCGTTCTGAAAACTTCCCGTGTCGGTTATTATTCCCGTCAAAAGCAGTGTCGCGACGTCTTCATCCATCAGCTCCTTCCCCTCCTCTCTGCCTAAATCTTCTATCAAAGGCACTAAAAGCTCGGTTGCGGAGGACGCCATCATATCGACATAATTTATTTTTCCAAAGTGCGTGTTTGATATGTGGTGATCTATGTTTATCACCGGGATTTGATGAAAAAGTTCGATATTTTTTTCGTAAATATCTCTCAATTGTCCCAGTTCCGCCGTATCAACGGTTATTATCAAATCGTATTCCACCTTCCCCTTTGTGAAAGAAATATCCTGTTCGGAAATTTGGCCGTCGGCCGGAGTTATGATTATGTTTACTTTATCGTTTTCGACAGAACTTTTTATGGTTTCTATTTTATTTCTACGACAATCCAAAGTTATTATAAAATCGCTGGAAGATGTAAGCTTGTCCCCTATTACCTGTATATTGGGCAAAAAGTCGTACAGCTCCGGAATCGGATCCGCACACAAAACGGTCACTTCTTTGTTCATCTTTTTGAGTACCAAATAAAGCGCTATCGCGCTCCCCAAAGAGTCACCGTCCGGCGGAGATGAGGGCAGTACCAGAATCTTTGAACTCCTCTTTATCAGGTCTATGATGTTTTTTCGCGTTGCGTCTGTCATCTTTTGTTATTGTGTATTTCGATATTCTAAAACACTTCTTCTTCCATGTCAACCCCTTGTACGACCAAAAAGGTTTTGATTATATCAATAGAGGAGATTTTTTCAATGAATTACTTGTAAAAAGACCCCCTTTTTTTAGTTTGATAAAAACCGGGGTCTTCTTACATTACTTATATTTTATCCTAAAAATCATTTCCGCAACCTCTTTTCTGGTGATTTCTTCCGAAGGGTGGTATCGGTATTTTTCGCCATCCCAAGATATATGTTGCTTATCCAGGAGGTCACGATTGTCCGCGTGAATGAAATATTTTGCATACCAATCCTCTGCGGAGACATCGTCAACAATATTTTCTTTTAGACTCTCGTTCGCACTTATTTTCCCTCTTTTGGCGGATTCCAGAATTAACTTTAGACCCTCCGCCCGATTCACTTTTTCTTCAGGTCTAAATGTTCCGTCCTGATATCCGTCAATCCACCCCATAGCTTTCGCAAAACAAACGTGAGATTCAAACCATTCTTCTTTGGCGTCTATAAAACAATTTTTGAATATCCCCGTGTTTATAACCATTTGCAATATCGGAGGAATTATCATTTTTACCAACTCCGCTCTTGTTATCGAATCATCCGGGCGAAAAGTCCCGTCTCCATATCCGCCTATAATTCCTCTTTCCACAAGTTCGTTTATTGCCTCGGCGTTTGCATGATTTTCCCTCACGTCTATGAAATTCATAAATGGATATGTGCTGTAAACCGGTATATCGAAAAATTCGAAACTTTCTCTTATTTTTTTTGTTATGTGAGTCTGCGCGATGTCCGTTATGGTATCTTCTTTTATGTTAAGAACCTCTTTTTCGGCCATGTTTTTTACGATTATCCCTTCGCGTGTTTTTTCCGCTGTGTAGTTGGACGGCATTATAAAAGTGTGTTTATCAATAAAATCTATGTACGCACTCCAGTTATCGGTAAAAGTGAAGGAACTTATTATTGCGTCTGTTACCTCTTTATATTCATCGTTTTTTTGGCTTATTACAACGATTTGGCTGCCTCGTCTTATCATTGTTTTGCTTATTGTGTCTCCCGTTTCTTTCTCTGCAAAATAGGCTTTTTTTGCAATCACTTCTTCTGTCGGCGTTTCTAATAAAAAGTCGTATGCCTCCACAAAACTGACCGTTGGTTTTTTGTAGTGTGTTATCACTTCGTTGTATGTGTATCCTTCGAATTGTCTTACCATCAATACCGGTTCGTCAGAGATTTTTTCTTCCGGCAAAAACCCTCTTTCTTCCGGGCCGAATGTCTTCACCTTCCAATCGGTTGGAAATTTAAGCGAAAAACTGTGAGATCCCGAGTGATTGTTGTATTTGTACCAGTTTTCGGTTCCCACTTCGTCATGCCCCGCCCATGCCGTAGAGGTGCAAGTCAAAGCTATTATTAGGATTGAGGCCGATATTTTTTTCATACGTGCTTATTTTACTGCTGACAAGCCTCAAAGTCCAGAGCCTGCAGTTGTATGCTCTCCTTATTGTTCCATCTGTTTATTTCCAAATGGAAAACCATATCCATTTTTCTCAAGATCCGGAGTTCATCAGCTAATTTCCCCATTCCAAATGCTATGACTCCATATTTTTTTCCGCCGATATTGATTTGAAATTTCATGTGATCAGCCGTTCTCCCGACCTGCTGTATAAAAAGAGGCTCTATGTTTTTAATCAAGAAGGTTGGTTTTTGGTTTCCTATCCCGAAAGGGGCCAGCTCCTGAATTTTCTCTATTGTATTGAAACTGATTTCGGGCTCCTTTATTTCACAGTCTATCTCAATGATGGATTTGAGTTCCTTCCCCTTTAGTATTTTTTTTGCGTAGTCTGAAATTTTTTCTTTGAAGGCCTGTAGATTTTCCTTTTTTACATTGAATCCCGCCGCTTGTGCGTGCCCTCCGAAACCGGAAAGATGCTCCTTGCAGTGAGTAATCGCCTCTATAATGTTGAAGTACTGCGGGCTTCTTGCGGATCCCGTTAGCATGTCTCCAAAATCTTGCATTATGATTGCCGGGCGTCCGTGCTTTTCCGCAAGCTTTCCTGCTATAAGGCCCAGAACTCCGACGTGCCAGTCAGAATTTTGCGCTATCAGAATAAATTGATCTTTCGGTGAAGACAGGATCTGCTCCGCCTCTCCCAAGGCGGTTTCTGTCATTTTCTGCCTTTCCTTGTTCAAATTTTCCAAAGACTCTCCCAGGTATTGCGTTTGAGAGGTCAATTCTTTTTGAAGCAAGAGTAAAAGCGGTATGTAAGGATCCCCTATTCTTCCCGCCGCGTTTATTCTGGGAGCGAGATGGTACCCGATGTTATGCGTGTCCACCAAATCACCGTCTTTTAAGTTTGCCAGTTCTTTGATCCGCCTCAATCCAGCCCATCTTGTATTGCTGAGTATTTTGAGCCCCCTCTTTACTATTAAGCGATTTTCGTTCAGGAGAGGCCCCAAATCCGCAACTGTTCCCAGTGACGCAAGATCCAGTAGAGATTCCAGAAAATCTTCCTTTTTTTCAGAATTAACTTTTGTTTGGATTAGCGCGTGAGCCAGTTTCAGCGCGACGCCCGCACCGGTCAGGTCCTCGAACGGATAGCCGGAATTCGCCAATTTTGGGTGTATTATTGCGAATGCCTCTGAAGGAAATTCTGCGGGGATTGTATGGTGATCTGTTATTATCGTTTCTATTCCCTTTTCTTTTGCGTGAGCTATTGGGATCTTTCCGGAAATGCCGCAGTCAACGGTTATTATCAACCCGACTTTTTTTTCTTCGAATTCTTTTATGAATTTTACCGAAAGGCCGTAGCCGTCATCCAGTCTGTTCGGTACCCGACAAGAAACTTCTGCCCCGATTTCCTTCAATGTATGCATTAAAATCGCCGTGCCGCTTATGCCGTCAACATCATAGTCTCCAAAGATTATTATGCGCTCTTTTTCTTTTATCGCCTTTTCAATTCTGCCCACGGCTTTTTTCATTTCAGAAAAAAGAAAAGGGTCGTGGAAATTCTCCATCTCAAAATCCTCGTTCAGGTTGCGATTTTCAAGCAATTTTTGAAAGAGTTCTTTTTGATTATCGGCATTCTTTATAAGCCACTTTTTCCCTCGCAGAGACATCTCGATTTTTTAATTTTTGCGCTCTTCTTAATTTAGGGGAGGTTGTCGCCGCTGACAACGTTGACTTTTTGCGCGATATGTCTTGTCCTCCACCACGTCATTTGGCGCTTTGCATAGTTGCGTGTGTTTTTTTTAAGAATTTCCGCGCACTCATCCAGTGACATTTCTCCTTTTATATAAGGGATTATTTCTTTCACTCCCAACGAAGACATGGAAGGAAGCTTTTCGTCATAACCTTTTTTGACGAGTTTTTTTACTTCCTCCACCAACCCTTTTTCTATTTGTTCGTCCACTCTTTTGTTGATCTTTTCGTAGAGTTCTTCACGCGGACGCTCTATCCCGATTAAAAATGTATCAAATTTCGGGGCGATTTCTTCGGGCTTGCCTTTTTCTTCTTCCGCTTGCGCTTTTTCTATCGCTCTTATTACGTATCTCAAGTTGTTCGGATGAATTCTTTTTGCAGCTTCGGGATCCGTTTTTTCCAATTTTTCATGGACATATTCTTTTCCTTTTTCCTGTGCTTCTTGTTCCAGTTTTTCTCTTAATTTTTTGTCGGGCGGAATTGCGCGCATGTCATATTTTTCTATTATGGCGCTGATATAAAGGCCCGTCCCCCCAACAATTATCGGGACCTTTTTCCTCCCGTGTATTTCTTCAATCGTTTGGAGTGCGATTTTTTTGTAGTCTGAAAGCGTAAATTCTTCTTCCGGATCCGCAATTCCAAGCATGTGATGCGGAATTCCCTTTCTTTCTTCCGGGGGGATTGTGTCCGTAGCTATTTCCATATCTCTGTAAATTTGGCGAGAGTCGGCGGAAATTATTTCTCCGTTAATTTTCTTCGCCATGTTTAATGAAAGGCCGGTTTTGCCGGAAGCCGTTGGGCCCAGCACAACTATCAAAGGTTTCTTCGCGGATTTGAGGAAGGATGTTAGGTCCTTTTCAAAATTCATGTGGGTATTGTAGTGGACAGATTTTCCTTTGACAATTTTTTTAGCTGTCGTTATATTGCTTGCGTCATAGACAGTGGGCATCGGTTTTCAATCGAAATAAGACCCGCCGAGACAAAAAAATTCACGCTTGTAGCAAGAATTTTATGTTTTGTCTCGATGTCTATGTGGCTCGAGATTTTTTAATTTTACTTATCATGCCATTAACAAAGGATCAAAAATCAGAAATTTTAAAGGAACTTGTTGAAGATGTGAAAAACGCGAAAGCTGTTGTGTTCGCGGATTATAGGGGGATGTCGGTTAAAGATCTTAAAGATCTTCGTGAGAAACTGCGTGAGAAAGGTGTTCATTTTAAGGTTGCGAAGAAAACTCTGATGAATATTGCATCCAAAGAATGCGGTTTCGGAGAAATCCCCGAAGATGTTTTTGAAGGTCCGGTTGGTGCCGCTTTCGGAATGGAAGACGAAATCTCAGCGGCTAAAATAATCCATCAGCTTGCCAAGAAAAACGAAAATCTTAAGTTAAGGGGATCTTTGTTTGAGGGACGTGTTCTTTCCGTTGAAGAAACAAAGGAACTTGCCCAGCTGCCCGGGATGGAAGAACTACTCGGCAAATTTATTTATGTCATCAAGTCTCCCATTCAGGGATTTCACGGAGTTCTCAACAATACGGTTTCAGGATTTGTCCGTGCTCTTGATGGAATTCGTGAACAGAAAGAAAAAGCATCAGCTTAAATTTTTATCATATTTTATTTACTTTAACCCAAAATTATTATGGCTGAAGAAGAAACAAAAGCTTC
>SLNK01000063.1 GCA_007133095.1 Candidatus Peregrinibacteria bacterium | reverse complement strand
TGAGTGATAACTCAAAACATGATTTTTGATTTCGTATTTGTTCAGGAGTTTTTGCACGTGCCGGGTGTCTTCCGCGGCGATGGCGTCAACTTCCTTGAGGGTTCGCAGAGCCCTCAGCGTGACATCTTCCAGGTTCCCGATTGGTGTTGATACTATGTATAGCATGATTTGCTTTTTGTTATTGTGGGCGGTTTTATGTAAAGAGGTTTTACGAGGTTAAGAGGCGCGTGACCGGATTTGGACGCATGCTGTTTATGCGAAATTCCGTTCCCGGGGACGTCTTTTTGAAAGGATGCGTCCTCGGGCGCACGGGCGTATTGTGGCGTCCAGCCGTCCTCGGGCGTCCGCTCTTTTACAAATTCCTCCATCACTTCCCCAAACGACTTCTTCGGTTCTATGAATTCCGGGCCGGAAGTTGTCACCGGTGACAACTTTTCCTTCTGTTCATCGCGGATGTCCTTTGCCAATCTTTCCAATTTGGCCGATTTCAAAACTTCCTTCTGTTCATCGCTGATGTCGCCGGAAACTTTTTCAAATTTTTTAACAGCTTCCGGAAGGTCTGGTAAATCTATGAGTTTTGGCTCGGATTCCGGTGTTTCGCTCAAATATACTCCGCCTTTTCCCGCAAAAAGAAGGACGGGGATGGTGGCGGAAGACCCGGCCGCAGCGGAAGACCCGGCCGTGGCGGAAGACCCGGCCGTGGCGGAAGATCCGGTGTTTGCCGAAAGTCCGGCCGTGGCGGAAGATCCGGTCGTGGCGGAAGATCCGGTGTTTGCCGAAAGTCCGGCCGTGGCGGAAGACCCGGCCGTTTTATTCGATATTCTCCTATGCAGATATTCAAAAGTGCTTAATGCCGTCAGTCCGCATCCGTTAAGATACGCGATTGTGTTCGCCACCGTTATTCCTATGCGCAAACCCGTAAAAGATCCCGGACCCTTTACAACCACAACGTTTTTTATGTCTTCAAAATCAAACTCACGATCGGATCGGACAGCTTTTCCGGCTTCCTCCAAGAGCCCCGCAATCTCCGGCATAAGTTTTTCCGCTTCGTTGTTTGTGTTTTTCCATGATTTCTCCGCGAGAATGGTGGCTTGCCGCTTATGCGAACTTGCGTTCCCGGGGACATCTTTTTGGGACGTGGCGAAATTTGAATTGCCGTCCTGCCGCTTATGCGAACTTGCGTCCAAAAGCGCTATTGCCGTGCGTGATGTCGCTGTGTTTATCGCTAAAATTAACATGCTTGAATTAAAGCTCATCCATTAATATAGTTCTCTCAATTCAATCCCCGTGTAGTAGTGGGTCAGGATTTGGACGAATGTGTAGCCGGCTTTTGCCATTCCGTGAGCTCCGCATCCGCTCAGCCCCACTCCGTGCCCCAAGAATCTGTCTCCGTCACAGTATGTATCGGCCACGCTTAACAAAAAGGGTGTCGTTTTCCAGCCCCAAACCTCTTCTGCGCTTTTTGTCCTCACTCCGTCGCTTTGATTGAAATAAGGCGTTTTTATCAACTTTTCATCATAAGTTACAACTATGCCTCTAGTCGCGTCCACTCCCTTCGCGACGTTCGGAGCTCTTTTTTCAAATCCGTAACCTATGTATTTTTGGGTCACATTCGGATCATCGTCCAGATTGTACGGTCTGCCGGGAAATTTTTCATCGTCCAGCATGTAGTGCATCGCGTAGGTTCGTGCCGCTGTCATGACCGCTTTTATCTTCTCCGGTTCTTCCGCGTTAGGTACTTCTCCCAGACCCTTCAAGTAATCCTCCAGAGGCAGTTCGTTTATCGCTATCAGTTTGCCGTCTTCCTCACGGACTTCTATCAATCCGCGGAATTCGTTATCGTTCAAACTTGTGTTCCACGCCGGTCGGTTTTCATAATTCGCGATTTGTATTATATCTGTAACTGTAGGCACAAACCTTATCGGGGCGGTTTCCGTGAAGCTTGAAGTCCCCACGGTAACTTTATAGATTTCGCCTTCTCTTGTGACCTTCGCTTTTTCTCCGCCGACCATCGTTCTGAGATGTTTTTCTCCGCTGTATATATTGAACTCACCTGCGGAAGCTATTTCCGGATCGCCTTCAAATCCAAGTTTTATCCTTATTTTTGGGCCGTTTTTGTTTGCGGAGACAACTTCTTTATCATTTACCGAATATCTGAACACGACGGGAATCAAATTCAGCGGTTCTCCATTCATTT
Source organism: Candidatus Peregrinibacteria bacterium (assembly GCA_007133095.1). Lineage (GTDB taxonomy): Bacteria > Patescibacteriota > Gracilibacteria > UBA1369 > LOWO2-01-FULL-3 > SLNK01. Next base: position 3,768 of record SLNK01000063.1, on the reverse strand, counting down.
TTGCCCGTGCCGTTACAAGGTTTGCCCCCTTTTCGGCGTTTTCATCGATTTGAATCCTGAAAAATATTTCCGCCTCCTCCCCCGGTTTAACCGTTCCGGGCTGCATATCCAAATTCCCGACTCCAATGTCAGATTTCCTCATTATAAAAAGTTCCAAATCATTCCTGTTCCAGTCTTTGCTCCCCACATTCTTGACCTTCATGGACATATTGTAGGAAGCCCCTCTCTCAAAATTTTTCATTATGTTGCCGGAAACCACCTCCGCGTCATATTCCCGGGCGAACACCACCGTTGAGAAACTTATCTCCCCGCTGGAATTAAATCCGGCGTTTTTAACCGATGGGACCAAAATCTTTTTGTATGATCCCCCATGCAAAGAAGATCTGTATTCGAACCTGAAACTTCCAAGCTCCCCGGGTTTAACAACTTCTTCATTTAATTGCGCTATGAATTTTCCATTTGCTTCCTTCAGCGTAACCGCCCTGTCGCCGTCCCGGTACCAACTCACATTCCCCTTGTTTCTAATCCTTAAATTTACGGTAAACCTTGTGTCCGCTTCCATACTGGCCGGCGGAAAGTCACCGTCAACATACTCGTAACTGTAAAATGGCTGTTGAACCGCCACCGGTAAGAAAACATAATCCGTCAATTTTCTTGTCCCGTCTATGACCGGCACAAGCCGCAGTTGAGCCGTCCCCCCCTTATCCTTCGACTCTATTGTAAATCTGAAAGTCCCTATCTCCCCGGGTTTCACGACATTTTCCTGCATCTTCGCCAGGACTGAACCGTCTCTTGTGGGAAAGGAAATTATGTTCGAAACCTCGTTATTCTCTTCCACAACCAAAAAAGTTTCGCTTCCCCAATCCTTGTTCCCTATATTTTCCAGTTTCATAACCACTTCTGAAAATCCCTCCGGTTTGAGTTCCACATAATATACATCCGATCTGTTCTGATAATCATAATCCTTCACAAACTTCTCTTTTTCCTCAAAACTTTTCGCGGCAAGCGTTCTTATTACAGGGAACCTTTCGTAAATGTAATGTCCGGGACACCTTGTACTCCCCACATCACGATGCCCCAAAATGTTCGGTATGAACTCCCCCCTGAAAGTGGACATCCCGTCCGGAACTATCCCGTGAATCTTCGACTTTTCGTGTATCAATCTGCTAACCGCGGTTACAACCGCCTCCGGAACCTGAGAATCTTCATAATTTCCCAAAACCATTATCCCTATCGATCCGTGGTTCGCGCGTGTTGCATGCCCCCCTATCACTCCTTCTCCTCCGTATCGTCCTTCATAAACCCTCCCGTTGAGGTCAACTATATAATTGTAGCCGATGTCTCCCCAGCCCCTGTTAACCGCGTGGTGGTGGTAAATATCTCTTATGGCTTGCGTCGGGTTGTCCAGATTCCTTGTGGTTGCGCTGTGATGAATTACGAATTTTACAACTTTTTCCGGGTACTGGAGCGGCCATTTGTACTTGTCTCCGTTCTCATCGTACTCCACGATTCTTGAATATTGCAGTTCGTCTTTGTATTTTTCATAAAAATCCGATTCGACTGTGCCCGTGCTGGCCTTTTGATCATTATTTTTCAGGTATCTGTATGATTCATTCGCGCCCCACTGCTGACGTGAGATTATTTTCAAAGGTTCGGAATATAAGGCGTGCGCGGTATTGTCCTTTTCCGTGAAAAAAACATAAGCCATCGCGAAGAACACCAAAATAGCGTATATGGCACCCAATGTTTTTATCAATTCTTTCATATCAATTTTTATAACGTAAAATGTTTGAAAATGTGTCTCTTTTATATCATACTATTTGCGGTTCGCAATTTTTTAAGTATAATTGGTGCGCATGAAGAAGATTTTTGTTTTTGCACTGTTTTCGGTTTTTGTTTTAAGCGCTTGCGGCGCTAATGTTTTTGATGCGACTGAAGTGGGCGCGCCGGTTCAGGTTGAGGGTGATGAGCGGCAACGGTTTATAGACGCGACTGTTGAGATGTCGTGCATGATGATGAGGGCTGAAAATCTTTCCGAGTTTTTGTCCGCGGACAATAGGCCTGCCGTTAATAAGCAACTTGATGAAATTTACAAAAAATACGGTTTTGATGTGGATGATTCGGAAGCGATGGAGGCGTTGTCAAAAAAATATGAGAATGACGATGATGTGGTTGAGGGGGTCCAGCTGGGATTGCTGGATTGTTAAAAAAATTATTTTTATTTATGTCCGTATCTAATCATGGAAGTATCTTATAATCTGCGATACCAGAAATCTACTTTTACAAATAAGAAGATTCTGGATAAGGAGGGGGAGATCATTATTTATTCGAAGGGTTTTAGGCTGAAGGGGAAAGGCGCCGGAGATAAAGGCGAGCTTATAAACTTCTCTGAAATAAAGGAGTTTTATTATCGCGCGGAAAATGTGTTTTTTGTTACTTTTAATAAAGAAAAGTATGTTTTGTCGGAGGCCGGGACTCTTTTTGAGCAGCTTCTCACGGATCTGTACAAATCCAGAAATGAGTTTTTGATGGACGCTTTGTTTATGAAGGGTGGAAAACTGCGTGCGGAGTATGACGGGCATTTTCAAAGAGTCAGTAAGTTTGGGAAGCCGATAAATAAAGGGAGCGCCAAGCTTCGTCTTTATGAAAAGGGGCTTGTGATTCTTCCCCAGCATCAAGACGCTTTTGTTGTCCAGTATGATTTTGTTAATTTTTATGAGTTTGACGATATTGAGTACACTTTGAAAATAGTTATGGATGACGGCAACAATATTTTTCTTTCGCATTTGGGCAACGATTTTGAATTCTTCCAAGAGAAAATGGAGGAACTTTTGGGAGGCATGTATGAAACGATTGTTAACGATGTGTTGAGACCGATTTTTATGGAGTTCCACGCGAGCACGCTTTTGAAACTCGCGTATAAAATGAAGGGGGGGAAGGCGGTTAGTCTGAAAGATATTCAGAAGATGGACAAAGATATGGCGGTAGCCGTTGAGAATTTTATCTTTGAAGACGAGGTTTTTAAGGAGAAAGTTGCACCTCTGCGGGATATGGTTGACGAATATAATTTGCACTTTGGCATAGCCAAGGACGATATGGTTAAAGATGGAGTTATCAAGTGGGTTATGTTTGTGATTCCTGAGAAAAACATCGTGGCCTTCTCAATTCTTCCAAGGTGGGAGAGCGATGCCCAGGAGTGCTTTTTTTATAAAATAATTGTGGAGCAAGGAAATCCGGCGGAAAAATCCGAGCACAAAATAATGGAGATAAATCAGGCTCTTGTGAATCTGCATTTTGCGAAAGATCCGTGTTACAAGGACAAGAGAGATTTGAAGCATTCGCCTTACCAGTACGCTATAAGAAAACTCCCCTACCTTAGGATTTTGCGAAAATCTTTTGCGGGGAAAGTGTCCGGCGATGATCCTAAAAAATGGGCTATTGAAATAGAGAAGTTGATAGGATAATATTTGTTTGTTTTTAAAATTTAACCTTTTATTTTATGGCGGAAGTATTTACGGATGAGAACTTTGAAGCGGAAGTTTTGAAATCCGATATCCCTGTTTTGGTCGATTTTTATGCCGATTGGTGCGGTCCCTGCAAAATGATGGCGCCGGTGATAGATGAGCTGGCTAAGGATTATAAGGGGAAATGGAAAATCGGAAAATGTAATATTGATGAGGCTACAAAAACCGCGGAAAAGTATGAAATTCAGAGTATTCCCTCTCTTAAATTCTTCAAAGACGGAGAAATTGTGAATGAAGCTGTGGG
>SLNK01000055.1 GCA_007133095.1 Candidatus Peregrinibacteria bacterium | reverse complement strand
AGTAAAAAAATATTAGTTTTTTTCTTTATTAAATTGCTATTGTTTTGAGTGTTTATTTGCATATAATAGCGGTATGAAGCTTTTTTGTTCTCAGAAAGATTTGGATTATGCCGTGGGTATAGTAAACAAGGCGATCAGTCCAAACAACACCCTTCCCGTTCTTAATAATATTTTAATGAAAGCGGAAGGGAAAAAGTTTTATTTCTCCGCCACTAATTTAGAGATAGCTATTTGTTGTTCGGTTGATGCCGACGTTCGGAACGAAGGATCTATAACTGTCCCCGCGAAGCTTCTTTCTTCGTACATTTCTTTAATAACAGACGACAAGGTTGAAATTAATCTTATGGACGGAAACACGCTTTCTATTTCTTCAGCTTCGTCCAACACAAAAATAAAATGTATAAGCGCCGACGAATTTCCTTTAATTCCAACCATTGAGAAAGGAGCGGAATTCAGTGTTAATACTAACGATTTTTGTACTTCAATAAACGAGACTGTTTTTGCCGCTTCCACAAACATATCCAGACCTGTTTTATCAGGGGTGCTACTTTCTTCAAAGGGAGAGTTTTTAAAACTTGTGGCCACCGACAGCTACCGTCTTGCGGAAAAAAAGGTTAAACTTTCAGAAAAGCCCGCAGAGGATGTGTCTTGTATTATCCCGGGAAGGACAATGATGGAGCTTTCCAAAGTAATGTCCAAATCAGAGGCTAAAGAGGTAAAAGTTAATATTTCAAAAAATCAAATCCTGTTTTCTATCGATGGTGTTGAATTAATATCAAGACTTATAGACGGGAAATTCCCCGATTACGAAAAGATAATCCCGGCAGAAGCAAAAACCACATGTACCGTTTCAGTGGAGGATCTGTCACTTGTTTTAAAAAGGGTTAGTCTTTTCGCAAGGGAAAACAATAATAGCGTAAAGGTTGCTGTCACAAACGACGGGAGGATGGTTGTTTCTTCAGAGGAGACAAAGATAGGAGAAGAAAAGGCGGATTTGTCCGTAAAAATAGAAGGAGAAAACAACAAAATTTCATTAAATTCACAGTATTTACTTGATGTCCTCACCTACATAGAAGAGGAAAATGTTTTTTTACAAATGACCGACAAGTCTTCACCAGCCGTTATAAGACCGGTTAAGACTGATGATTATGTGTATATAATAATGCCGCTAAAAGTTTAAAGTTTTTATGCGAAACATTATATCATATTTCCCTAAAGGGAAGCTCTCCGAGGCTACCAATTTTTTTAAGGGAAATAAAAATGTTACTTTTTCAGGTGCTGGAAACAGCTCTTCCAAAGCGTTTATTTTAAGCGATATTTTCAGGAATAACGCCAACGATGCCGGTAGTGTTTTATGGATAACCTCTGACGAGACATCGTTTAATATGATGAACAAAGCCCTTTCAATATGGGGAGATATGCCCGTTTATTCTTACAAAAAAATAAAAGATGAGGATATATCCATGTTTCCCTCAACAGCTGATTTTAACAAGGCCCAGAGCTTAAGGCTCATGGAATTTGTATATAGGGCTGCACGGGAAGAACCCGCTGTTTTTATCACCGACTTTTACTCTCTTCTTCAAAACATCCCCGACATAAGCGCTCTTTTTGAAGCGGGAACAACCGTTAAGGCCTCAGAAAAACTAGACGTTGTTGAGTTTATAGAAAAGCTTGTGTCTATAGGATACGAGATCTCTGAAGAAGAGGTTCTTGAAAAAGGTAAATATCTTCGCGTGGGAGACAGTATTCTTATTCACCCGTTAAACAAAGAAAGTGTTTACAGGATAAACATAGACTTTGATACGGTTGAAGCGATTTTTGAACTGAAAGACGGGGATTATTCCAAGACCGGAAAGAGGGTTTTAGAGTTAGAGATACTTCCTTTCGAGTACAGCGAGACAACCGGAGATATAATCGGTCTTTTTGGTAAAAACGGAATTATTGTAGATGACGAAGTAGATGTTATGGACGAATATTATGACGTCTGGAACACTTTTATGGGAGAGGCCGTGGAAAGGTGTTCAACCATAACATTCACTTCTTTTAACGACGACGTGAAAAACCACCTCCACATGCACTTTTTGTCTGTATTGAAATACAGAACTTCTTACGATTTTGCGAACGATCTCAGGGATAAGATAAAAGCCGGTTGGAAAACTATATTTTTTACTAAAAAGGTCGAAGAAGCGAGCGCTCTTTTGGACGACCAAACAATCCCTTATAAGCTCGGAATTGATGATGAAAAGTTTTCTTCATCATCGGTTTTTTTAATCCATGTGGATAAAGAAGGGGTTTTTCCACAATCTTTTCAGGCGCCTGTTCAAAAAATAAACCTCATAACCGACATCGACGTTTCAATATTGAGAGAAGAAAAAAAACGAAGAGTTTCCGCCAACGCGTTTGAGGATTTTCTTACAAGCCTCAAGGCTGGGGATTTTGTTGTTCATGCCGATCACGGTATAGCCAAGTTTATCGGTCTTGATAGAAAAACCATAGACGGAATAACCAAAGAGTATATCGCTTTGGGATATGCTGAAAACGACAAATTATTTGTTCCTATCGACCAGGCCGACAAGGTTAACAAGTATATAGGCTCGGAGGAATTGATGCCAAAACTCACACGCCTGGGAAGCGCCGAGTGGAACACGATTACCAACAAGGTCAAAAAAGAAACCCAGAAAATAGCCAAAGAACTGCTGAAGCTTTATGCAGAAAGGCTTGCGGCTAAAGGAGTTTCTTTCAAGAAGGACAATGATTTACAAGACACCTTTGAAAAGACCTTTAAATACGAGGAAACACCGGGTCAGGTAAAGGCCATAACAGACGTTAAAGCCGACATGGAAAGCCCTGAGCCCATGGATCGTCTTGTGTGTGGAGATGTTGGGTTTGGGAAAACAGAAGTTGCGATGCGTGCCGCCTTCAAGGCTGTACAAAGCGGAAAACAGGTTGCGGTTGTCTCTCCTATAACAATTTTAGCGGACCAGCATTACAAATCTTTCAAGCAAAGGATGGACGAATTTGATGTCCGCGTAGAAATGCTTAGTCGTTTTAGAACCCAGAAGGAGCAAAAACAGATTGTAGAGAAATTAAAGAAGGGAGAGGTTGACGTTATTATCGGGACGCACAGGCTTTTGCAGCAGGATATAGCATTTAAAAATTTGGGACTTGTTGTTATAGACGAAGAACAAAGGTTTGGGGTTAAACAAAAAGAAGCCTTAAAGGATTTGAGGAAAGAGGTGGACTTTCTTACCCTTACCGCGACCCCGATTCCCCGCACATTGAACATATGCTTGAACAGACTAAGGGATATTACAACTATAACGACACCTCCTTTCGGGAGACTACCGGTTATAACCGAAGTTAGAAAATATTCACCAAGCTTGGTAAGAGAGGCTATAATGAAGGAAATTGAGAGGGGCGGGCAGGTTTATTTTCTGCACAACAGGGTTCTTACAATAGACAGCTTTGCGGAAGGCCTTAAGGCGCTTGTCCCGGAAGCTAGAATCGCAGTTGCACACGGAAAGCTGGGAAGTGGCGACCTCGAAGAAAGAATAATGGCGTTTATAGATCATAAGTTCGATGTTTTAGTCAGTTCCACAATCATAGAAAACGGGATAGACCTTTCCAACGCAAACACCCTCATTGTTAATAGTGCCGAAAAGTTTGGACTGGCCCAGCTGTATCAGTTAAGGGGGCGTGTGGGAAGGGGAAAGAAACAGGCTTATGCTTACTTTTTGTATCACGGGCAGAGATTAAAACTGGACGCGAAGAAGCGGTTACGCGCTATTGTTGAGGCTTCCGATTTGGGAAGCGGATTTCAGATAGCTATGAAGGATCTGGAGATTCGAGGAGCTGGAGATATTCTTGGGGCAAATCAACATGGCGTTATAAATGTTGTAGGTGTTGCGCACTTTATGAGAATGCTAAATAAAGCCGTTGAGGATCTTAAGGCCGGGAGAGTTGAGGACGGAGAGGAAGACGTTAAGGACGTTTCTATCGAACTGCCAGTCCAGGCGTATATTCCGGATCATTATATTCCCGAGTCCAGAGATAAAATCGGAGTTTATCAAAGACTTTCTTCTGCCGATACAAGAGAATACCTTGAAGATATAAAACAGGACATCCTTGAAGATTATGGGAAAATTCCGGAAGAAGTCAGGAATTTGGTTGAAATAATAGATCTCAAGATTCTTGCCAAAAAGGCGGGGCTCATAAACATCAAATCCGAAACGGTTCCGATGAGTAAAGACAAGGAAATAGTTTTGCATATGTCCGGAAAGGTCAAACCTGCGAACATAGTCAACCTTTTAGAATATAACTCCCAATGGAGAATTAGCGGAACAAGGCTTAGAATTGACTTAAAAGCATTGGGGAAGAACTGGTTTGGAGAGCTCAAAAAGTGTGTGGAGAGGCTGGGCAAGGAGGCAAAGCACGGGAAGCGATAGGCTTGCCTTTTTTGCAAAAACGTGGTTTAATTCACAGGCTCTTTGAAAAGTGGGGATGTATTGGCATTCGACAGGATGTTTCAGGTTCGAGTTGCTGCAATCAGGGGATCGCGCCGTCTTCCCTTAAATCCGTCCGGCGCAAATTAGATGCAAAGACATCAATGAAGGACATGGTTGCTAAGTTCATGGACGCACAAGGCATGGGAAACCGCGCTTTTGCTCCTGTAGCTGTAATGGCCTAGTTCTTTCCGCCTGACAATTTCTCGGGCGCGTTCGTATCACCGACATCCGCTAAGTTTTACGAGCGACATTTTGCGGGTTAAGGTCTTTTGACGGGCTTCGGTTAAAGGACACGAAAATTTTTGAAGATAAGCATCGGGAACGAGTGTTTGTTATCTAGCCCGATGACGAAAATTTTTAAACAAACTATGATTGTAGACGCGCTCCGGCCTCATCTCTGGACCCGGGTTCGACTCCCGGCATCTCCACCAGAAAATATATATAGGAGGCATCTTTTACCTCAACTGAGGATAAAATCTTCAACGTGTACGGAAATGTACACTTTTGAAGATTTTCCTTGTTTCGGCAAAATCTGCACCCTATATATATTTTTTATGCTTTTACCTTTGCGTAGGCTTTTTTCAAAAATTCCTTGTTTCGGCCAAATCTGCATCAATGTTGCAATTTCTGCGTTTTAAAGAGAGTGAGGCCTTTTCCTTGTTTCGGCAAAGGCTGCACCCTATATATATTTTCTGCTTTTCAAGCTTCGTTTGCGCTTTCGGGCTATATATAGTGTTGACTAGTCAAAGGGGGTGTGTTATAGCTTTCCCCTAATAAATAATCTTTTTATATGGATATTTATGTTGAAAAGCAGTGTGTTGAGAAATTAAAAAAGGGGGAGCTGAAGCAGTTTTTGCTCCTGTTTGACGCGTATTTCGACGACCTTTACAAGTATGTGGCCAGGCGTGTGGGAGAAGGCGAGGACGCGGAAAATATTACCCGCCTGACTTTTTTGGATGCTTTGGGGCAGGCCAGAAATACTTCTTTGGATGTAGGGTATGCGGTTTGGCTGTATAGTCTTGCCCACCCGAGGGTTTTTGAGCATATCGAGAGCAAAGGCTTCCCTGAAACCCAGGGAGTTATCACAAATGACAAGAAGATAAAACAATACGGGGGAGGAAAAGAGGTTTTTGAAAAAGCGGAGCGTATGTTCGGAAAGCTTTCCATGGAAGAAAGGGAGATTTTGAGATTGAAATTCTTTGAAGAGATTTCCGACGGTGGAGTGATGGAGGTTTTAGGGTCTGATGAAGGAGTTATCGGACCAAAAATTTATAGAGTTTTGAAAAGAGTGCACTTTTTACTTTTTGGGGACAGCGACGGAGGACAAGGAGTATATTTCGGAGAACTTAGCGGTTTTTTGGCCCGGATGAGGGGAATTGAGGATATAAAAAACCCCGAACCTTTCAAGCTGAGTTTGCGGGCGGATGTTTCCGGGAGAATAAACAGAAGAGATTTTGCTGTTGAAGCCGAGGAGGTTCCCGAAAAAGCAAAGAAAAAATCTGTCAAAAAAGCGTCTAAGGGGTCTGATGATCCGGCGAAGATTTTTGTAGAAGCTGTCAGAGAATTAAAAGAAGACGAGAAAAAAGAAAGGATGAAGGAGGAACGCAAGGCGGAAAGATGGGAGCGGTTTTTCGACTTTGTTGAGAGATGGAAGGTTGGAATTGCCGTGATTCCGGTATTCATTTTTGTTGTTATTTTTGTTTGGGGGCTTTCAGGGGTTGTTGATTGGAGGGGGAAGGACAAACTGATTGAGCGTGGATATCCCACAATTTGCAAGAACGATGTAGTTTTTACCGGCAATTTTGCCGATGGGGAAAAACGAAGAGTTAATGAGGCTGTGAGCGACCGGCTTTGTGATTATTTTGCAGTAGAAACAATGGAAATAATCAGAATTGCAGAGAAGGAAATTAATGTTTTGGTTGACGCGGACGAATGGTTTTTGGAATATGTTTTTGTAGAAGATTCAAAAGGCTGGAGAGTAAAAGCATATGAAAGAAATTCTTATAGCAACGGGTAATCCCGGCAAGTACGCTGAAATAGCGGAAGGCCTTAGGGATTTGCCGATAACCCCGGTTTTTTTGGGAGATTTGGGAATCCGTGAAAGCGGGATTGAGGAAGACGGGGATACTTTTAGGGAGAATGCTTATAAGAAAGCGGAATATTATTTTGGCAAAGTGGGGATGCCTACCTTGGCTGAGGACTCGGGTGTTTTGGTGGAAGCTTTAAAAGGTGAGCTGGGATTAAAAACCCGGAGATGGGGGGCCGGCGAAAAAGCTAATGATGAAGAATGGCTAAGGTTTTTTATGAAGCGAATGGAGGGAGTTAACAACAGACGCGCCCTTTTTGTTTGTAATGTTTGTTTCTTTGAGGGGGCGACGACGTCATTTTTTGAGGGGCAAACCAAAGGAGTGATTACCGAAGATTTGAGGGCGCCCATTATCCCCGGGGTCCCCTTGAGTTCATGTTTTTTGCCGGAAGGCGGAAGACATGTTTACGCCGCTTTGACAGCGGAAGAAAAAAACAAGATAAGCCATAGAGGAAAGGCCGTTTTTAAAACAAAGCTTTATTTGAAGAAACGATTAGAGGAAAAATTTTAATTTTCTTCGTCTGCGGGAGGGGCTTCATCTTCCGGCGGAGATGTCTCCGGAGCAGGAGGAGGTTCCGGGTCAGGAGAAGGGGTTCCCGGACTTTCTACAACCACCTCTATCGCGGATTCATCGCTGTATCCCAGGTTGTCTATTATTTTCGCCACTAGAAGGTGTTTGGATCCGGGGCCCATTGTTACCGGGATGAACACAAACGTGTTAAAAGGGGGCGTGGAAGTGGTGTATTTTTTGTCGTTGTTGAGGAAAATCTCGACCCTCTTAACTCCGTGCGGTGCGTTTATGTCCAAACTTATAGGGTTTGACCCACGACTGAGTGATCCCTGTGGAGAGGGGCTTAAAATACCGATTGAAGGTCGTAATTTGGCTGTTTCCGCTGTGTGAACGTTATCATATTCCGTAGGAGGAAGTCCCGCGCGAAATGTGCTTATTTGAGGCTGTCCTTCCTCATCTTCTTCAAGCTCTCGTGGTGCGCTGTAATAATTTATTATTTCCTGCCTCCAATTAAAGAGGTCGGCTATGGGTTCGTAATTTTGATAGGTCACCTCCACTCTTGCTTCCGGGGGGGTGAACTCGGTCGCCAGCAGGCCGGAAATTTTGTCCAGCGTAACCGTGTAAAAAATATTTTCTTCAACAACCGGAACGGAAAAGCTTGGGAACAATTCCGTTATTATGTACGAGCTTGGTGTTGATGGTCCCGGAAGGAGACCGGAAGCCTTGCTGATTTCTATGCGTTGAATGCCTTCCGGTTCGGGGAAAGGTTCAGCCGGTGAATCTGCAAGGGCTTTTGTCATTACGGCCTTGAAAGCGGGGGCGGCTATGGTGTACCCCGTAGCGTTGGGCTTCATTCCTCTTCCGTCCGTATTTCCTCCCCAAACACCCGTTACTATTGAGGGGGTATAACCTATGGCCCATCCATCTCCGGACTGTACTCTTGTTGTTGCTCCTTGTTTGGTTTCCTTTGTACTGGTCCCCGTTTTTACCGCGTTTATTTTATTGTCTACAAACAAAGACGGGCCTAAACCAACCTCTCTGTCTGAAAGAATATCATTTATCAGAAATGCGACTTGGGGATCCATTACTTCCTCCGGATCCTGTGGCTCCCATTCTTCGAGAACGTCCCCGTTTGCGTTTTCAATTCTTAGTATCCCCGTGAGCTCAGGTCGTCTTCCGTTGTTCGCGAATACGGCAAACGCCGTCACCATTTCTTTCAAGGAAACTTCTCCCGCGCCCAAGGCTAAGGGATATCCGTAGTGATGGCTTTTGCTTAAACTTGTTATCCCCATTTTTTCCGAAAGGTCTATTACGGGATCTTGTTCTCCTGCAAGAAAATACGCTTTTACCGCCGGTATATTTCTGGAAAACCCCAGAGCTTCTCTTATTGTCATTTGCCCTCTCCAGCTGCCGTCGAAATTTCGCGGTTCGTTTGGGCCGATTTTTGTTGGCACGTCGTAGATGATGCTACCGGGGGCGTACCCGTTATAAAAGGCTTGCGCGTAAACTATCGGCTTGAAGGAGGATCCGGGCTGGCGGGGACGAGTCACAACATTTACCTTGCCTTGAATTTCTTCGTCAAAATAATTTTTTGACCCCACCATCACAAGAATTTCCCCTGTTTTTGCGTTGATTGTAAGGATAGCGATGTTGTTTGCACCGTATGCCAAGTTGGCCTCACCCCTTTCTCTTGCGACTTGCTCGGCATAACTTTGAAGGTCCCCGTCTATTGTTGTGTATACTTTAAGGCCGCCACCTTCCACCATGTCTTTCCCATATTTATCTTCCAACAATTGTTTTATGTGAAGCACGAAATGAGGATGTTTTATAGGCTCCCTATATTCGTTGAATTCGATATTTTGTATTTCGTTTAAAGCGGACTGTCTTTCTTCCATAGTAATTATTCCCGTTTCGTACATTCGTCTTAGCACCAGATCGCTTCTTCCCGCGATGTAGACCTTCCTTCCTTCGGCTATCTCTACGTGCTGACCAATTAATCCGCGCACATATTCCTCCGTTCTCAGATCGAATTCCGTTTCTATCTTTCTTCTTTCCACTTCTTCCAGAGAGAATTCTTTAAGAGTGTGTGAAAAGCGGTTGTTTCCATACGGATTGTGCCTGCTTGGTGCTTGAGGAAGCGATGCGAGAAGAGCACTTTCTCCCAGGGTTAAATCTTCGGCGCTTTTTCCAAAGTATATTTCTGCGGCTTTTTGTATTCCGTATGCGTTATTTCCGTAAGGAATCCTGTTCAGGTAAAGTTCCAAAATCTTCTCTTTTTCAAAAGCTCTTTCCAGCCTGAGGGAGAGAATCAACTCCTTCGCTTTACGGGTATAGGTTCTTTCCGAAGATAAAAAGGTGTTTTTGATATATTGCTGAGTTATGGTGGATCCTCCTCTTGGGCTTCCTTTGCCGAAAATTTCGTACATTGCCACTTTTCCCAAAGCTTTTATATCGAAGCCTTTGTGGTCCCAAAAACTGTCATCTTCAATTGCGAGTGTCGCATTTACCAAATTTGGCGAAATTTTGCCAAGGGGGACTTGTTCTCGATTTTCTTCTCCGTGTATTGTGTAAAGCAAACCGCCGTCCCTATCGAAAATTTGAGTGGACTGTGGTGCCGAAAGAGTTTCAAGGTCTCCTATATTGGGTAGATCAGCAGAAAGAATCGCTATTGTGGAGGCGATTCCTATTAATGCAAGCGCGAAAACGCCGATTACAAATGTGATTCCCCAAAAGAGGACCTTCTTGCCCAAACCTGCTTGTTTACGAGGTAAAAATCTTTTCATGCAAAGGGATATTACTTAAAAATTCGGTATCGGTAAAGGGAGGCTTATATGTTCTGGGTTGTTTTGGAATGAATTGCAAGGGAACAGAGTTTTGCCATATTTTCCAAAAAGGTGGTTTCTATGAATCTGAATTTTGCGGGATTCGTCGCGTATAGGCTTATTGTCCCCAGCAGTTTGTCATTTATATATAGAGGGAGAAGTATCAGAACTTTGAATCTGTGGTCTTTAAGGAGCTGAGTCCCCTGATGTTTTGTATGGGCATCGATGTTGTCTATAATTAGACTTCTGCGTTTTTTGAAAGCTTCTTCTGCGATGCTGTTCTTATATTTGATTTGGCCTTTATTCCACCAATTTTTATTAACGCCAAAGCAGTGTTTTAGTTTCAAGCTTCTTGCGCCGTCATAACTGCGCAGAACAACGCCTTCACATTTTGTTAGCATGGACATTGCGCTTACAATAAGTCTTTCAAGGCTTTCCAGTGACTCCGTTGAAGTTGCGGCCTCCGAGATCTCGCAGAAATAGTCCAGGTGCCTTTTTTGAAGGCCCAATTCTTTGTAAGCGTCCTGTATAGCCTCGAACCTTTTTTGCAGTTCATCGCCGTCGCGTTTTTGCTGGGTAATGTCTTGATAACTGAGAAGGTATCCTACAAAATTTTTATCCTCGTCCACAACTTTTGTGACCGATGCCGAAACGTCAATTTTTGTACCGCTTTTTCGAAGCCTCTTGGTTTCTACATTTAGGACGTGGCCCCTTTTTTCCACCTCTTCGATGAGGTATTCATTATTCTTTCTTTCGTTTGGAGGGATTATTACGTCTATGCATTTGTCCAAAACTTCACTTTCTTTGTACCCGAAAAGAATTTTTGCTCCGCTGTTCCATAATGTTATCTTCCTGTCTTTGTCTAAAATAACGAACGCTTTATCTGTGTGCTGAAGGATTTTTCTGGTTAAGGTTTCTTGTTTTATAAGTTTTTTAATGTTTGTCAGATTGATAAATATTCCAATTGTGCCCCCAGTTTTGGTTGGGGCGCCACTTACAAGTACCGGAATTTTTTTTCCGCTTTTGGAGACCATGGTCGCTTCATATTGGGAAGGAACTCCCCTGTTTCGCAACTTATGATGTCTTGCGATTATTTTTTTACTTTCTTCATCGAAACAAAAATCCGCAGGCTGGCCTATACACTCTTTTAACGAATAGCCGGACGTTTTTTCATAAACCGGATTTACATACAGCGTTCGGTGATTTTCGTCACCGAACCACAAGCATTCGTTCATGGCATCGGCTATCCCGATGGAGAGGCTTGCTTTGTCCAGTAGGTCCGGATCCAAAGGCTTACGTGAAACTATTTTGGAGTGTTCCCGAATCGGCATAACAACTTTATTATGTGCCCACACTGATATTGCAACAAGTAGGGGCGATTTGTCAACAGAAAGATACTTTCTCCGATTTTTGAGAAATTGTACATGCGGATTTGACATTTTGTGTTGACATGTTGTGGCAGATGGGTGTAGCTTCGCTTTCCTGCAATGATTTTGTTTGATAAGAATGTTAATATGGAAAGCATTAGCTCTCAAGATGAGCTTGAAAAAAAGACAATGGAAAAGCAAAGATTGTTGGATGAAGAGCGTGTTTTGAGAGATTCTTCAGGGACGAATTTGGAAGACGGAATTTTAAGTGTAAACACTGTTAGGCTGGGCGATGGCTGTCGGCAGAACTGTATTCATTGCGGGTCATATGATCAAGGAAGTGGCAAGTGGGACTTGATAGCTAATGCCGTTACCTCTGAAAGAATGGAACGTATTTTGAACCAAGAATTTTTGGTGAAAAGTTCTCCCGACGAGGAAGAAGCTTCTTCCAAGGAGGGTAATGAAAAAACAGAAACAGAGGCGGAGACGAAAGAGATAAGCGGATATGTTAAAAAGAGAATGATAGATTTGTTTGCCAACTATGTCACCACGGATATCAATCAGGAGCCTTTAGATTCTGATGCTTTTTTACAGTTTTCAAAACTTGTTAAAAAACTGAGCGGCGGAGAGTCCAGAGTAGTGTGTGTTAGCCATGGAGTTACAAAGAAGGGAGAAAAATCTTCTTCCGAGCAAGTGAGGAGATTGAGGGAAATTGTTGATTTCATGGAGGAATATGACGTTTTTGTTTTGTCTTTGGACTTTTCCCGAATGGGAGGAAAAATAGACTATAAGACCAACCTTGATTCTTACGCAACCACCATTAATGAACTTAGGCCCGCCATTGAAAGCGGCGTTCATGTAACCGTTTCAATTCAAGGGAATGATGAAAAAGACAGTCCGTATAACCGGACAAGGGCGCTAAACTTTTATGACAAAGTAAAAAGGCGTTTAGAGCAGGAGTTTGGTTGGGACCCTCGCTTGTTTCACCATATTGTTGTTGAAACTGAACGAGCATGGGTAAACAAAGGACGTGCCAAGCTTTTGCCTGGTGTCGACCCCGACGGGCAATGCCCTGTCATACCGGATGAAAGGTTTGTATACAACCATTTGAAATCAGCTACAATGGGAGGATATTTGGACATGATTACAGGGGGCCTTTATATGCATCCGTACAATGCTCACAGAACCTATAATGATGTTTTGGCGATTAGCCGAAAATTGTGTGGTAGGGCTAAGCGACCGAGTAAATGTTCATGGGAAAAAGTGGAGCATGGATTTACTTTGCCGAACCTATCTTATGTGTTTAGTCAAAAAGGAAAAAGAGAGCTGTTTGATGTAAAGCGAAGATTGGTGCGTTTGCTTCGAATGGATCCCGAGAAGGAAGACGAGGAAGAGAAAACTGCAGGGACGATGGCGGCGCAAGCATCCGAGGAAATAGAACAAGCACTCTATGAATGTAGTCAGGCTGTGGAGGCTTTTGTGGGAGATCCCATGGAATCAGATTTAATGGATATGTTTGAGGTGGCGGTGGGGGCTCAAGGGGGAAAAGGCCTTTTTCTAAAGGATAAAGATCTTAAGGACGAAGCCAACAAGAAGATTCTTAAATCTATCTTTGGTGTACCCGAGAGGGAGGAAGACACAGAATATCTTAAAAGAGTGGGGTTATGGAATAAACTGGAGGAAATTTCCTCAAAAGATAAAAGCAAGCGCGATAGTGCCGAACAATTTCTTGCCCTGAGGTTAGGAGAGAGCAAAACAAGGGGAGATAGTGACGATGTTGAAATGTTGAAAGTATGCGCCGACAAGTTGAGAGAAACTGTGATTATAGCACTTGCGACGAAAGAAAGGGAAGTCTGGGGCATCGCCAGAAGGCTTTTAAAAGTTATAGAGCAATCAACGGATTTTGTTGAAGCTGTACTGGTGGAGGCTCTTGATAAGAGAAAGGGAGCGCTTGAAGAAAACATAGGGGAGGAGTCCGGGAGAGAAGGTTTGAAGCGACAATATTTCACAAGAGAGGAGCTGGACATTGCGACGCCCCCCACCAACAAGGGCGTGAATCTTGCTGAAGAGCTAAAGGCTTTGGAGGATAGTGAAAGGGAAGGCGAAGAGTAGTATACTTTTTAGAAAATTCTTTACTTTCCCCTGATTTCGCCGCCGATCCTTTCGAGGTTTTTGAAGATGGCGTTTTGGGCGGAGACCATTTCTTTGTCCGTGAGAGTACGTTCGTCTGATTGGAGCGTTACTTTGAAAGCGACAGCCTTTTTGTCTTTGCCTATATTGTCGTCTTGATAGATATCAAACAGCTTTGCGGAGCGGGTAAGCTGAGGTGCGGCATTGAAAATGGCGGTTTCTATTTTGGAGATTTCCGTCTCTTTGTCGACTAAAACGGATATGTCTATCTTTATGTCCGGGAATTTTGGGATGGGGGTGTATTTCTTTTCTTCAGGGGGCAACTTCATTATTTCGGTGAAATTGATGTTGAAGAAAGCTACCGAATATTTTTCCAAGTCATGATTTTTTGATACGGCGGGGTGTAGGACAAAAACTCTTGCCAATGTTTGTGCGTGTTTATCTATGTAGCTGATGCTTTTTACGGGGTGAGCGTATGGAGTGTCGGGAATTTCATTTACAGGATTGGCTTTTGGTAAAGAGAATTTTTTAAATATGGTTTCCACAACGCCTTTTGCTTCGTAGAAAGGGGCATCGGATTTTCCCTTTATTAAAATGGCACCGGTAACTTGTTTTTCTTCAAGGGGATAATATTGACCGATATCTTTAAAAGTTCTGCCTATTTCGTAAATCCTCGCCGTTTCTTCATATCTCGTTATGTTTTGAAGATTTTTTATAATATTCGGGAATAATGTTTTTCTAAGGTGTGTCTGGTCTTCCGACAGATAATTCAAAAGCTTTAAATGGCCTTTTTCTTCCAACAGGCAATTTTTGATTTCCTCAATTCCGTAGAATGAATAGTTATAAAATTCCGAAAAACCCAGCCCGTATGAAAGAACTTCTCTGAGTCTGTGTTTTTTGAATCTTTCCGGGTTGTCTTTGGGTAATCTGGTTGGAAGAGAGGGCAGAGTTACGGGAATATTCTCATAACCATAGAGGCGGGCAACTTCTTCTATAAGGTCGTCTTCGATTTGTATGTCCTTTGTGGCGCGGAATGACGGGACGGTTACGGCCAATCTGTTGTCGACTCTTTTTTCCGTTAAAAACTCCAATTTGTTTAGCATATCGGCCATTTCTTTTGTGCTAAGCTTCACTCCTATTTTCAGAGCTGCTTTTTTTGTGTCCAAGTTTATTTTCAGAGGCTTCTTGTTGAATTTTCCCACGTCTGTTATCGGGCCGGCTATTTCGGCTTCGGGGCAGATTTGCAAAATTAATTCCGCGGCTCTTTTTATCGCGAGTTCGGCGAGGTTGGGATCGAGGGCTTTTTCAAATCTTTGTACGGAATCCGTTCTTATGCCGAGTTTTGTCGATGTTCTGCGGACGGATTGTGGATTAAAGTTTGCCGATTCCAAGATTATGGAAGTTGTGCCTTCGTTTATTCCGCTGTTTTTTGCGCCTATTACTCCGGCTATGGCCAAGGGCTTTTCGTGGTCAGCTATTATCAGGGTTTCTCCCGGGAGGGTATGTGTTTTTTCGTCCAGTGTGGTTATTTTTTCGCCGCTGTTTGCAGTTCGAACAACAATCCCTTCCTTTATGTGATTTTTATCGAAGGCGTGCATCGGTTGTCCCAATTCGGTCATTATGTAGTTGGTGATGTCCACGATGTTGTTGTGGACCCCGTGTCCCGTCGAGATCAGTCTTTTTTTGAGCCAATCCGGGGATTCGCCGACTTTTATGTTGTTTATCGTAAGGCCGCAATATCTTGGGCAGAGCAAATAATCCTCAATTTTTACTTTTGGGGATTCTCCTTTTGCCGGAATCTTTACTTTTGGGGTTAGCTGAGTAAATTCCCCTCCTGTTATTGCCGCGACTTCTCTCGCAATTCCGTAATGGCCCCAAAGGTCCGGCCTGTGAGTTAAGGACTTGTTGTCAAATTCCAAAATGAAGTCTTCCGCTCGAAAAATTTTTGCAAGACTGGTTCCGGGGGTCGGTTTTATTGCGGAAAGGTCCAATATTTCTCTGTCATTTTCCCGGGGGAGCCCTTCCGTTTCCGCATCAATTCCTATTTCAGAGCCCGCGCAGATCATTCCTTCACTATCCACACCTCTTATTTTTGCTTTTTCCAGAGTGACGAGATTGCCCTCGCCGTGCCACCTTATTTTTGCGCCGACTTTCGCTACCGCCACATACATTCCTTCGCGGAGATTACTTCCGCCGCAGACCATTTTTAGATTAATTTTACCTATCGAAGTTTTTACAATTTTCAGTTTGTCTGCGTCGGGGTGCGGGAGAATTTCCATAATTTGTCCGACAACCATGTTATCGAAGGAGCCCGCTTGATTATAAACGGCTTCAACTTCAGCTGTTTTCAGTGTGAGTAAATCTCCGAGATCTTCGGGGTTTAGCTTTTTTGGAATATCTACAAAATCTTTTAGCCAGTTTAAGGAAACTTTCATTTAAAATTGTTTTAAAAATCTTAAGTCGCTGTTTGTGAGAAGACGGATATCGTCAATTGCGTATCTCATCATTACCAGACGGGTCAGCCCGAATCCGAAAGCCCAGCCCTGATATTTTTTAGGATCTATGCCTCCCGCTTTGAGAACGTTTTCGTGAACCATTCCCGCCCCCATGAATTCTATCCAACCGGTTTTCTTGCAGACCTTACAGTCTTCGCCTTCGCGTTGGCCGGTGTTGTCGCAGATCAGGCATGAAAAATCCAGTTCCAGGCCCGGCTCCACAAAGGGAAAATATCCGGGGCGGAAGCGGACTTTTACGGGTTTTCCGAACAAGCGGCTCAAAAATTCGGCCATTACTCCCTTGAGATGGCTCAGCGAAATATCTTTTTCTATCAAGAGTCCTTCCACTTGATAAAAAGTTGTGTCGTGTCCCGCATCCGTTGCTTCATATCTGAAAACTCGTCCCGGAACAATTATTCTTAAAGGAGCTCCGTATTTTTCCATTGTCCGGATTTGTACCGGAGAAGTATGTGTCCTAAGAACCATTTTTCCGTGTTTGCCGTCGTCTTTGTCTTTTATGAAAAACGTGTCTTGCATGTCACGGGCGGGATGATCCGAGGGAATGTTCAGGCTTTCGAAATTATAGTATTCCGATTCCACTTCCGGACCGTCCATAATCCCGAACCCCATTTGATTAAAAATTCTCTCGACCTCTTCTTGTATTTGCGTGAGCGGGTGGATGTGACCCAGCGGACGAGCATCTCCCGGGATTGTTGTGTCGAAGAAATCTTTTTTTAAAGCTTTTTCGATCTCTGCAGTTTCAAGTTTGGCTTTTTTTGTTTCTAAAACGTCTTCCAAAGTTTTTTTAACCGAGTTTGAAAGTTGTCCGGCTTTCTTCTTTTCTTCAGGGGGAAGGTCTTTAAGACCCCGGAGAATTTGTGTTAACTCTCCTTTTCGGCCCAGGTATTTTACTTCCAGGGATTTTAAGTCTTCCGGCGTTTTGGTTTTTTCAATTGCCGACAAGGCTTCCGATTGCAAGTTTTTCAGTTGCGTTTCCATATGCGGGAATCTTATCCGTTTTGCGGGAGGATTTCAAGAAGACGAGAACGGGGACGATTTTTAATCGCGGCTCTTTTTGTTTGGGGCGTTCCTTGCGCCTCGCTTCGCTCGGCGGGACAACACCTGGTTGAGACAAAAAAAGACCCCCGATTTTAATCGGGGGTCTTCTAAAGACCGAAGTCGATTTATCCGTTGTTATTTAACGGCATCCTTCAAAGATTTTCCAGCTTTGAAAGCAGGTAGCTTCATTGCAGGAATCTTGATCTTTTCACTTGGGTTTCGTGGGTTTACACCTGTTCTTGCCGCTCTCTTTGAAACGCGGAAAGTTCCGAAACCTGTGATGGTTACGTTTTTGCCTTTCTTAAGGCTTTTTGTAATTGATCCGAGAATTGATTCAAGTACCTCGGATGCGGCTTTTTTTGTGACGCCTGCTGCTTGCGCAGCTTCTGTCACCAAGTCTTGCTTAGTCATAAGCTAGAGGTTAGGGATTAAAACAAAGGTATTATATTGACTATAAAGCTTAAATCAAGAGAGTTTTTAAAAAAATCTTTTGACGGTTGACGAGCGGGCACATCTTCTATAAGAATTATGGCTGTAATTTAATTCCGTTTATGGCGAAGAATTTGGTTATTGTTGAGTCTCCGGCGAAAGCGAAAACGATTTCACGGTTTTTAGGTAGGGACTACAAAGTTTTGGCTTCCATGGGGCACGTTAGGGATTTGCCAAAGTCCAAAATGGGAGTTGAGGTGGATAAAGATTTCAAGCCCAGTTACATGGTTCCCGCGGACAAGAAAAGAACGATCAGTGCTCTTAAGGACGAACTTAGAAAAGCTGAAGAATTATATATCGCGACTGATGAAGATAGAGAAGGAGAGGCTATCGGGTGGCATCTTTTGAAGGCCTTGAAGGTTGATGAAAAAAAGATGCCGGTTCATAGAATCGTTTTTCATGAAATTACGGAGGAAGCTATTAAAAAAGCTTTAAAAAATCCCAGAAAAATTGATCAGGATTATGTTGATGCACAACAGGCAAGGAGAGTTTTGGACAGGCTTGTGGGATATGAGTTGTCGCCTTTATTGTGGCATAAAATCAGATACGGTCTTTCCGCCGGGCGTGTTCAGAGCGTTGCCGTCAGACTTGTTGTTGAGAGAGAGCGTGAGATTGACGCTTTCAACCCCGAAGAATACTGGAGAATAGAAGGGCTTTTTGAAAACTCTAAAAAAGATTCTTTTGAAGCCGAACTCCAGAAATACAAAGATAAAAAGCTCTCTCTTACAAACGAGAAGGAAGCCAAAAAAGTGGAAAAGGATCTGAAGAAAGCTGAATATAAGGTTTCGAAAGTCGAAAAAAAACAGATAAAAAGAAATCCCGCGCCTCCGTTCATCACTTCCACTCTTCAGCAGGAAGCTTCTCGGAAACTGCATTTTTCCGTTAAGAAGACTATGACCGTGGCGCAACAGCTTTACGAGGGAATCGATACCGGGAAAGGCGAAACGGGACTTATAACTTATATGAGAACGGACAGTGTTAATTTGGCGGATTCCGCTTTGAAGGCCGCTAAAAACGTTATTGAAAAGGAATTCGGCAAGGAGTTCGCGCTTTCCACTCCGCGCAGATATAAGGGGCGGAAGGGTGCTCAAGAGGCTCATGAAGCTATCCGTCCGGTGGATTTGAGTTTGAAGCCCGAGCAGGCCGCAAAATTTTTGGAAAGAGATCAAGCGCGCCTGTATGAACTTATTTGGAAAAGAACAATCGCTTGCCAGATGAAGGAGGCTTTGGTGGACAAGGTAGCGGTGGACATAGAGGCAAAAGATTATATGTTTAGGGCTACGGGACAAACGATCGTTTTCCCCGGATTTATGGAGGTTTACATGGAGGGACGTGATCCCGGGGACGAACATCTTGAGGCGGAACACCATGAAGGAGATAAATTTTTGCCGGAATTAAAGGAAGGAGAGGTCGTTGACCTGAAAAAACTTAATGTTGATCAGCATTTTACGAAGCCCCCCGCAAGGTATACGGAAGCTTCTTTGGTTAAAAAGATGGAAAGCGAAGGTATCGGCAGGCCGTCCACATACGCCCCCACGATAAGCACTATAATGACTCGCGGGTATATCGAAAAAGATGGAAAATCCTTGAAACCGACCGACGTGGCCGGAGTCGTCACGGATATGCTGGTAGAAAACTTCAACGACATAGTTGATTATAAATTCACCGCGGAAATGGAAGAAAAACTGGATCAGGTGGAAGAAGGAAAAATCAAGTGGACGCCGATGATAAAGGAGTTTTACGAACCGTTTCACAAAAATATCGAAATAAAAGAAAAAACTTTGAAGAAGGCCGATATTGTGAATGAAGAAACGGACGAGGTTTGTGAAAAATGCGGATCAAAAATGCTTGTGAAGCTGGGACGATTCGGGAAATTTCTTTCCTGCTCCAATTATCCCGAGTGCAAAAACGCAAAGCCTCTGAACGGAAACGGAAAGGAGGGGGGAGGTGAAGAGGGCAGAGCGGAGGAAAGTAAGGAATTTAAGGAGCTTAAGAAAAAATTTAAAGACAAGAAATGTGAAAAGTGCGGGAAAGACATGGAATTGAAAACCGGCAAATTCGGACCTTTTTTGGGCTGTTCCAATTATCCGGAGTGTAAAAATATTATGTCCATTGTTGTTTTTTCAGGAGTGAAATGTCCAAAATGTAAAACGGGGCAGTTGGTTGAGAGAAGAACGAAAAAGGGAGGCAGAATTTTTTGGGGATGTAATAAATTTCCGCGATGCAAGACCGCTACCTGGAATAAACCCGTCGATATTTGCAAAAAATGCGGAGGATTGAGAGTTGAAGGAAAAGAAGGAGCAGTGTCTTGTGTGGACTGCGACAAATAATTGTGGTATAATCTTGATGAGCGTAGTGTGATTTCGTTAAAAATAAAAAATAAAAACCTAGAATTATGTTTAAAACTACTTCCGGAAAGATTTTATTTCTGATTTTGTTTTTGCCTGTTTTTGTTGCTTTGGCATTTTTGTTTTCCGATGGAGGGAGTGAGAAAGAGGTCCATGCGCTGGGAAATTACACACTTTGTACGGGAGCAATAAGCGGCGCCACAACAACGGATAATCCGGATACGGGAATAACATCGTTTAATTATCAGGCGGATACTGACTTGAAGGTTGTTGGAAAAGACAGGGGGTATGCGCCGGGAAACCAGCATTTGGCTGCGTGTGTTAACGAAGAAAGTCCTGGGAGTTATGCCTTGAGGGGATGGGCGTGGAACACCAATCTGGGATTTATATCTTTCAGTTGTAGAGATGGAAGAAATGTTTCAAGTGAAAATCCATTGGGCCGGGTTGATTGTGGAGCGTATAATTACGGGGTGACAATGGATGGTGTCGGAAATTTATCCGGACATGCATGGAACCCGGCTTTTGGGTATATTCAGTTTGGTCCGACCGCTCATTCACCCGGAGTTAAAAGAGATTCGGTTACCGGACTT
>SLNK01000002.1 GCA_007133095.1 Candidatus Peregrinibacteria bacterium | reverse complement strand
CCGATTTTTATTTTGCCGATTTTTACGGTCGGAGTTTTTAAGCGCATTGTTGTAAAAGGTTTGCAATTCGACGGCATTGTAGCGATAATGATCGCATGTTCAAAGTAACTTTTTCAAATACGGGTGATGAAGTTGAGCTTCAGGAGGAAACTTCTCTGAGGGACATTTCCAAAAAACAGGGATGGCCTATTGCTTTCGGTTGTGAGGACGGAGTTTGCGGAACTTGCATTGTTGAGATTGAGGAAGGTGTTGAAAATCTGAATGAAATTGATGATGTAGAAGGGCAGACTTTGGAGATGATGATGATGAAAGACGGTAAACATCGGTTGGCGTGCAAGTGTCGAGTAAAAGGAGATGTAAAATTGAAGGGACTCTAAATGGTACCTGACCCCATTTTGTTGCAATTTTTATCCGGGGGGCTTACACTGCCGTCAGGGGCTGGGGGCGACGTTTGTATTCGTTTTTTTTATTTAACTTTCTAAAAAATGAAGCTTCGAGATAATAAATGGGGGTTTGATCTGGCTCTGGACAATCCCTTCAGGATTTTCCGTTTGCTTAGAAAAATTGCCGATGACAGTGTGGGAGTTGAAAATGTTGTAGATCTTTCACGCGGGGACCCGGGGTACGGATTTTCGCCATCTGTTGATGGCCGCAAATTTTATGCTCTTCTTCTGGAAATAGACGCCATGCTCAACAATCCCGGCGAACATTTTGTTTCTGATAATCGTGATGATTTTGGAACACTTTGGGGTGAAATCCAGCAACTGGCCAGAACAATTTACTCCGAAAAAACGGCGGAAAAGCTTCTGGAAGACTTTTATTTCTTTCTTACCCGCATAGAAAAATACGCGGAAGAACAAGGCCTTCACTGGAACAAGCGTGATATTATTTTTGAAATGTTCAAGTATTCCGTAGTTTCCGGAGGCTCTTATTTGGATCCCCAGGGCGAGCCTCTTTCCCGTGTGGTTGTCGCGGATCATTACAACAAAAAACTCAATCTGAAAATCGACTATAAGGACCTGATGTTTCTTAACGGAGTTTCTCACGGCATCGGCACAATTTTCAAATTCCTGAATGATCCGAAAATCGGATATCTTCAAAAAGGAGATTCTGTTCTTCTTAATTCTCCCGTTTACGCGCCTTACAACACTATTCTTGAAAATCGCGGGTTGAAGGCTTACACGATTACGGTTGATCCCGCTTCCGGGGAAGTTGTCGGAGATATTGATGAAATTTTGGCGAACGCTCCAAAAAACCTAAAACTCATTTGCCTGATAGATCCGAACAATCCCACAGGATTTATGAACAACGATAATTTTATGCGGAAAATTGCAAAATTCGCTCAGGAGAGAGACATCCTTATAGTTTCCGATGAGGTTTACAGCGATTTCTTTTTCTCCAGAAAGAAAAGCATAATCAACTACGCACGTGAGAGATCTATCGTTATTGGGGGCAGAAGTAAGATTGAACGAAGCACGGGGCTGCGCTTCGGTGAATATATTATCCCGAAGGAAGCCCAAAAATATATTCCTGAAAATATTCTTAAGGGTAAAATCGGGTCCGCTCCGGATTTCATGACCTCTCTTATTTTCGCGAAGGCTCCAGGAGGTATTGATGGTGAATTCCAGCATGTGACTTTTGTTCCGGGTCCTTCCCAGTATTTGGGTATTTCCCACATTATTTTCGGGGACGATGACAGAGAGGAATATCTGAAACGAATTCGCGTCAACATGGAGAGTTTTTATGAGATTTTGGGAATGGATTACAACAAAAACCTATACTACACATGTTTTGATTTAATGGAGATTCCGGAAAATAATAAGGAAGGGGTGGCTCCGGAAGAGCTGTTTGTCGGGCTTGCGAAGAAAGGGGTCGTTCTTATTCCCGCGAACCTGTTTTTCTCTGAAAGCGATCGGAAGAAAACAGATTATCGAAGTTTTGCGAGGGGATCCCTGCCGAATGTGACTTTCAGTAATTTGCAAACCGCCGCGAAGCTTATTAAAGAGTATATGTGCGGGTGAGTTTAACAGATGACTCCCGATCCGAGGCAGATATCATCAAGGTAGAAAGCGGCGAATTGTCCGGGGGCTATTCCTTGGTCGTTTTCAGAGAGTTTTACTTTTAGCCGGACGGGGTGTGGTGTGGTGCCGGGGAGAGGCGATACGAGGCAGCCATAGATTTTGGGGCCGTGGCGGAGTTTGACCTGGAGGCGGACGGAAGTTCCGGCCGGCTGTTTATGCGAACTTGCAGTCCCGGGACTGTCTTTTTCGGGAACAACGGAATTTGTATTTTCGACAGGCTGCTTATGCGAACGTACGTCCCCGGGGACGTCTTTTGTCAAAGTTGTCACCGGTGATAACTTTTCGTCAAACCAATTCAGGTTTTCAACTTCAAATTCGTCTCTTTTTTTGTCCGATTCGTAGTATTTTTTTGATATGTAAACGATGTTTTTTTCTTTTTCTTTACCCACTACGAACCAAGGGCCGTCGGGGAGCTTTATTCCTCTTCGTTGTCCTATGGTGAAATACCAAAACCCTTCGTGTTCGCCCAGCTTTTCCCCCGTTTCGTGTTCTATAAAATCTCCCTTTTTTTCTCCCAAATAGTGCTTGATGAATTCATCGTATTTCAATTTTCCGAGGAAGCAAATCCCCTGACTGTCCTTTCGGTCTTTATTCGGCAAATCATATTTTTCCGCGAGTTCGCGCACTTCTTCTTTGGTCAAATCACCTATCGGAAAAATTAGTTTTTCCAACTGTTCTTGTTTTAGATTTGAAAGAAAGTAGGTTTGATCTTTTATCGGGTCCGGTGCGGCTTTTAAAATATACTTTCCTCCTCTTGGAAGGCGTCCTCCAATGCTTTTTTTAGAAGATGAATCAATGTCAAGATTCAGGTCGATAACCGCCCCCTCCTTCGCATAAGCCATTTTGGCATAATGTCCCGTTGCAACTTTATCAAAATCCTTTCCGGCTTTTTCCAAAAACAATTTGAATTTGATTTGATTGTTACACATTATGTCCGGATTCGGAGTTCTTCCGGCTTTCACCTCTTCAATCGTGTAAGAAACAACCGTATCAAAATACTCTTTCTGCAACGGAATAATTTTCAAGGGGATGTCGTTGTCCGCACAAATTTTTCTCACAAACCGCAAATCTTCCTCCCAAGGGCATTCCGCTCCCAGAAATTTCAAATCGTCCTCAAGCCAGATTTTCAGATAAAAAGCCGTTAGGTCATGCCCCTGCTCTTTCAGCAGTTTCAAAGCAACAGAACTGTCCACTCCCCCCGATGTAAGAACCGCGATTTTCATAAGATTTGTTCTATGATATTTGCCGGACGACCTTTTTCATTTCTTCTATCGATTTCATCGTATCGAAAAAGTGGTCATTTCTTTCTAAAAAGCGCCCGTTCCATAAAGCGTTATCGTAATTAAAATATTCCCTGTAATGCCTTTGATAGAATTCCAACTGCTCCAGGATTGTAACATCATCCTTCCATCGTTTCATGAAATCATCGTAGTACTCGTTGAATTGCTCATCGGTCAAATTTAAGAAAACGTAGCGAATCAGGTTGTTGTATCGTCCTTCACTACGATTTGCATATTCCCTAAAATCTTTCTTGTTTATTTTTGGCGCATGTTGAAAAGCGGTATCGCCATCCCAAAAAAACATTTTCCAGGAATGATCGTCCCTATCTTGATAGAGATAATAATTATAGACCAGGGAATCGCTGGCTGTCGTAATATAAGCAAATAATGCGTAATCAAAAATATTTTTTGTGTCTATCTGGGGGAGGAGGCCTTCTTCTTCCCTATCCAGTGCCCGAATAAATTCGATCAATCGGAACGGATTGCTTCCCTGTTTTATCCTGTAAAAATCCGCCGTTGTTTCGTTATCCCTTATGTATGTAAGATTTGCGAGATAATCATCCGTGTTGCGGTTACGCGGATAATAGTAATCAACCACGTCTATATCTCTGCTTCTGAAAAAGTTCGCTTTCACGGCTTCCGTGACTTGATAAAATCCGAAAGGCTGATTGTTTATTTCCAGAGTTGTTTCAAAAAATCGCGGCGAAGGATAACCCAGTTGTTCGAACCCTTTGTATATAAGTTTCTCCCGAATCCCCGTCTTTTCATTTATGTTGCTTCTTAGTTTGAATTCGTTGCTCCCCTCCAAAAATTCATCTCCTTTGAAATTTTCATTCTCTTCAAAATGCCCAAAGGCTTCAATTGTGTAAGAAGATTTAATGTATCCTCTGTCTGAATTCCCTCGTGTTTTTATTACCACGGACATCCCCTGAGTTTTTCCGTCAGGATAGTGAATTTCCAACCAAGCCGGGTATCGTGTGTTTAAAGTTCGTTTTTCATTAATGTTTTTGTAATCATCCTCGTCCATGTAGATTTTTATACTTGTAACAAACGGGCTTCTGATCCTGGGAGGAGACACTTCGTTGGGAAGGATATTGGGGTCATCCAGTGGAGTTTTTTTGTCCGTTTTAAGGTGTTTGAACTGGTCCGATTCCACTATCATTCCGTATCTTTCTGTTGATCTGCCTCTGTTGTATTCCACAAGGAATTCCATCTCCAACATTTCATCCAATCTGTCTTCAAAAACCAGCGTGACTTTTTTTACATCATTTTTGTATGTTGAAGAAATTGTGTGAAAGTGTTTGTAAATTTGCGGTCCGGTCAAATAGTAAAGCTCCACATCTTTCCCATCCTGAACCACTTTAACTTCCCTTTGGAACTCTGGCAGATTTCGGAAGTTTTCCGGATTCTTGCTCTCAAAATCAAAATCCTTGAAAGTTTTATATATGAATATCTCGTTATCCAATGCAAAATTGTCGCTATCTCGATAGTTTCTAATTTCCCTTCCATCCTTCCATCCCAAAAAACTTTCTATTATTTGGAATGCTTCTCTTTTATATACGGCTCTATTCGTCCAAATGTCTTCGTTCTCCGTGTTCTCGAAAAGCCCTTCATAATAGGCCTTTGCCATATCTTCAAATCCCGCATGATGCCTTGTCATCATCCGGAATGCGGGTTCGGATTCTATCGAATGATCAAACTTTTTGTCTTCTATTTCAAAAATTCGAAATAAAAATTGTATAATCCCCCATATATTTACGCTGCTTTCCGGATGGAAATATCCCCCTATTCCGGTGACTATCCCTTCCCTGTGAGCAAAACATATTTCTCCGCTAAGAGGATGACTGTAACTTACATCATAAAAACAATTATCCGAATATCTTGAAAAATCTTCATCCGTATATCTGAGTTCAAGTATTTTTTTTAGCGCCTCGCCCCTTGATAAGAATTCATATCTCAGCTCGGAATTTTTGGGTGTGATGAAAAATTTCAGATTTTTTACGACGTGCCCCGGGGTTGCTTTTGAGTAGCAAACTTCTTCTTCTCCCAAGCCCACGCACGCAAATCCGTTCCGGGGGAATTTTATTTCCGGCGTTTTCAAAAACGCTTTAAACGCTATATTCCCCGTTTTCAATTCGCTTAAATAATAGATGCCGTTGTTTTTTTCTACTCTATAATTGTTCTTGTAATCGAATGACAAGAATCCGTCTTTGTCTTCGAACCGATTATATATGGAACTGATATCCTCCCTCCCCTGCAAAAATATTCCGTTTTCATCTTTTTCATTATTATTGTTTATCTGGCAACCTATAATTAAAGCTCCCAAAAAAATCACGCTTATAACCGCCAACAATTTTCCAATTATCAAACGCATGGTGTTTCTATATGTTTTAAGATTTTTTCCCTGCTCTTTATAGGTCTGTGGCAACGCTCCCCCTCAAGCGATGGCATGTTATATTTTAATATCTGTTTCCACCTGTTTTTTTTGACTTCCGGGTTCAGTGTGCAAAGGGACACGCAATATTTTGAAAACGGTCCGCGCCTCACATTGTAGTTTCTTCTGAGGATTCTCATTATCTGTTTTGGAATCCCCTCTTCTTTAACTTCGAAAACACAATATTCGGGAATTATCGTCATTGATTTATTTGTATTGTCCGTGCATTTGATATCGAAATCTATGGTTATTCGTTTGCTAAAATCTTTTGCTATCAGAAAAATCCTTTTGTATCTGATGTGCATGGTTTGTTCCAGATCATCCGCTTTAAGATTATATTTTTGTAAATTTTGTTCTATACATTCTTTTTTAAGCACGCT
>SLNK01000030.1 GCA_007133095.1 Candidatus Peregrinibacteria bacterium | reverse complement strand
ATGGTTGTTCACCCGGGCGAAGGTGAAACTCATTTGAAAGGTACTGTCGCAAATGCGATTTTGACCAAAGTTGAGCCGGACGCGGGGGAAAGGAATCGGCCGGGGATTGTTCATCGTTTGGATAAGGATACTTCCGGAGCGCTTTTAATAGCTAAGACCAAAGAAGCTTACGATTTTTTTGTTTCACAGTTTAAGGAAGGGAAGGTTGAAAAAGAATATATTGTTTTGGTTTTTGGTGAGCCGACACATTCTATCGGGCGGATAGATTCCCCTATTGGGAGAAGTCTTAAGGATAGGAAAAAAATGGCCGTTATAAAGGATGGCCGTTACGCGATTACGGATTATGAAGTGCAGAAATTTTTTGAGAGTTATGATGATGGAGTTGTCAGTTTGTTGAAAGTTGAGATTCCGACAGGCCGAACTCATCAGATAAGGGTTCATATGGAAGCTATCGGATATCCCGTTGTAGGGGACGATGTTTATGGAGAAAAAAAACGGAACAAGAAATTCAAGGAGAAATATAGTTTAAAGCGACAGTTTTTACACGCGCAAAAAATCTCCTTTCTCTCACCGGATAGTGGAAAGGAAATAAATGTTATTTCTTCTCTGCCTTCTGATCTTCAGCGGGTGCTTTCTTCTTTGCAGGAACTTTCTTAGTTGCGGATTTTTTGGTGGTTGCAGTTTTTGTTGCGGTTTGCTTTGGAGTTTTCTCTTTTGCCGTTGTTTTTTCTGCTGCCGGTTCTGAAGCGGTTTTCTTTGGAGCCGTTTTCTTTGCGCCACTTGCTTTTATATCTGTTATTTCTACCGTTGTGAGTTCCTGTCTGTGCCCTTGTTTCTTTTGGTATCTCTTCTTTGGTTTCATCTTGAATACCACTATTTTATCCCCTCTTTTGTGCGCCAGTATTTTTCCCGTAACACTTGCTCCTTCAACAAAAGGCGCTCCCACTTTTGTATCTTTTTCATCGTTTAACAGAAGAACATCGTCAAATGTGATTGTTGAGCCCTCTTTTTCTTCAACTCTGTTAATATCCAATTTCTGCCCCTTCTCCACTTTATATTGAGTTCCACCGGTTTCTATTATTGCAAACATTGTGTTTTGTTAATTTATTCGTGTTTAAATTGCCAGTGTAATTTAGGGAATTTTGGCGATGAGGTCAAGGGGAAGTTTTTAAGCCTCTGCCGCAAACTTGCCCGCGTGAGCTAGCGGGTTTTTCTACGTTGCGTGAAGTCGGCGTTTTTAGGATCCGATTTAGTCTTCGCTATTAGATGAAAGTGCCAAAAAATGACATTTTTGATCCTCATTTTCTTCACAATGTCTGCCGCCGTCGTTCGTTGCTTCGCATAGTACTCTCGTTGCGCCGTCTGCAAAATTTTGAACCAGAGCATCGATCGTCACAGTCCTTTGTCCGTATCCGCGATGTTTTACATCTTGCAGCTTCGGACAGCGAACGGAATTTGAACTTACTAGTTCCTTGTACTTTTCCATGTTAAAAAAGTTAAAAAAACAGGACTCTCAGCTTATACTCCTTTTTGAAGCTTTGTCAACCCTTAATCGCTTCGCATGCCTCTTTTATACTTTCGAAGATTAGAGGGTATTCCCTTTCCAGAAAGTCGCTGAGGACGAAGCTGTGGATGTCTTGCAGTTTCGGGGCAAATTCTCCGCGGCTTTCAATTCCGATGCGAATTCTTTTGAATTCCTCCGTTCCGAGTTCTTGTATTATCGATTTCATGCCTTTATGTGTTCCGGCGGAGCCTTTTTCTCTGATTCTGATTGTTCCCAGCGGAAGGTCTATGTCGTCGAAAATAACCGTTAAATTTTCAATCGGCTCTTTATAAAAATCCATTATCAGTCTTACGGCTTGTCCGGACAGGTTCATGAGTGTTGTCGGTTTTACTAAAAGCACATCTTCTTCTTTATATTTTACTTTTGCGATTATTGCTCTGAATTTGCTTTCCTCCTTCCATTTAACTTCAATCCCCTCTTCTTCCATTTCCGATACAAGTTGATCAAGCGTGAGAAATCCGGCGTTGTGCCTTGTTTTAAGATATTTTTCTCCTATGTTTCCCAGGCCTACGATTATTTTCATTTTCTATATGGAATTTTAGTTTCTAATATTTTTATCTGATCTCCGAATGTTGCTCCCAGTTTTTCCACGGCTCTTTGTATTCCCGCTTTTTCCATAAAATGATAAACCCGTTCCAATCCTTCAATGTTGTTTGTGTCCGTCATTTTTATCAGCTGTTCTATTCGCTTGCCTTTGATTCGGAAAATTTTGTAATCCTTTTTCTTTATTACTTTTTCTATCTCAAACTGCTCTTTGTCAAGATGAGGTTGCAGAACCGCGATTTCTTGAGGCTTTGTGGGCTTTTTGATTTTGGATTCTGTCTTTTTGATCTCCATCAGTTTTTTTGTGAGTGCGAAGAGTAGTGGTTTCAGTCCTTCGCCCGTTATAGCCGAAATTGCGAATATTTGTGCTTTCGGCGCGATTTTTTTCAGGGCTTTGAGTTTTTCTTTTGTCTCTTTTTCATCAAGCATATCGATTTTATTCAGAACCACGATTTGATCCTTTTTTGCCAGAGTTTTATCAAATTCTTTCAGTTCCTTGTTGATCGTTTTGTAATTTTGTTTCGTATCTTCAAGTGTTCCGTCTATCAGGTGAACAAGCAGTTTTGTTCTACTTATGTGTTTGAGGAATTGATGTCCAAGCCCCTTGCCCTTACTTGCTCCCTCTATTAATCCCGGGATGTCGGCGGCTATAAAACTGTCGTTTGCGGATCCTCCGAATTTTCGCATATCTACCACTCCCAAATTCGGGATTAGGGTTGTGAAGTGATACGCGGCAATTTTGGGTTTCGCGTTGCTGATGACCGATATCAGCGTTGACTTGCCGGCGGACGGAAGTCCTATTATTCCGACATCGGCGACGAGTTTCAGCTCCAGTATTATTTCTTTTATTTCTCCAGGTTCTCCGTTTTCCGCGAATCTTGGGGCTTGGTGTGTAGAACTCACGAATCGTGCGTTTCCCAATCCTCCTTTTCCTCCTTTTACAACCGTGAATTCTTCGTTTTCTTTGTTGAGATCTGCCAACATTTCAGATTTGTCTTCGTTGAAAACAACAGTTCCGGAGGGAACTTCCAATGTTGTACTCTCCGCGTTTTTCCCGTGCATGTTTTTCCCTTTTCCGGCCACGCCGTCGTTCCCTTTATATGTTTTTCCGCTCGTTATGTGGCTTAGAGTGTTTAGGTTTGAGTTTACCTTGAAAATTATGTTACCTCCTTTGCCGCCATCACCGCCATCGGGGCCTCCTTTCGGAACAAATTTTTCACGCCGAAAACTTACGCAGCCGTCTCCGCCTTTTCCCGCTATTACTTTGATTTTAACTTCGTCGCAAAACATGAGTGCACTATAACATATAAGCAAATCGGGGTCAGGCATTATTTCGGACCCTTGCAAATCCACAGCCACAAGCCGTGAAAATGAGGGCAGGTACAATTTTGAATTAGCGCTTTGGAAAATCCGTCATGTGACCTGGTACCGCCGAAAATGGCACGTCCAAAATTGTACCTGACCCCATTTTTGTTGTAAAAAAATGATTTATGGGGTTTAATGTTGGCACTTGATTTTCAGTTGCTTTGCCCGGGTGGCGGAATTGGTAGACGCGCGGGACTCAAAATCCCGTCTTGGCAACAAGGTGAGGGTTCGATTCCCTCCCCGGGCACCAAATTTTAGGTTTGTACTGAATTCTTGAGATGTGTATTATTTGCGCATGCATGCTTTTCCAAAAAGGAAGGGACCACGGAGATTTTTGATTTTTTTGGCAGTGGTTCTTTTGACTGTTTTGTTTTTTTCCGTTGTCACTCCCGAAGCGGTTATTGAACATATCGGTATTCAGGGAGGGTACATGGTTCTTTTCATTCTTGCTCTGCTTGGCGTCTCTTCCGTTGTGTCCGCTTCTTTTTATACCACTCTGGTTGTTTTTGCGGCCAGTGGGGAATTCAATCCTTTTCTAATGGGTTTAGTTGCGGCGCCGGGACGTGCCGTCGGGGATTCTCTTTTCTTTTTTCTGGGATTGCATAGTCGGGATATTTCTTCCCGCTTTTGGCTAAAAATCACTCAAACTCTTTCCGCTTGGGTTGACCGGTTTCCCCGCTGGATGCCAATGGCTCTTACATATGGCTATACGGGATTCACCCCTTTCCCCCAAGATTTTTTGATGGTGGCAATGGGCTTGTCCGGAGTGCGTTTCCGTCTTGTTTTACCTTTTCTGGTGCTGGGGAACGCAACTTTTGTGATATGGTTCTCCCTTTTTGTCGCAAGGATGGCTTAGGCTGTTCGAAAATCCGTTTACCTCGAAGTTTCTATTACTATGGGAGTTCTTTCCCGTTCCGTGGCTATTATGTATCCCAAGCTGAAACTTAATGTTGCGACAAGGATGATAATCACTATCATTACTAATCTGGTGGATAAAGTTGACATCGTCTGCATTGTAACATAATGTTTTTTTGTTCCACAAGTTCCGTGTCGTCGAAGTATTTTTGACGACTTTTTTATGCGCTTAAATGATGTTTTCTTTGTTTCGGGAGGGGGAGTTATTTTGGGAGCTATTTTGGGCGGGCTGGGATTTTCCGTGTTATTTGTTCTGGGTGTGTGTACCGGATTGATTCTCTTGTTTTTTTGGCTTTGCGGGGATGGTGATTGCAAATTTTTTAGTAATAAGAGAATTTTTTGCGCGCAGGGTGTGGTTTTGTTCTTCTTTACTGTTTTTGGTGGGAGTTTTTATTACTCCGTTGATGATTATTTTTATCGGTCGGTTAGGGATAATATCGAATTTGTCGGAGAGTTTTCCGGACGAATTGTTGATGCGCCGAGGATTAAGGGGGATCGGAAGACTTTGGAGGTTGAGCTTGATTCGATTTATGTAGATGCGACGGTTTTGATCTATACGTACTCCCCCATTCGTTTTTCTTATGGTGATGAGGTGCTTGTAACAGGTGAAATTAATTTGCCGCCGAGAGATTCTTATGGAGATTATCTTGCGAAAGAGGGCGTTCATGGAGTTGTTTTTTATCCGAGAGAGATTGAGCTTGCGGGAAGTGCCGCCCGCCCTTTTTTTGAAGCGTTGTATGGATTCAGAGAGCACATTAAAAATAAAATTTTCAATCTTTTTACCCAGAAGCGGGCGGCATTTTTAAGCGGTGTACTGCTTGGCGACCGGGACGAATTTTCGGAGGATTTTTTAGAGAAACTTTCATACAGCGGAACAATGCATCTTACAGCGCTTTCCGGCCTTCATATGACAATTATCATTTTCATGGCTTTATCCTTTTTTTCGGTTTTGTTCTTGGGGAAAAGACGGCCCGTTTTTATAGCCACTTTTGTTCTGGTTTTTCTTTTTGTTGCCATGACGGGATTTAAAATTTCCGCTTTGCGAGCTTCCGTAATGGCTTTTATTGTTGGTTTGGCGCGTCAGTCGGACAGGATGTACAGTCCTCGGAACGCGATAGTTTTTGCCGCTTTGTTTATCACCCTGCTCAATCCGAAAGCGCCTGTTTTCGATTTGGCTTTTCAGCTTTCTTTCGCGGCGACCTGCTCAATAATTTATTTCGCTCCCGTTATCAGGCGCCTGTCTTTTTTCAAGGAAGAATCTTTTCTTAACTGGCGCGACATTCTTTCCATAACAATCGCGGCGCAATTGGGTGTTGCGCCTATTACAATCGTTCATTTTGAAAACTTGTCTTTGTCCGCTTTGCCCGCAAATATCGCGATTTTAGTTGTTATCCCCCTTTTGATGATTTTGGGGTTTCTGACCGTTGCGATTTCTTTTATTTTCAATCCGCCGGCTCTTTTATTGGTAAAACCGGTCTCATTTTTATTGGATTATTCCGTTGCCGTTGTGGAATTGTTTTATAAATTCCGCATACCTTTCAACCCGAGCCTTAATAACATAACGATCGCTTTATATTACTTTGCGATTTTCTTTTTATCTTGGAAATATGGAAAAAATTTGAAACCTCCCCGCCTGCCGGAGATTCTTAAATCGGATAATCGGTAAGTGTTTCGGAAGCGATTATCATAGCTTCCCGCGCCCTCTCGCTTACGTGTAGCTTTACTCCTCTATTTTCAAGCTCGTTTAAAATGTTTGCGGCGTTTCCCATTACGAATTTTAGATGTTTCAGATATATTTGGGTCCCTTTAAAATTTCTCAATTCATTGGCCACGGCTGTGTCTATCGTCCACATACTAAGGTAAAGCGTTTTCCCTTTAAAGCTCGCAAATTCTTTTGCTTTTTCCGGGGGGACGTACGCCAATTCGGAATAGAGAAATAGATTTTTAAACTTTTCGCCAATGACCTTTGCTATTTCCGGGGTAATTTTTTCAGGGCCAATGTTCATATCATTAAAATCCATGTCATCCATCTTAGGGGTTGCCCCGTTTTTTTTATCAGCCTTTTCTCCCCGAGGGTCTTCTTGGTCGTATTGATCAGGTCTTCTCATTGAGGTTTTGGATTATTGTTCTTCGGTAAATTATACCTTTATTTTTGCATTTCTTCAACCTATTCAAATCTTTTGTGGTGATAATTTAGAAAAATTTAACGTTTGTGGTGTATAGGTTTTTGATATGAATTTGAAAAAGCTGAAAAAAATAGCGCTTATTCTTCTGGTGGGTTTTAATTTTTGGACGTGGAGTATTTTATTTGCATCGGGGAGTTCCGGAAATGCGGTTTATTTTCTGGATGTCGGGCAGGGTGATGCACAGCTTGTGGTTCTTGATTCCGGGAAGAGGTTCCCGCCCGTCAAAGTTTTGATTGATGCCGGCGAGGGAAGGCGGGTTCTGGATCCTCTCGATATGGCTTCGGGGCACGCAAATGACAAATATATCGATATTTTGATAATGACTCATCCGCATCTTGATCATTTTGGCGGCTTTGATGAGATATTGAGAAGATATGAAGTGGGATTGTTTATCACCAACGGTCACGAGCTTCCGGATTCGATTCAATTTGAAAATCTTTTGCGTGAATTGGAAATTAACGAGGTGCCGGTTCTCAATGTTAAGGAGGGAGCCAAAATAAAATTCAGAAATACGAGTTTTTTTGTTATCTCTCCGGATGATTTCTTGTTGGATAAGGGAGATCTTAACGAAGCGAGCGTCGTTATTATGATGGAGCATGTTCGGGCCGGGGGAAATTTGAATGATGATATTGCGAAAGTTCTTTTTACCGGGGACGCGGGTTTTCCCGCGGAGGAGATTTTGATTTCTAAAGGATATGATTTAAAGGCCGATATTTTAAAAGTGGGGCATCATGGATCACGGCATTCCACAGGCCCGAATTTTTTAACCGCGGTCAGTCCGGCGGCGGGAGTCATCGGGGTGGGAAATAACAGATACGGACATCCCACGCAGGAAGTATTGGACTTGCTTGAATTGGTGGGCGCCGCCGTTTATAGGACGGACGAGCATGGGACGATAAAAATTGTTTTGGACGTGGACGGTTTTAATGAAAAGGCAAGTGAAGGCGGCGGCAAGACGAGGGTTGACGCATTTTTTGCTTCCGTTTCCGATATTTTTACAGGCGCGTATCTTTCCGATTCCATGACTGTTTTGTCATTAGATGAACTAAGGAAAAACAAAGGGGAAATAGAATTAGTTTCTTATAAAAGTTGTTCTTATGGGGCTGTCGGGGAGAAGGCGCGCCGGAATGTGGTTATTAATGAAGTTGCTTGGATGGGAGCGGCAAGCGGGCATTCGCATGAGTGGATTGAGCTTAGAAATGTTTCCGGCGCGCCGGTTAATCTTTCAGGATGGCAACTTATCAACGAAAACGAACGGATCCACGCTATGTTTCCTCAGCAATCAATTTTTGAAAAAGAGTATATTCTTCTGGCCAGAAATCCCGCGGTAGACGCGCTCCGCCTCAACCCCGATTTGGTTTTTACAGGCGTTATCCGTAACAGTAATGAGGGCTTAAGACTTTTTGATAACGAATGTCGCCTTGTTGACGAGGTTCTGGCTTTCCCAAGCTGGCCCGCCGGAGACAATGCAAGTAAGAAAACCATGGAACTGGTTTCCGGAGTTTGGGTGGATTCTCTTAATCCCGGGGGAACCCCGGGAGCACGAAATACGGGAAGCCCAGCTCCTCCCCAATCTTCCGGGATTCAAAATGTCGGAACTTCCGTATTACCCACCGCGGGGTCGTCTGCGTCCTCCGGCTGTTCTCCTGGCCAGATCAACATAAATACAGCTCCAAAAACAGACTTGATACAAATAAGGCACATTGGAGACGCAAGAGCTGACTCCATAATATCCAATCGTCCATATTCTTCGGTCTCCGATATGCAGAGCAAGGTCTCGGGAATCGGAGAATCCCGAATAAAGGATATAATCTCCGAGGGCTTGGCGTGCGCGGAGTAGGGTTTTATTTTTTTCATTCTTGTAGTATAAGTATCGTAATCTAATTTTTTTTGATGCTGGAGTTTTTCTATAGCCTTTCTTTCCTGGTCGATAACTATTGGGGTGTTTTCCTTCTGATGACGATAGAAAGTTCGTTTGTTCCCTTCCCGTCCGAGGTCATAGTTCCGCCAGCCGCTTATCTTGCTTTTCAAGGATATATGAATGTCTACTTGGTTGTTGTGGCGGGGCTCGCGGGCAGTGTCACCGGGGCTTTGATAAATTATTTTTTAGCTATGAAATTGGGGAGGCCTCTCGTTTATATCCTCATCGAAAAAAAATGGATGAAATACTTGCTTTTAAACCGGAGAAAGTTGGAAAAATCGGAGGAATACTTCAGGGATTACGGAGCTCTCTCAACTTTCATAGGAAGGCTTATCCCCGCTGTTCGACAACTGATCTCTCTTCCCGCGGGATTTTCAAGGATGAATCTTGGAGTATTTGTTTTCTTCACTTCTCTTGGAGCCGGAATATGGGTTTCTATTCTTGCCGCTCTCGGATACTTCTTCGGCGCTGAACAGGAACGCTTAATCATGTATTACCGTGAAATCACGTTTTCTTTCATCGTTCTGGCAATCGTTGTTTTCCTATTCCTTTATATTAGATGGAGGAGGCGAAAAAGATTTTTGCAAATTTTTCGATAAGGATTTTTGTGTTTTTACCCGGAATCCCCTCCCCTATTGTTTTTTTGTCAATTCTTGTTATTGGGACGATTCCTTTCAAGCTGTTCGTTAAAAAGACTTCTTTTTTCCTCTTCAATTCGTCGATTTTTATCGTTTTGAATTTTACTTTGAATGGAGATTTTTTGATTATCTCCGCTCTCACTATCCCCGGAAGGATTTGGTCTTTTCTTGTGCACAATGTGTTTCCTTCGAACCAAAAAATATTGCTGTAATCGCATTCATAAACTTCTCCTTTTTTATCCGTGAGGATTGCCGCGAAGCACCCCGCTTCCTTAGCTCTTTTGTTGCTTAAAAAAGACCCTAAATATGAGACGGATTTTACTTCCGGCATATTGCGAATGCACGATACGCTCTTGCAGCAAACTCCTTCATAAATTTTTTTATCTATTTTCAGTGGCACCGATGTGATGAAGAGTTCTTCCGGAATCGCGATAATTTTTATTACTTGATTTTTGTGCGGTGATTTTTTCGCTACCCTTGTAAGCATCTTTTGAATTTCCTTTTCGCTATATCCGATTTTCAGCTCTATTTTTTTTGCGCTTGCCAGGAGTCTTTTTGCATGTTGTTTTTGATGAAGAATTTCTTTATCCCCGAACGTTCTTAATGTTTCAAAGATACCGTATCCCCTTATTATTTCGGAAAAAATCGAAACATTGGCTTTTCTCGCGGGGATTAATTTGTTGTTTTTGAGAACGATTTTCATGATTGCTTTTTTCGATTTTGATTCTTTACATCTGTTGGCATTTTAGGTTATTCTTCGTGAGCTTTAAAGTTTTATTTTATGATAATCGGTCTTACAGGTTCAATGGGGTGTGGAAAAGGGGAAATCGTCAACATTTTGGAGAGATTTGGTTTTAAGTACATAACTCTCTCCACGATTGTCCGTGAAGAAACGCGAGCACGCGGCCTTCCAGAAGAAAGAGAACAGTTAATGGAAGTCGGAAACGATATGAGAAAGCTTGAAGGGGCCGCGGTTTTGGCTAGGCGAGTTATCAAAAAAATAGAAGAGTCCGGTTACGACAAATGGGTCATTGACGGTATCCGAAATCCCGCGGAAATTGAAGAAATAAAAAGGGTGGAGGATGCTTATATTGTTGGTGTCAACGCAAACCGAGATCTCCTTGTTGACAGAATTTTGAGCAGAAATAGGGAAAGTGACGCGAAAGTGCGTTCGGAGGTTCTTAGAAAAATTGAAAGAGAATGGGGCAACGGGGAGCCGGAGGATGGGCAACAAGTTGGTAAATGTATGCAGATGACGGATGTTTTGATTGACAATGAGGGAACCCTTGAGGAACTTGCGATAAAATTTGAGGAGTTTTACAACAGTATTAAATAACGAAATTCACTAATGGCGATATCGGAATTCAATCGACCTTCCAAGGACCAATACTATCTTGATTTGGCAAAAACGGTTTGTAGTAGAGGTACCTGTACAAAAGTTGAGATTGGGGCGGTTATTATCCGTGATGATCAAGTTGTTTCGACGGGATATGTTGGAGCTCCTAGGGGAACAAAAAGCTCTCTTGAGCATGGTTTTTGTTTGCGTAAAAAACTCGGCATCCCTTCCGGCCACAGATATGAGATGTGCCGTTCCGTCCATGCCGAGCAAAATGCTATAATAAACGCTGCGCGTGCAGGGGTCAGCCTCTTCGGCGGAGATATGTACATTTATGGACGACTAAAAGATGACGACGGGGTTCCGACAGACAATGTTATTGACGCGTTCCCCTGTTTTATTTGCAAAAAGATGCTTTTGAACTGTGGGCTCAAGCGCGTTATTTGTTCTCTTAAAGACGGGGGGCATAAAGTTTTTTTGGTTGACGATTGGGCAAGGGATTGGAGTGAAAGCGATATAATCGATGACAAATTTCAGTACGGATCTGGATTGGGAAAGCTAGATGTTAAAGAATGATCGTGCCTTGTCCATCGTTTCTTTAAATTCCTCGTCTTTTTTTGAGTCTGCCACTATTCCCCCACCAACTTGCAGGTAAACGATTTTGTTTTTTTTGATGAGCGTCCTTATTGCGATACTGAAATCCATTGTTTTTTGATCGGGACTTATGTATCCGATTATTCCCGTGTATACCCCTCTGGAGACTGGTTCAATTTCGTCTATTATTTCTATCGCTCTTTTTTTGGGACATCCCGTTATTGAACCGCCGGGAAGCATTGATATAATCGCTTCCAGTGGCGGAATTCTTAATTTTCCGGTTATTTTGCTGTATGTGTGCCAGACTG
Organism: Candidatus Peregrinibacteria bacterium; assembly: GCA_007133095.1. Taxonomy (GTDB): domain Bacteria; phylum Patescibacteriota; class Gracilibacteria; order UBA1369; family LOWO2-01-FULL-3; genus SLNK01. The sequence continues at coordinate 9,610 of SLNK01000030.1, read as the reverse complement.
TCGGGCATTTTTGAATTATCCTGTGTCCTTCAACTTTTACGCTTCCTATTTCGCAGACTTTTCCAAGATCGTTTCTTAAAAGGTCTGTAATCATGTTGAGTTCCGCGGCTTCTTTTTCACTCTCCATTAAAGATTTTTTATTTTCCTCATCTTCTTTTTGCGTTTTTCCCCGAGGACGGGTTCCTTTTATGGGGCATGTCTCTATTTTTCCGTTTTCAATTTTGACAAATCTTTCCGGTGACGCACTCAAAATCTCAAATCCATCTCCTTCCATGTATGCGGAAAAATTCACCGGATTTTCCTTTATTACTTCAAGAAAAAGTTCTCTGGGAGGAGTTTTTGTTTTCTTTTTTAATCTATGAGTAAGATTTATCTGGTAAATATCTCCTTCTGTTATGTGTTTCTGAATTTTCTCAAATGCTCTTTCATATTCTTCTTTTGAGATTTCTTTTTGGAAGTTTGATTTGATAGAGGCCGAAGAATCACAACTCTGCGAGCAAAGACGCGGTCGTTTGCCCCAGCGAGGCAAACGCGATTCACACACTGGAACGCCGTTCGGCGTTCCTTCTCTCGGCTTTGCTCGTCCGCCTTCGGCGGACACCGTGCCCGCAAAGCCTCCGAGACGCTTTGCATCGCAGTGCTGTGAATCTTCATCCTCTCCTTCAAACTCAATAAAATCCTCAAATGCGTGGAATTGGATCATAGGGAGTTTCAGATCGTTTTGTGCGGTTTGTTTTACATTGTGAAGTTGGTACGCAAGGTCATAAGAAAGATATCCCACAAGTAAGCATCCTAGATGTTTATCAACGAATTTCTTGAATTCATCCAAATTGTTTCCGCTGAAAGTAGCTTTTGGATCTATTGCCAGAATACTTTTCCCCCCTTTCACGGAATGAAGGAAACAAATCTTTTTATCCGTTTTAAGCTGATTTGCGAATTCTTTCAATGGAGCTTTCCTGCTTTTGTTTTCTTTAGATTTCATTTATAAAGTTTTTCATTATTTGTTCTCCGTCTTCGGTTAAAAACGACTCCGGATGGAACTGAACCCCGTATAAAGGATATTTTTCATGTCTCATCGCCATTATTTCATTGTCTTTGGTCCATGCTGTCAGTATAAAATCCTTGGGAATTTCCTCCACAATCAATGAGTGGTACCTTGCTGCGGAAAAAGGATTTTTAACAGATTGAAACAGAGTATCTTCGTTGTGATATATCTCAGAAGTCTTTCCGTGGAAGATTCTCTGCGCATGAACAACCTTTGAACTAAAAAATTGTGCAATTGTTTGCATTCCCAGGCAGACGCCCAGAATAGGAGTGTTTGTATAAAAAGTTTGAACAACATTCATACTTACTCCACTTTCTTCGGGCCTTCCCGGCCCCGGTGAAATGACTATCTTTTCAGGCTTTAAATTTTTAATTTGCTTCGATGTGATTTCATCGTTCTTAAATACTTTGACTTTTTCTCCCAGACTCTCTATTTGCTGGTAAAGATTGTATGTGAATGAATCGTAATTATCTATCAGGAGAATCATTAAATCAGCCTTAAAAATTCACTTCTTGTTTTTGCGTTCTTCTTGAACAGTCCCGTGCAGTAAGAGGTTGTCATTAATGTGTTTTGTTTTTCCACTCCTCTTGCCATCATACAGAGGTGCCTGGCATTGACCACCACCCCGACACCTTTAGGTTTTAACATATCCGTCAATGTTGTGGCTATTTGCATAGTAAGTCTCTCCTGGTTTTGCAGTCGTCGTGAAAAAATTTCCACAAGACGGGGAAGTTTGGAAATTCCTATTATTTTTTTGTCCGGTATGTACCCTATTGAAATTTTTCCGAAGAACGGTTGCATGTGATGTTCACATGTTGAGTAGAAATCTATGTCTTTGCATATAATCATTTCGTCGTAGTTTTCGCCGTCGAACTGAGTAAGCATTTTTTTTGGATCTTCCCCGTAGCCTCCAAAAATTTTCTCAAAGGATTTTGCCATGCGTTTCGGAGTTTCTTTCAGGCCTTCCCTATCGGGGGACTCCCCTATTTCCTCTATCAGCTCTCTTGCGAGTTTTTCAATTTTTTCCAAGTTCATTTTTAAGTGTGTTTATGGATTTTTTTAGAATCGGATGGATCAATTCCGGTGCCAACTCATTCATCGGATTAAGGACGAAAGCTCTTTTATGCATGCGCGGATGCGGTATTTCCAGATTCGGGGTTTTTATCGCTTCTTTGTTGTAAAATAAGATGTCCAGATCAATCGTGCGCGGACCATTCTTTATTTTTCTTACCCTTCCCATTTTTTTCTCCACCTCTTGCAGTTTTTCTATCAGTTCTGATGCTGTGAGATTGGTTTGAATTGTTATCACCATGTTCAAGAAAAAATTCTGCTCCTTATATCCTTCCGGTTCGGTTTCTATAATCGTTGATTTTTGTTCTATCTGCGCGAATTCGGATATCGCTTCCATCGCCTTTTGCAGATTATCTTTTCTGTCTCCAAGGTTTGACCCCAGTGCTATATAAACCGTGCTATTTGCCATCGTAACTGCAGTAATAATCGTCTGTTTCAAAAATTTTTATGTTTTTCAGTTCCGGCAGTTCGGGTTTCAGCCTATCCCAAATCCAAACAACTATATTTTCCGCGGAGGGATTTTTCAGAATATCGTTCAGATGAGTGTGATCAAGCTTATCTATCGCGTGAGTTTTTACGATTTTTTTAAGATCTTTGAAGTCCATAACCATCCCGTCTTTCTTTATATCTCCTTCAATCGTCACGATGACTTTGTAATTGTGTCCATGCATGTTTTCACACTCCCCGTGATAATTCGGCAGAAAATGCGATGCCGCAAGCCTGAAAGTCGCGCTTATTTTCAATTTAGGCATGATAAAGTTTCTTTTACATTATGGGTTCTGATTATACTTGCCCCGTTGATATAAGCAATGGCCGATAAAGCCGCGCTTTTGCCGTCTCTTGAGCTTAATGCTCCGCCAAGGAAGGACTTTCTTGATATTCCTATTAAAATCGGGCAAGAAAGCGATTTTAACTCGTTGAGTTCCGTGATTATTTGATAACTGTACGCCGGGACCGAGCTGATAAACGCCCCCATCCCCGGATCAATTATAATCTGCGATTTTTTTATCCCTTTCTCTTGTGCGAATCTGATTCTTTCCTCAAGAAAATTTTTGATGTGAGCGGTGACGTTTTTGTAGTGTTGTTTTTTGCGTGTTGTGCGGGGCGTTGGATCCTTCGAGTACATCAGAATTATCGGGCATTTGTATTTACTTATGATCACCGGCATTTTCTTGTCTGCTCGGAGCGCGGTTACGTCGTTTATCATGTCGGCGCCCTCTTCCAATGCGGCTTGTGCCACTTTCGCTTTGTATGTGTCTATGGAAATCGGAAGTTTTGTTCGTTTTCTTACGGCTATTAAAACCGGTAGAACTCTTCTTATTTCTTCTTCGGTTTTTACCCTTTTGGATCCCGGGCCCGTTGATTCTCCTCCGATGTCTATTATATCCGCGCCCTGTTCCTCAAGCGCTACCGCCCTTTTTATCGCGGCTTCGACTGTATCGTATCGGCCTCCGTCACTGAATGAATCCGGAGTTATGTTCAGAATCCCCATTATTACGGGGCGATCCTTTTTTGTGAGTTTTTTTAAATCCATGGGCGTTGCGATTTTAGCATATTATTCTCGTTGTGCTACAATCCCGTCGTCTTTAATCGTCATCTATGAAAAGATGTTTACTGGTGCATTATGGGGAAATTGGGTTGAAGCTGGGAAACAAGGACTATTTTGTTTCCAGGTTGATGCGGAATATTAAGACGAAGTTTAAGGAGAGCTTTGAGCGGAATTTTTTTATTGAACATACTTTGGATCGATTTTTAATTCCTCTGGAGGATGATTTTGACGAAGATAAGTACATTTCTGTTTTGAATAAGATTTTCGGTATTAAAAATTTCAGTTTTGTTTTTGTGGGATCGACGGATATTGAGAAATTGGTGGAGGAAATTTGGACGAATTTGCCGGAAGAAATCTGTGAGGAAAAAACGAAAACGTTTAGAGTGAAGGTTAAAAGGTCGATGAAAATGCCACTTAATTCGATGGAAATGGAGCGAAAAATCGGAGCTTTACTTCTTGAGAGAGGGTTGGACATGAAAGTGAAGCTGAAGAATCCGGATTTTGTTGTGACCGTGGAGTTTTTTAACGAACATGGATACTTTGCTTTCAAAAAACATGGGGGTGCGGGCGGCCTTTCTTCCGGGACCCAAGGAAAACTTGTCGCTACGATTTCTGCTGGTATTGACTCCCCCGTTGCGGCTTATAGAATGATGAGACGCGGGGCAAGAATAATTTTTGTACATTTTCACGGCTATCCCTATACCGATAAGGACGAGATGGAACAGGTGAAAGAGTTGGTGCAAATTTTGAGTAAATATCAGGAAGGAACTAAGCTTTATCTTGTGCCATTCGGCTTTATCCAGAAAAGTATTTCAACGAATTTGGAAGTTCCGGCACGTATGAGGACCCTTTTGTACCGCAGGATGATGTTGAGGATTGCTGAAAAAATTTGTTTTAAAGAGCGTGCCAAGGGGATTGTTACAGGTGACAACTTTGGCCAAGTAGCTTCCCAGACTCCGGAGAACATTTTCGCGATTCACGATGTCACGACCATTCCTCTTTTTCAGCCTCTGATCGGGGATGATAAGGAAGAAATTATTGAAATTGCGAAGAAAATCGGGACATTTGAAATTTCCAAACTGCCCTGTAAAGAATCCTGTACGATGTTTATGCCCAGGAGCCCGGAGTTGAGGGCTAACGCTAGAGATTTGCTAAAATACGAAGAGAGCTTGCCGATTGATGAGTGGATGCAAAAGGCGTTGAAAGAATCTGAACTAGAACTTTCTTAACTTCTTCTGGTAACTTATTGCGAATCTGTGCGCTTCGTCACGGGCTCGCTGAAGGAGTTTTAGGGCTTCGTTGTTTGCGTCAAGGCGGATTGAGGTAAGTTTGGGTGAGGGCACGAATATTTCTTCCAGTCTTTTTGCCAGGGAAATGTATGGAATTTTGATGCCCAGTTGGCTAAAAATCTTGCCGGCCGAAGAGAGTTGTCCCTTTCCCCCATCAATTACAATCAAGTCCGGAGATTTTGAAAATGATTTGTCTACCTTGTGCTTGGCTTTGTCATAAACCAAATGGCACTTCCCTTTTTGCATTTTCAGTTCTTTCGGGGTTGTTTTTATTTCTTCAAAACCAATCAACAAATAGTAATCTTTGAGTTCGGGTTTACAAATTGCGTAGACCCTTTTTGCTTTTGTTTTTTCCATCGCTTTTTTAATCAACAAATGCCCAAGTTTGTGTCCTCTCTCCTCCTTTTTGATCCACAAACTTTTTAGCTCCACGACTTTTTCCGAATACTCCTTAATCGCGATGAAGCCTTTTTGGGCTTTTTTTTGTTCAATTATGTACCATTGACGTTCTTTTGTTGTCGGGTCGTTTTTATCGTGCTCCTTGATAAAATTAAAGTCTTTTTTTCCGGCTTTCTTGAATTCGTAGTCCTTGAATCTGTTTTCCAGCGCTATTTTTAGAAATCGGCGATAAAGGACCTCCTCCATGGATTTGTAGTCGTCCGGCTTGTTCTGTACCGTTTTTATCTGAAACTTTCGATACATATCTTTCTTTGGCACACCTTTTTCAAATACTATCATTGACCCCACCGTGTCCGTTCCGCTTAGGTGGGAAATATCGTAACATTCGATCCTTTTAAGAGGGGTTTTTATTTTTAAGAGTTTTTGAAGTTGTTCCACGGCATTTTTGGTTAGTTCGCTTTCCTGTTGCCAGCTCGGTTTGTTTCTGTCCGCGAAAATGCGCGCGTTTTTCAGACTCATTTCAAGCAATTTGTTTTTGATACCTTTTTTGGGGATTATCAGTTTTGTCTTAAGTTTTGTCTGGTTTTGGATAAACTCCTCCAAGGCCTTAATCCTTTCAATTTCGTGCGGAATCAAGATTTCTTTCGGAATATCGGTTGCGATTTCGTAGTACTGTTTCAGAAAGGCTTCCAAAACTTCGGTGCTTTCGGTTTCGTCCGCGTCTTTCGCGTTCAGTATAAAATTCTCCTGTCCTATCAATTTTCCGTCCCTGATCTGAAAAAGATTGAAGTAGGCTCTGCTTTGTGTGATGCAATAATTGATAATATCCTTGTGCTCCCCTTTCGCGTCCGCGACTTTTTGCTTCTCCAGAATCTGCTCCACTTTTTTGATTTTGTCCCTTATTCGGCCCGCTTTCTCAAACTTCTTTTCCGTGGCCGCTTCCATCATTTTGTTATGAAGATTTTTTGTAATATCTTCAGCTTTTCCCTGTAAAAAATCCTCAACGCCTTTTATGATTTCTCTGTACTCCTCCTTCGTGCAGTTTCCGATGCAAGGAGCGGCACAACTTTTAATGTAGTAGTCCAGACACGGATATTTGATGACTTTTTTACTGACCTTTACTTTTTTCCCCTTCATTTCAATCTCCAGCCCGCAATGCCTGAACGGAAAAACTTTTTTTATAACCTTGAGTGTTTCCCGTACTTGATGCGCCGCAGTTTTGGGACCGATGTATTTTGCGTTGTCTTTCTCTATCTTTCTCACAATTTGTATCCGAGGAAAATCTTCTTCAGTTATTTTGATGTAAACAAAATTTTTGTCGTCTTTCATTATGACGTTGTATTTTGGTTGGAGCTGTTTTATTAAATTGTGTTCCAGAATTGTCGCTTCCAATTCGCTGTCCACCGCGATTGTTTGAAGATCGTGTGCTTTTTCTACGAGTTTTTGCGTTCTGGTTGAGTGTTGGTATCCTTTTTGGAAGTACTGTTTTACGCGTTTTGAGAGATTTTTTGCCTTCCCCACATAAATAACCCTCCCCTCTTCGTCAAGCATCTTGTAAACGCCCGGGGAGCCTGAAATTGTCTTTAGTGATTTTGTTATCTTGCTTTTTTCTGGCATGATTGGTTTGATTATAATGAATTATGACAGAAATAGAAAAAAAATTATGGCGACGGGTGAGTAGGTTCAATTTTGTGTTTAGGATCTGCCCTTTTTTGCGGATGGCGGCGATTTGTAACAATTTGGCTTTCGGAAGGGTGAATAAGGAAAGCGATATAGATATTTTTGTAATTTCCAAATCGGGGCGGCTTTTCTTTGTCCGTACCTTTTTGACGGGATTTTTGCATTTATTCGGTGTACGCCGGCATGGAAATAAAATTGCCGGAAGGTTTTGTTTGAGTTTTTTTATTGACGATGATTTTTTGGATTTATCTAAAATCGCAATTGAAAACGATATTTATCTAGCATATTGGCTAAAAACCATGATTCCTATCGCGGATGATGGAGTTTCTGCGGATTTGATAGATAACAATTTATGGGCACGACATTTTTTTGAAAACGAAGATGATTTTTTTATTTCAAACAAACGGATTTCAAAAAAAGCTTCTTATTTGAATAAAATCTTGGAATTTATTTTTGGAGGAACAATTGGAACTTTTTTTGAGAATAAGCTAAAAACTTGGCAACTTAAGCGTGCAAAAAGAAAAATTGAATTGATGAATTCAGAAAATGAGCCGCAAGAACTCCCCGGCATCTATGAAGCGGCTTCTTCCGATTTGGGGGTGGTCGTAGGTAACCACATTTTAAAATTCCACAACATAGACCATCGTCGCCAATGGCGAAGTGAGTGGATAAAAAAATACGGTAGAGCAAGGGTGCCGGGACACCGCCCTCTATCAATTTACTAGAATCTTTTTACGAGCGGCGAATAATCCGCTTCCTCCCATTCTCCAAAAAACTCAGTATAAAACCTTAGCATTTCTCCATCCAGCATCAATCTTATATCGTGATCGTTTCTGAAATCCCAACTGTCCCATTTATTTGTTTCGAACTCAAAATAGTTTTTCCACAGGATTTCTCCTTCAAACCAAGCGCCCTCAATCGGTTGAATGCTGTGAGTTCCTTTCCAGTGCCATCTCATCTCTCCTTCATCGGTTCTTTGTATCATTTCTACATTTCTAGGTTCAAATGTATATACTACTCGCTCTACTCCGCCTCTTTCATAAACCCATTCTCCGTGAAAAGGCTGAGGCTCTCCGCCTCCGACTCTTTCTCCGCATGCGGTTATCCCAAAAACGGTTACTAGTGCGATTGCGACAATTGATGATTTTTTCATGGTTCAGATTGTTATTTTTTAATCTTTTTGGAGACTATCATGTTTTTAGCATTTCAAACAGCTTTTTTTGACTAACGGGGTGAGCTTATTTATGTCTATCCTCACTTCCTTTTTTGAACTTAAAGCTTATAACGGTACCATTGAACCCGTATTCTTTTCTAATTTCATTTTCAAGATATCTGGGGTAGGAGAAGTGCAGGTCCTCAAAATTCTTGAAGAATAATGCGAATTTTGGCGGACAAATGTCTACCTGGCTTCCGTACATGAACTTAGGTTTCTTGAGTTTTGCGCTTGAGGGTAGATGTTTGTAAGTTATTTTTCTAAGGAAACTGTTGAGTTCCGCGGTGGGAATTCTTTTTCTTCTTTCTTCCATTATTTCTTCCGACAGATTCAAAATTTTTGTGGTATTTTTTTTGTTTTTCGCTGAAATAAATATAAGCGGCGCCCAAGGAGTGAATGAGAATTTCCTTTTTATTCTGCTTATGAATCTACTTTCTTCCTCCTCCCGATTTTCGAATGTGTCTATTTTGTTTATCGCGATTATGAGTCCTTTCTCCTGTTCGAGCGCGTGTTGAGCTATATGGAGGTCTCTACTTGTTATTCCGAGTTCACCGTCTATTAGCAGTACGACGATGTCCGAGCGTTCGACGGATTGGAGCGCCCGAAGGGCGCTAAACTTTTCTATACCCACTTTGGTTCGTCCCGGTCTTTTTAACCCCGCCGTGTCTATCAGGTTGAATTTCTTATCCTTGAATTCTATTTCCGTGTCGGTCGCGTCTCTTGTTGTGCCGGGGGTATCGGACACAATAACCTTTTCCATCCCAAACAGCGCGTTTACAAGAGAGGACTTTCCGGCATTTGGTTTTCCCAGTATGCAAATATCGATTATCTCATCATCGAGTTTTTTCTTTTTTGTTTTCTTGGCTTTAAGTTTTTTTAGATATTTAGAAATTTCATTTTTCAGGTCGTCCATTCCCCTGTTGTGAATTGCCGAAATTGTTATCGGTTTATCGAATCCCAATTGATAAAATTCATGCGATAACATTTCCGCCTCCGCATTATCGGCTTTGTTCGCAACAAAAATCACAGGTTTTTTCGACTTTCTAAGAATTTCGACCGCGGTGTGATCATCAACCGTAGGATCCTTCGTTATATCGACTATAAAAAGAATGATATCGGCGTTCTCAATGGCCATTTTTGCCTGCACTTGAATATTCTCTTCTATGTTTTCCTGTTTCCCATGCTCAAGTCCTCCGGTGTCCACAAGCATTGTTTCGTACCCATCGCATTCAAATTTTTGTGAAATTCTGTCCCTTGTTGTTCCCGCTTCTTTTGCCACGACGGCTCGCCTCTGTCCGATTAGCCTGTTGAACAGAGTTGATTTGCCCACATTGGGGCGCCCCACTATTGCGATTGTTGGTGTT
>SLNK01000024.1 GCA_007133095.1 Candidatus Peregrinibacteria bacterium | reverse complement strand
CGGAGTATAGATTACCAAAACCTCCGGGTCAACATTTACAAAACTTATAAGACGACTTGTGTGAGAATTTCAAAGAGGTATGTATGAGCGAAAAACGGCTTGGTCGAAAACAAAGTTTTTGCGTTTTTCGCGAATTCAAGGCAGTTTTTCCGCTGGAGAAAAACGTCCGCCGGTACCTCTTTGGAATTCTCAGGCAAGTCGTCGTTCTAAAATTTGAAAAACGCTAGTAATAATGCTTCTTCCCTTGCGCATCCCGATGATACTTCCCCAGTTCCGGCAGTTTCTTCAAATAATCAAATTTCATAACGGGGCCTTTCTTGCAAACAAGCTCGCCCGTATCATCTATCGCACATTGTCCGCAAACTCCCAAGCCGCACTTCATATATTTTTCCATGGACATAAAACTTTTCACACCCGCTTTCTCTGCGATTTCTCCAACCGCAACCATCATTCTTTCGGGTCCGCACGTAAAAACTTTATCGATTTTTTGCTCCTTCAAAACTTTTTGTAAAACTTCAGTAATAAACCCCTTGAAACCGGCCGACCCGTCATCTGTTGAAATATGAAGTTTCACGTTATCCAAGCCAAGAATCTTGTGTGTATAAGAAAGCAAATCCTTGTTTCTGGCTCCCAGAAAAAAATCAACCTTACATCCTTTTTTGGTTGCCTCATAAGCGGAAAAATACATGGGCGCCGCACCATATCCGCCGCCAACAAGCGCCAAATGATCCCCTTTGGAAAAAGTATAAAAAGTCCCAAAAGGCCCACGAATCCCCACCTTATCCCCCACCTCCATTTTATGCAAAGCCTCCGAAGCCGGCCCAACCTTGCAGACAGTTATCCAAAATTCTTTACCATCATCAAACGCCACCGACATCGGCTTTTCATCAACTCCGGGTATCCACAACATGATGAATTGCCCGGGCTTAGCTCCCAAAGAATAGTCAAAAACAAACGTTTTCGTCACGGAATTTTCTTTAACGATTCTCGCAATCTTCAAAATTTGAAACCGAGAGTCAAATTTTTTTATATTCATAAAACAATTTTAATATAAATTCTAAGCTTCATGCGCGCATCCGATAATTTCTTCCAAATTTTTAACCCCGTTTTTATCGCACCATTCAGCTATTTCTTCAACAACCTTCCCAAAGCCTTCAGCTCCTCTGTAATAAACCATTGTTCCCATGCCAACCAATCTCGCTCCGGCCATCATAATCTCAATCGCGTCCTCCCCCGTCATAATTCCCCCGGTTCCGACTATCGGCAATTTTGTAGCCTTGTAAATATCATACACGGCCTTTACGGCGGATGGCTTTATTCCGGGACCGGAAAGTCCACCGGATTTGTTCGCCAAAATGGGACGACGCAAATTTATATCAATCCCCATGCCATACAAAGTATTTATTGCGCAAAACCCGTCCGCCCCCGCCTTCGCGCAAGCCTCCGCAACAGAAGCTATACTGGCAACATTCGGAGTAAGTTTTACGATTAACGGCTTCCTTGTGCGCTCCCGGCAAATCTTAACAATTTTCGCGGCATCAGCGGCAACACACGCAAACGGCTTCCCATGAGAATCCTCCACATTCGGACATCCCAAATTAAGCTCAATTATATCCGGATCACATTTATCGATTTTTTCCGTCAGCTTCGCAAATCGTTCCGCGGAAGATTCCACTATATTCGCAATTATAGGAGCTTTTTTATCTTTGTTATATTCCGGAAAAGTTTCTTCCACAGCCTTATCAACACCCGCATCGGAAAGCCCGACAGCATTCAAAAACCAATGTTCGGTACCAAACATTGTAGGATTTTTATGCCCCGGATGTTCTTCCAGCCAGATCGATTTTGTTGTAACTCCTCCCGCTCCGTTCTTAACGACATTTTTCAAAGACGCGGCCGTAACACCCAAAATCCCCGATGCCAATACGGTCGGATTTTCAAATTTTACTCCGCAAAACTTCACTGAAAGATTGGCCATGATAATCTTATATTATTCCCGCAAAACTTTATCAGAAAACACAACATCTCACAAACACTCTTTGCCCGCCTTGCCCCCAACAATCTTTCCGCCTTTAAAAACCAACTCCCCTCCGACAAAAGTCATAATTGGCCATCCCTTCAAAGACATTCCCTCATAAGGCGACCAGCCACATTTGGTAAACAAATTTACCTTTTCTATTTTTCGTTCCAAATCCATATCCACCACAACAATATCGGCATCAAACCCGGCCTCAATCCGCCCCTTTCCTTTCAGTCCGAAAATTTCCGCGGGCTTCTCACAGCAAAGCTTAACAACTTCCGCTTCCGTAAGCCCCTCATCGTTAATTGAATTAAACAAAATCGGGCCGAGAGTATCCAATTCCGGAACTCCGGACGGAGTTTTAAGATAATCCCGTTCTTTTTCTTCAATCGTATGAGGAGCATGATCCGTAGCTATAATATCAATCTCCCCAAACTTCAAACCCTTCCACAAAGCAAAAATATCGTTCCGACTACGCACCGGCGGATTAACTCTTAAAAAATTCCCGAGAGCTTCATAGTCATCCTCGCAAAGCATAAGATGATGAGGCGAAACTTCACATGTGATTTTCTGAAATTCATTCAAAACCGCCAACTCTCCCTCGGTAGAGACATGAGCAACATGCAAGCGGGCTCCGAGCCTTTCAGCTATCTCGCAAAACTTTTTCACGGCAATAACCGCACATTCCGGAGACCGAATTTTTGAATGAACACTCGGGGACGAATCATTCGAATAAGTTTTTGAATTTTTTTCGATACAATCGGCATCCTCCGCATGAACAACAATCAATTTATTAGACTTCCCAAACAACTCCTTCACAGCAGCTTCCCCGCGAACCCCCATGTCTCCGGTCGAATCACATCCAAAAAATTTAACCGCCACAGCATCGGAAGAATTTATTTCATCCAAATTTTCTCCATTAAATCCGATATACAAGCCGTAATTGCAATACGATCTTCCGCGGACCAACTCACGTTTGGCTTCCAAATCGGCCATCGTCACTACCGGCGGATCATTATTCGGCATGTCCAAAACGGTGGTAACTCCCCCGGCAACAGCGGCGGAAGAACCGGTTTCCCAATCTTCTTTATGAGACTGTCCGGGTTCTCTCAAATGAACATGCGCGTCAATCAGTCCGGGCAAAATCAGCTTTCCTTCACAATCAATAACTTCATCGGCTTCAGGCTCTTCATCCCAATTGTACGTATCAATTATTTTCCCGTCCTCAATAAGGACATGCGCATCATAAACGCCTGCAGATGATCCTATTTGACCGCCCTTTAAAAGAATTCTCCCCATAATTACAGATTATCGTTTTCTCCTATTAAAAGTTTTTTCAACAAAGCCATCCTCACCGCCACCCCGTTTTTCGGTTGTTCAAAATACTTTGCTCTGGGATCTTCATCAACCTCCGGAGAAATTTCGTCAACACGCGGTAACGGATGAATGACAATTGCATCATTCTTGGCTTTTTTCATTAAAGATTCGTCCAAAACATAAGCCCCCGCATATTTTTCATAATCGCTCTTATCTTCAAATCTCTCTTCCTGTACCCGCGTCATGCTAATAACATCCATTTTCTCAATAATCTCCTCCAAATTTTCAGACAATTCGATTTCACACCCCGCATCCGCAAGTTCCTCGGCAATTTCAGCAGGCACTTCCAATCCCTTAGGTGACACAAAAATAAATTTTACATCAAACTCTTTCAATAATTTGCATTGAGAATGAACAACCCGCCCAAACTTCAAATCCCCAACCATCCCAACTGTCAAACCGTCCAAACTTCCTTTCTCCTTCCAAATAGTGTAAAGGTCCAGTAATCCTTGAGTCGGATGATCACTCGGGCCGTCACCGCCGTTAATAACCGGAACATCGCAAAAACTGGCAAGCTTGGCCACGGATCCTGCATCCGGATGTCTCATAACGATAACATCCGCCATCTGCGAAACGGTTCGTCCCGTATCCTCAAGAGTTTCCTGCTTCTTCAAAGAGGAAGTGTTTGCCATATCGGCATTGCTTATCACCCTGCCTCCCAGTCTCAACATCGCGGACTCAAAACTAAAACGAGTTCTTGTAGATGGCTCAAAGAAAAGAGTTGCCATTATCTTGCCATGCAAAACATCCTCCCCTCCCACTTCCAAAATTTTTTCCATCTCATCGGCCTGCTCGAACAAAGCCAACAACTCATCCCTCCCAAACTGATCCGTGGATAAAATGTGTTCAACCTCGTGCATGAAATTTTCTTATTTGATCTCTGATAAAGATTAAAACAAAGACCACCCCATGTAAAGCAATTCAACCTGCGACTTCACAAACCTCCAGAATGCACGATGTTCAAAAAGAACAGTTATTTTGAAAAGCTGAAAGCGGGCATGCCATACGATTCTCCAAAGAGGCATGTCCGAGCGAAAAACGGCTTGGTCAAAAACAAAGTTTTTGCGTTTTTCACGAGGTCAAGGCAGACTTTCCGCTGGAGAAAGTCGTCCGCCGGTGCCTCGTGGAGAATCGCATGGCATGCCCGTTATTTAACAATCGGAAAACTGCACCCTTTTTGCACGATTTAGTTGCCAAATCCTACAAAAAATGCTAAATTCGAATAGGCTTAAAATCTAATCCAAGAAACATGAGAAAGCTACTTTCAAACCTCCCGCTTATTGCGCTGGCATTCTTGTTCGCTTCAACGGGAGCCTTCGCCCTCATAAGCAATCTCGGTTAAAAAATTAGACACAAAAAAAGCCTCAAGTTCCAATTAACAAATTCGACTGCGAACAGAGTTTAAAGTGGAAAACTGATGCATTACTGAATCAATCCCCTATAAATCAAGTTGCCTCGATCTATAATTCGCTCGTTACTTCTCTTCAAACACCTAAACCCGTTTGAAGCGAGTTGACGATAACCGTAAAATCTTTGGGAAGAAATTACGAAAATGTCTACTAATGACAATTGAAGCTTGAGGCGCAAGCGACGATAAGTTCTAAAGGACGAGCTCTAAAAGCTTATCACCGCTTGTACCCCAAGGTTCAAAGGCTATTTTTTATTTTTATTTTTCAAAGAACACATACATAATAGCATGATTTAAAAATAATTGCAAGCCCCTAAAGCACTTTTTTTACAAAATTATTTCTCTTGCGCTAATCACCCCTCATAACTACAATGACTCCAAATGAAAAAGGCTACTCTTGTCCTTAAGGACGGCACCAAGCTTCAGGGGAAATCATTCGGTGCGGACACATCTTCCGCGGGGGAAGTAGTTTTCAGTACGGGCATGACAGGATATCCGGAAAGTTTTACAGATCCATCCTACACCGGACAAATCATAGTATTAACGTATCCGCTGGCCGGAAATTACGGAGTTGGCGGAAACTGCAAAGATAAAGACGGAATAGAAAAAAGATTTGAAAGTTCAAAACTCCACATAAAAGGATTGGTGGTAAGCGAGTATTCTGAAAATTACAGCCAATGGGACGCAAAAAAATCTTTGGGAGACTGGCTGAAAAAAAATAACATTCCCGCAATAACCGGCATAGATACAAGAGCTCTCACTCAAAAGCTTAGAGAACACGGAACATTGCTCGGAAAAATTATTCACGAAGACACCCCTTCAAAAGAAAATATTGAATTTTACAATCCGGATCTTGAAAATCTTGCATCTCAAGTTTCAATTAAAAAACCGCAAACATACAAAAGAGGAAAGAAAACAGTAGTTTGTGTGGACTGCGGGATGAAAAACAACATCTTAAGAAGCCTTTTGGATAGAAACATATCCGTGATACGCGTCCCCTGGAACTACGATTTTGTATCAGCGGGTCACAAATTTGACGGAGTCTTTATTTCCAACGGCCCGGGAGATCCCGCAATGCTTACGGAGCTTCAGGAAAATATCAAAAAAGCAATGAAGTTAAAAAAACCGATTTTTGGGATATGTCTGGGAACACAAATCATGGGACTGGCCTCCGGAGCACAAACATACAAGTTAAAATTCGGACATAGATCACAAAATCAACCCTGCATAGACGAAGAAACGGGCAGATGCTACATAACCAGCCAAAATCACAGCTTTGCGATAAAAGAAAAAACATTAAAGCCCGGCTGGAAAGTCTGGTTAAGAAACGCAAACGATAAAACCGTAGAAGGAATAAAGCACAAAACACTCCCGTTTTTCTCATGTCAATTCCATCCGGAAGCAAAACCCGGCCCAACCGACACAAAACATTTTTTCGATAAATTCGCAGAAATGTTGTAATTCCCCCACAACCAAAAAACCCCGCGCAATGCGGGGAAAGTTTTTGGATTCAGTAGTGTTTCGATTACTGGGAAACTTTTGTTTTTGTTTTTTAATCCGGCCAAGGTTTGGTGTTGTTTTCAGCCGCACCACCGGCCGCCTGTGATCCCTTTCACTCAATCCGCAAGCGGATGGGAAAGGGCAGAACAGTGTTCATCTCCGGATGAACATCTCCGTCTCCCCACGTCTTGAGATAAAAAGTGAGAAGACATCCCTTAGCGAGGACAGAGAGCAGAGTGAGTTATTTCACACTCACTCTACCTATCTCTCATCACTAAGTTTTTTCAGACTTTTGTTTTTGTTTCTTTTTTTCAATGTGCTTTTCTAGGGCATTTGACTTTCTGATTTTTGAAAATCATACAAGTATATCCAACACAAAAGAATTGTCAAAATATTACTGTTGACGGGTTTAAAAACAGAGTTCTGCCTCCAGTGCCCAACCTGTAAATTGCTTGCCGTTAACATTAATGATAAGCTACCCCGTGCTTCAAAAAATCAAAAATATGTACATTTCCTTAGACTTGGAAACAACCGGCCTGGACCCCGCAAAAGACAAAATAATCGAGTTTGGTGCAATAAAATTCGGGAATGATTATTTTGAAAAAACCCCCGCACAGCATGAAACACTCCAAATCCTTATAAATCCGGGGGCTCGCCTTCCCCATATAATAACCCACATAACAAATCTAACCGACGAGGATCTTGCAGAAGCACCCTCGTTCGAAGAGAAAAAAGAAGAAATTGCAAATTTTATAGGAGATCTCCCGATAGTGGGACACAACATAAAATTTGACACAGATTTCCTACGGCAAAAAGGAATAGACATAAAAAATACGGAATACGACACTCATGAACTCGCGTCCATGATCCTCCCCAACCTGAATTCATATAGCTTGGAGGTTCTTTCCCAATTATTGGAGATAAAACACAAAGAGAAACATCGCGCTTTAGATGATTCGATAGCGGCAGCGGAACTTTTTCTTAAATTAACAACGAAATTCAAAGAGCTTGATCCGAATTTGGCAATCAAAATAAAGGATCTGATTCAAAAATCTCAATGGCCCCTAAAAGGGTTTTTGACGGATTTACTGGCAAAAGAAACTTCCGGCGACCCCTCTCACACAAGCATAAAACCAATAAATCCTAAAAAACCCCCCGCTCCGGAAAAAGACACACACGAAAAAATCCAAAGAATAATGAAAGAAGAAGAATCCGCGATTTTTGAAGAGCCTCCTCCATTTGGAGAGATTATAAAAGCTCTGGCAAAGCACGCGCCTCCGGAAGCCTATATTTCACTCCCCTCTCACGTATTTCATCAGCTTGAAGAAGAAATCCCGGACACAGTCGCAAAAATAGACTTGCCTCAAAACTATATCTCCCCGGGAAGACTGGCGGAATTCGAAAAAAAGGCATCGTTTGACGATCACGAAATCAGCGCGCTGGTAAAATATCTTATATGGATTGAAAAAACATCAACCGGCCTAATCCATGAAGTAAGGCTTCTGCAAAAGGAAAGAGAAACAATCGATAAAGTAAATATAAACAAGCACATCACTCCCCCGGAAGAAGAACCGTTCTTCAAGAAAGCTCTGGAAAAAGACCTGGAATCCGCGGCCGTCTGCACTCATTCATACCTGGTCAAAAATTTGGACACTTTGCCGGAACAACCTCACAAACCCTCCGTGATAATCGTAGATATGGAAAGCTTCCACAAAACAATGACATGGCAACTTTCGGGCTACATCAAGTTGGAAGAAATGGAAAGGACCCTTAAAAACCTGCGACAACTGGAGCCGGAATGTTCAACAATAGAAAGTCTGCTTTCAAAATCTGCCATTCTCTTCGGGTTTATAGGAATGCTTTTCGAAAGATACAAAGACAACAATGAATTTTCACAAGTTTGTAACATCCTAGAGAATCTATTAACGGAGAAGAACTGGTTGTCAGCCCAAAGCACAGTAGAGAATTTGATAAAACTTTCAATTGAATTGGGAGAAATAAAAAACTCTCAAACTCAAGGTTATCTGGATGAATGGAAAAACATCCTCAGGGAACTGAAAACAATCTTCCACGATACGGATATTCAAAACAATTTGATTTGGATAGAAAAAGATTTCACCGGGGAAATTGTAATCAGAAGAATTCCAACAAACATAAAAAAAGAAGTTGAAAGTTTTCTGAAAGTATTTGAGAGTTGCAAATTCATAGGACAAAACCTTGCGCTCTCTGACAAAGGAGATTTTATTAAAAAAACCTTCGATCTCCCCCCTCAAACAAAGTTTCTTTCGTCGCTAAAACAATCCGAAGCAACAGAAATTCTAATAGCCGATGACATCGAAGACAGAGACATTAATCAAATACCGAATTTTCTTAAAGAATACTTCACACAAAAAGACGAAAATGCGACAATAATTTGCAATTCCAAAAAACAACTTGAACATTTCACTCTAAAACTCGGCAGAAATTCGATACCGGTAATTTCTCAAACAACGGGGTCTATCTCAAAAGTAAAAGACCAATTCCGACAAAATCAAATTACTCCGGTTTTATTAACTCCTTTCGGATGGGAAGACTTTGAGTATCACGAAGAGATAGACACACTTATAATTCACAGAATTCCATTTGACCCTCCAAGTAATCCATACATAATCGCATCAAGTAGAAACTGGGGAGATCCATTCAACGAATTTCAGGTGCCTAAAGCGATACTTAACCTTAAAAAAATCATAAATCTTTTGATAGGTCGAAAAACGAACTCTCCAAAAAAAGTAATTATTTTGGATTCACGGATAGTCAACAAAAAATACAGTGACAAATTTTTACAAATGCTCAGAGAAATCACCCCCACCGTCTACACAACAAGACTGGCAAAAATCCTAAGCTGATTTATTTATACTTGTAACGGTTTAAATCTGCCATACAAAGCCGGTTTTTGATAAATTTCCCACCATTGCCGTCACCCTCAAAATAATATTAAATTTTCACCATTGACTTTTTTTATTTTAGTAAATAGACTCCTTGTGCTTTCAAAATCCAAAACTAAAGAGAGCATCAAATTTACAGATTAATCAGCCAAATATGACCAGTCAAATAAACGATAATTACTCGGCAGATCCTATTGAAACAATTAAAAAAGCGGAGAAAGAATCTCATTTGGCAATAGAGGAAGCAAAGAAGGAATCCGAAGACAGGTTGCACCGCTTCGAAGACGATCTGGAAAATGACAGATTGGAATTCGAAGAAGGATTGAGAAAAAAAGGGAAAGAGGAGTTGGAAAAAGCAAAATCAGAAGCATCGGAGCTACTGAAAGAAAAAATGTTGGAAGCTCAAAACGAAACCGTTCAGACAGAAAAAACGGGAGAAACAAAACTTCCGGAAGCCATTGGGCTAATCAAAGACGGTTTTTTTGAATACGTAAAAAAATAACTCAACATGGCCTTAGCCAAAGTCAGCAAAATAGAACTAATCGCTTCGGCGAAATATAAAGAAAAAATATTAGAACTTCTTCAAAATGCCGGAACCGTTGAAATAACGTCCCAAACAGAAGAAGTCGAAGAGTTTGATAGACTCAAAAAACTGCAAGAAACGGAACTTACTCACGCAAATTTGGAATTCGCATTGAACACCCTTTCTCCATACGCAAAAAAGAAAGGGGTTTTTTCACAACCGGAAACACTTTCTCCACAAGCCGTAAAAGAGAAAGTGACAGAATTCGACTTTGAATCAATCATAGAACAATGTAAAAAACTGGAAGAGCAATTCACAAAAGCAAAAAATAAAAAGGCGTCTCTGGAAGACGAACTTTCTATTTTAAATCCTTGGGAATCACTCAAAATCGAACTTCAAAACATAGAGGCAACGGAAAAAGTCAATCTGTTCATAGGGTCAATCCCCTCACCCCATTTTCAAGACTGCAAAGAAAAAATCAAAGAATTAAGTGCTCTAATAATCACGGATGTAGTCCACAAAGATGAAAAAACAACTTACTTCTATGTGGTTTTTGAAAAAGACAAAGAAAAAGCCGTCCTTAAAATTCTTACGGAAAATAAATTTCAAGCAGTCGAATTTCCACAAGCAACAGGAACAATAAAAACCTACTGCGAAAACCTCCAAACAGAACTGCTAGAGCAAGAAAAAATAATCTCAAGCTGTGAGAATGAATTCACAAAGCTGGCAAAAGACCTCGATGAATTAAAAATTATATTTGAGTATTACACTTGGGAGCTGGAGAAATTGCAAACCGAAAGACAGCTGGAAAGAACACATTACAGCTTTTCGCTAAAAGGCTGGATCCCTGAAAAAAACATCCACAAAATACAAGAAAAATTGCAAGAGATAACAAAAGAATGGCACCTCCACGAATTGGAACTGGAAGAAGGGGAGACACCTCCGGTACTCATAAAAAATTCCAATTTTATGTCGCCGTTTGAAGCGGTTTCAAGACTTTACGGGATTCCCAAAGCTTCGGAAATAGACCCGACACCGTTTTTGGCAACATTCTTCATCGTATTTTTTGCTCTGGCTCTTACGGACGCGGGTTACGGACTAATGATGTTTATACTTATGGCATTGGTTCTGAAATTTTTCAAACTGGGAGACGGTATAAAAAGATTGGTTAGACTAATGATGTACGGTGGAGTTATCACTTTCATAATGGGCGCCTTTTTTGGAGGATGGTGGGGATTCACAGTAGAACAAGTCCCTGCTTGGTTAACTTATACAAACGAGGCTGGAGAACAAATGTTCTTGCTTCAAAAAATAAATCCCGTAACAAGCCCTCTAACCGTTTTGATTCTCGCGTTTATTTTGGGATATATACAAATTCTTTTCGGAATAGGCATAAAAATGGCACAAAACTTTAAAGCGGGATATAAAAAAGAAGCTGTTTTGGACAACGGTACATGGATTTTTATGTTGCTTGGATGGGGAGTCTTAGTTATAGGAGCGGCCATGGAGTCCGCAGCAATAATTGAATTGGCAAAGTGGTGGCTCATTCTGGCAGCTGTATTGCTTGTAGCTACACAAGGAAGAGACAAAAAAGGCCTTGTTCTGAAAATTCTCGCGGGAGTTGTCAGCCTTTACGGTCTGGTGGGCTACATGAGTGATGTTCTTTCCTACTCTCGTTTGCTTGCCCTTGGACTAGCCACAACAATTATCGGCATGACGGTTAATATTCTCACAGACTTAGTGGGCGGGCTACCTTTTATAGGCTGGCTACTCATGATTCTCATGTTTGTAGTTGGACATCTGGCAAACATACTTATAAACACATTCGGAGCCTTCATTCACGCCAGCAGGTTGCAATTTGTGGAGTTCTTCACAAAATTCCTTGAAGGCGGAGGAAGAGAACTAAAACCGTTCAGCAAAAAAACCAAATACATATTTTTAAATAATAATTCCTAACCAAAAATAATATGGAATTCGTTGACTCATTTACACAAACGGGTGGTCTGGCACTTGCACTGGCAGGAGCCGCTTTCGCGGTTTTCTTGGGTGGTGGAGGTTCATCCATCGGTGTTTCTCGAGGCGGACAAGCTGCCGCAGGAGTAATTACCGAACAGCCGGAAAAATTTGGTAAAGCTTTGATTCTTCAAGCCTTACCCGGAACGCAAGGAATTTATGGGTTTCTTATCGGTTTCTTGATTTTGCTTTTCACCGGAGTCCTTGCCGGAGAACCCGTTGAACTGACAGTTGCACAAGGATGGCAATTGTTCTTTGCTTGTCAACCGGCTGCATGGAGTTGCTTTTTCTCAGGTGCATATCAAGGAAAAGTGTCCGCTGCAGGTATGAACATGATCGTAAAAGACGAGTCTCAAATGGGTAAAGCCATCGTTCTTTCAGTTATGGTTGAGACATACGCTATTTTAGGATTCTTGGTCAGCGCGCTACTTATATTCTTCATTCAAATCTAAATTTTATTTCTTAATTGACTTATCGTGGCTCTACAAGACATTCTGGACAAAATTAAAGAACAAACGGAAACCCGCTTAAGAGAAGTGGAAAAACAGTTTGAGGAAAGAAAAAAAGCCCTGGAGAAAGATTTCGAGAAAAAACACGAAATCATAAAGGAAGAAATGGGAGAAAAGGTGGAAGAGAATAAGAAAAAGATCACGGAAAAAACTCTTTCCCTTGCCGAACAAGAGAGAAAGAAACAAATTCTCACAGCAAAGCATGAAATTATCGAAAATGCCTTTGATAAAGCCATAGAAGAACTTGGCAAATCGGAGAAATACGAAGACATAATCGCCGAAATGTTGAAAAACATAGATCTTGGAGACGAAGGCATAGAAGTTGTTGCCGCGAAAGGCAAAGAAGATGTAACGGCAAAGGCCATCAAGTCGATTGGTAAAAGTTATTCCCTATCCGACAAAAGCGCGAACATAAAAGGCGGATTTTTAGTTAAAACCGAGAACATAGAATTGGATAATTCATTCGAAAACATAATAAAGAATCAGCTTCAATCGGATTTGGAAATAAAATTAAATAAATTGATATTCTCATAATGGAAAAGTTCGATTTTACATACAGCGTGGCAAGAGTAAGAGCTCTGGAAACACTTCTTCTAAGTCAAAACGAGGTGGATAGAATGATGCACGCAAAAAACGCGCAAGAGGCTTTCCAAATTCTGGACGAACTTGATTATGCGGATAACAGAGCTGAAATAGATGATCCACGGGAGTTCCAAAGAGTACTAAACGAAGGACTTGAGGATATAAAGGAGCTTTTGGATAAAATAACCGTAGGAGATGAGACAATGAATATTCTCTGGCACAAGTATGACTTCCACAACATAAAAACACTGATCAAGGCCAGATTAAGCGAAAAAAGCCTTGATGACGTGAAAGAGTTGCTAAGTCCGCTGGGCGCAATCTCTGTAGAATCCCTGGTTAGTTTTATTTTGGACAACAAACACAACACTTCCTTCGGTATAAGAGAAGAAACGGAAATTTTAATAAGAGAAAATATTTTCACCGTTTACAAGTTGTTCGAAAAAACCAAAAATCCTCAGATTATAGACATCGGAATGGACAAAACTCTGGCCCAAATCATCTCCGAAATCGCAAGAGAAAGCGAAAATGAGTTTTTGATAGACTACATGGAAAAATTTGTGGATCTCTACAATATTAAGTTATTTTTTCGCCTTAAAGCGGCTGATAAAAAACCGGAGGATTTTGATGAAGCGTTCATAGACTACGGAACAATTTATCTGTCGAAGTTTCAAAAAGCCTTTAAACAAGGGCTTGCAGACCTTCCGGAAACATTAAAAACAACTTCTTATATAAAAATTATAGAGACCGGGCTTAAACACTACTTGGAAGAAAAAACTTTTATTTACTTGGAAAAAGAAATAGAAAATTATCTAACGGAAGTTATAAGAGGAGCAAGACTGATATCTTCAGGGCCGGAACCGTTAATAGCTTATTTTCTGGCAAAAGAAAACAACGCCCTGATCATAAGAATGATTTTAATCCATAAGTTAAATCAAATAGACGTGGAAGAAATCCGCAAAAGATTAAGAACCTTATACACATAAAAATGACTGACAAACATTCAATAGCAATCATAGGCAATAGAGACACAATACTCGGGTTTAAAGCGCTTGGAGTACACACATTCGACGCAAACACCCCGGAAGAAGCAACGGATCTTCTGCTAAAACTAAAGAGCGAAGGAGGCAGCCACGCAATAATTTTTATAACGGAAGATTTGTCTGAAGGAATCACAAAAGAGAACTGGAAAAAACTCAGCGGAACCGCACTGCCCGCAATAATCCCCGTCCCGGACAGTAAAGGAAGCAAAGGATCCGGAATTCGCAGAATAGGAAAAATGGTTGAACAAGCAGTCGGAAGTGACATTTTTAATGAATAAAATAAATAACTATACAATATTATGAAAAAAGGAACAGTTGTAAAAGTATCGGGACCACTAGTCATAGCCAACGGCATGAAAAGCGCCAAAATGTACGAAGTGGTAAAAGTCTCCGAGGAAAAACTTATGGGGGAAATAATTGAACTTAAAGGCGACGAAGCCTCAATACAGGTTTATGAAGATACCGTCGGGATAGGCCCCGGAGATCCGGTTTATGCAACGGGAGAGACGATGTCCGTTGATTTGGGCCCCGGCCTGTTAACATCAATCTATGACGGAATTCAGAGACCTTTGGCTCTCATAGAAAAAGAAGCCGGCCCATTCATAACCAGAGGAATCGATGTCCCCGCTCTTGATTACAGTAAACAATGGGATCTCACCCCTACAAAAACAAAAGGAGACACGGTTGCGGGAGGTGACGTTTTGGGGGAAATCCAGGAAACGGTTTTGATAAAACACAGAATACTGGTGCCCCCACACATAGAAAAAGGAACAATTGAAGAAATAAAAGGTGGTTCCTTCACAATCAAAGACACAATTGCGGTAATTAAAGACGAAAACGGAAAATCACACGAAGTAACCATGGTGCAGAAATGGTCAATTCGCCAACCAAGACCTTTCAACATCAAAAAAGTGCCGAAAATACCGTTGATAAGCGGATCCAGATCAATAGACACAATGTTCCCTATCGTAAAAGGAGGAGCCGGATGTATTCCCGGACCTTTCGGCGCAGGGAAAACGGTGACACAACAATCATTGGCAAAATTCTGCGATGCGCAAGTTATAGTTTATATCGGTTGCGGAGAGCGCGGAAACGAGATGACGGACGTATTGATGGAATTTCCGGAACTGGAAGATCCGAATACCGGGGAGCCGTTGATGAAACGAACAATAATGATCGCGAATACTTCAAACATGCCGGTCGCCGCACGTGAAGCTTCCGTTTACACGGGAATAACCATCGCGGAATATTACAGGGACATGGGCTATCACGTAGCTTTGATGGCGGACTCAACATCAAGATGGGCCGAAGCTTTACGTGAAATGTCCGGTCGTTTGGAAGAGATGCCCGGAGAAGAAGGATATCCGGCATATCTCGGATCAAAAACGGCGGAATTCTATGAAAGAGCGGGATATACAGAATGTCTCGGCCAAGAAAAACGTGAAGGATCCGTAACGGTTATCGGAGCGGTTTCCCCTCCCGGAGGAGACTTGTCCGAACCGGTAACACAGAACACGCTCAGGGTTACAAAAGCATTCTGGGGTCTCGACGCAAAACTTGCGTATAAAAGGCACTTCCCCGCCATCAACTGGCTTACTAGCTACTCCCTATATCAAGAAAACGTTTCAGATTACTGGAGGACGGAAGTTGCCGAAGACTTTGAAGATTTTAGAAACGAAGCCATGAACATTCTCCAACAAGAAGCGAAGCTTGAAGAAATCGTGAGGTTGGTTGGAATGGACGCGCTTTCATCAAAAGAGAAACTGGTTCTTCACACGGCAAAATTCATCCGTGAAGACTTCCTTTTTCAAAACGCGTTCGATTATCAAGACGCACACACTCCGCAAAAGAAACAATATTGGATGCTAAGAGTTATTTTGACTCTTTATCACGAAGCAATGGAAATAGTTGACAATGAAGCGTTCGATTACGACAAATTTGTGGAACTGCCCATCATGTCGGCCATAATAAAATCGAAAGAAATTCCGATGGAAGAATTGGAAAAATACAAAGATCTGGAGAAAGAAATTTCGACAGCGGTCAAAGATATGATAGCTTAAAACTTTTAATTTAATTCCTAATCAATAGACATGCAGAAAGAATATAAAACATTAAAATCGATTGTCGGCCCGCTCATTCTGGTTGAGGGGGTTGAGGGCGTAAAATTTGAAGAACTTGTGGAAGTTTATGCCGAAGACGGAAGAAAAAGAATGGGAAAAGTTCTTGAAGTCCATAATGACAAAGCTCTAGTCCAGATGTTTGAGAGTCCGCAAGGAATAGCTACGGAGGGGAGTCGCGCAAAATTTCTGGGAAGACCGCTTGAAATAGGAGTTTCCACAGACATGTTGGGACGAACCTTTTCCGGAAGCGGAGAACCCCTTGATGACGGACCGCAAATAATACCGGACAAAAAAATAAACATCGGAGGAGCCCCTATAAACCCTTACTCAAGAGACTATCCGGAAGACTTCATTCAAACCGGGATTTCTACAATAGACTGTTTGAACACGTTGGTTAGAGGACAAAAATTGCCGGTATTCTCCGGAGCCGGTCTTCCTCACTCACAAGTTGCCACAAAGATAGCGCGTCAGGCAAAAGTTAGAGGAGGCGGCGGAGACTTCGCGGTGGTATTCGGAACAATGGGAGTCACATTTGAAGAAGCGGAATATTTTATAAACGAATTCAAGAAAACGGGAGCGATAAATCGATCCGTACTGTTCATAAACACAGCGGCGGATCCGGTTGTTGAAAGAATTTCCACACCGCGTTTGGCGCTTACAACCGCGGAATACTTGGCTTACGAAAAAGACATGCACGTTCTGGTAATTCTAACGGACATGACAAACTACTGTGAGGCCCTGCGTGAAGTTTCAGCCGCTCGTAAAGAAGTTCCGGGAAGACGAGGATATCCCGGATACCTGTACACCGACCTTGCGACAATTTACGAAAGAGCGGGAAAGATAAAAGGAAAGAAAGGATCGATAACACAAATTCCGATACTTACCATGCCGGAAGACGATATCACCCACCCGATTCCAGATTTGACCGGATACATCACGGAAGGACAGATAGTATTGGGGCGTGATCTTCACCAAAAAGACATTTACCCACCGATCAACGTGCTTCCTTCTCTATCAAGACTTTCTCCAACAGCGCGTAAAGTTACCCGTGAAGACCACGAAGGACTTTTCGGACAGCTGTACGCATCATTTGCACGAGGTCTGGAAGTAAGAGATCTCGCAATCATCCTTGGTGAATCCGCGCTCTCTGAAACTGACGGTAAATACTTGAAATTCGCAAAGGACTTCGAAGAAAAATTTATCTCCCAGGGAGAAACCGAAGACAGAAGCATAGATGAAACTCTTGATCTGGGATGGGAACTTCTAACAATCCTGCCAAGAAGTGAATTGAAACGTGTTAAGGAAGAACACATCGAAAAATATATGCCTAAAAAAGACTAAATTATGGCAATTTTGGACGTCAAACCAACTAGGATGGAGTTACTAAACCTGAAGAAGAGGGTAACTTCCGCAGTACGCGGTCACAAACTTTTGAAAGACAAACAAGATGGGTTGATGAAAACCTTCATGGAAATAATTCGTGAAGCAAAAACTTTACGCCGTGAAGTGGAAGAAATATTGAGCAAAGCCTTCAAAAACTTTATGCAGGCGTCCTCAATGATGCCTCCGGAAATGCTGGAAACCGCTTTACTTTACCCTTCGGCAAAAACAGAACTGGAAGTAAGGACAAAAAACGTGATGAGCGTCCACATTCCGTATTTCAAAATCAAACTTGAAGGGAACATCTTAAACTACGGATATCTGCAAACAAGCGCTGAACTGGACATGTCTCTTTCAGCTTTACAGGACTTGTTACCAATGCTCGTAAAACTGGCACAGATAGAAAAACAGGCCGAACGCTTGGCGGAAGAACTGGAAACAACCCGCCGCCGCGTAAACGCCCTTGAGCACAAACTAATCCCGGATCTGAAAGAAACCGTCAAATTCATCTCAATGAAACTGGCGGAAACCGAAAGAGCCGGCATAGTAAGCGTAATGAGAGTCAAAGCGATGATCGAGGCGGCGGAAGAAGCCATAGAAGACTAAGAATGCATATACTAATCCTCGCCGATCCCATCGATAACCAAAAAGCCGGTGTCCATACGTACACCAAGAATTTGATATTGGAGCTTCTGGAGCAGACCAACACGCTCACCAATGCGCACATCAAAAAAACAGACTTCACCTTCATCCACGAAAGGGAAAATCCATTCTTCGATGCCCTTCAAAAAAAATATTCGAACTTCTCCCACATCGTAATTCACAGAAGAAAAATCCCCGGATACAACAGCCTTCGCAAATTTATACTGATTCCTCGCGTGGTTCGGAAAATCAAACCGGACATCGTGCTTGAACCCTGCCACATTGGCCCTTTCAATCTACCTAAAAACATAAAACGGGCTGTGACGATCCATGATCTCACTCCCATCCTTTTTCCGAAATTTCACATTAAAAAAAGTACGATCATCCACAGGCTGCTCCTTAAAAAAGCGCTTAAAAATGCGGACGTAATAATCACGGCATCGGAACAAAACAAAAAAGATATCCTCTCTTATTGCCGAACAAAAGCGAAAATCAAAGTCATTCCGCTGGGAATCCCAAAAAGCAAAAACCATCCCCGGGAAGGCATTTTCCAAAAAAACAAGATTCTCCAGATTTCAAATCCGGAACACCAAAACCATCCCCGGGGACGTCTTTTTCAGCAAAACAAAATTCTTCACCCCCCCTACATCCTGTACCTCGGCACGATCGAGCCACGCAAAAACCTTGAAATTCTGATAGACGCTTTCATCGAACTGAAAAAGGAAGAAAAAATTCCGCACAATCTCGTCATCGCGGGAGAAACGGGATGGAAAGCAAAAAAAATAATACAAAAAGCGAAAAACACACCAGGCGTAATTCTGCCCGGATACGTGAACGAAACTGAAAAGCAAAAACTTTACCAAGGCGCGTCCGTATTCGTTTATCCTTCGCTATATGAAGGCTTCGGCTTACCTCCGATGGAAGCCATGCAATACGGAACACCACTTATTTGTTCAACGGGAGGCGCGTTAAAAGAAGTTTATAAAAACAGGGCATCCCTTTTCGATCCATCGGACAAAAAACACCTGAAAAAACTGCTTATCAGGCACTTGAACAAGAAAAAAAAGAAGATTCAAAATTCAATCCCCTCATTCGAAAAAACGGCGAAGGAAACACTAAAAGCATTATCGAAAACTATATCGACCCAGCCAATCCCTGCAGCAAATATCCGACAAAATAAGCGATAGCGGCGGCACAACCACCAACAATCAACGTTTCCATGCCGGAGAAAAACCAGTTCCTCACGGTAAATTTGGCTTTCACGGCGCCCACAACAAACAAAGCAAGCAAAGTGGCAAAACAGGTTAAAACAAAAATCGTATCAAAAGAAAGCGCTAAAAACGGACTCAAAGTATATCCCATCAACGGAACAAATCCTATCAGGACAAAGGACGCAAAAGTCGCGATACCCCCTTTCAGAGGATTAACATTTTCACGCGTCATATTAAATTCATTTCGCATCATAAGATCAACCCAGGCATCCGGATTTGAAGTAACAACCTCGGTGGCTCTGTCCAAATCCTTGCCCTTAAATCCATAGCCACCCATAATCTCTCTAACCTCCTTCGTTTCCCCATATTTCCGGGCCTTAAGATGCCCGAATTCCACACTTTCTATCTTGTCATACTGTTCCAATTTTGCCTTATCACTTGAATACTTCCCTACGGACATTGAAAACCCATCGGCAAACAAATTGGCAAATCCCAATATCAAAATAATGGAAGCCGGCAATCCCGCGCCCTGAACTCCGGCAACAACGGCAAAAGTGGTAACGGATCCATCAATCCCTCCATAAACAAAATCCGCAACCCAATTATAGGAATCTCCGTCTACATGTTCATCCAAAACTTTATCTTTCGCCATGCCGCGATTATAAGCCAAAACCAAAAAAACTTCCAAGTAACTTTGACTAAAACAAAAGCAAATTGCTAAAATTCAACCAAATCTTAACCAACCTCAAAATGACACACTCTCTTCCGCAACTAAATTACGCATACAACGCTCTGGAGCCTTACATCGATGCGCAAACAATGGAAATCCATCATACCAAACACCATCAAACTTATATCGATAAACTTAACGAAGCGCTGGAAAAACACCCGGAACTGAAAGAAACTTCGCTGGAGGAAATGCTGAAAAATCTCGAAAAAGTTCCGGAAGATATCCGAACGGCCGTAAGAAACAACGGAGGAGGTCACTACAATCACTCGCTTTTCTGGGAAATTATGTCTCCGGATGCAAAACCCGTTTCAGGAAAACTGAAAGAGGATATTGAAAAGAAATGGGGAACTGTTGAAAAGTTCAAAGAAGAATTCATCGAAGCTGCAGCAACACATTTCGCAAGCGGATGGACATGGCTTTCAATAGACAAAAACGGAGAATTGCAAATTGGTTCGACTCCAAATCATGACAATCCGCTAATGGAAGAGATGACGCCAATCATGGTAATAGACGTTTGGGAACACGCCTACTATCTAAAATATCAAAACCGGAGACCGGAATTTATAAAAAATTGGCTGGATAACGTGGCTTGCGGAGATAAGATAGGAGAAATATATCTTTCAAAACTCAATACTTAGCTGATACAATCACTTTCAGACACATTTAATCAAAAAAACATGCTTATTTACATACTGCTGATTCTGGCTCTGCTCGCCGCTTTTCTTGTAATGATCTACAACGGATTAGTTCAGCTTAAAAACAAAGCGGACTCGGCATGGGCGGATATTGATGCTAAATTGAAAAGACGTCACGACTTAATTCCAAATCTTGTTGAAACCGTAAAAGGATACGCATCTCATGAAAAACAAACTTTGGAAAAAGTAACAGAGATGAGAAGCGAGGCTATCAACGCCAAAAATGTTAAACAAAAAGAAAACGCTGAAAATGCACTTACAGATACTATAAAAAGCCTTTTTGCAGTCGCGGAAAACTACCCGGACCTCAAAGCCAACGAAAATTTCCTAAATCTCCAAAATACGCTTTCGGAAATTGAAGAGCATATTCAGCTCTCACGCCGCTATTACAACGCCGTAGTCCGTGATTTCAACACAAAAATCGAGGTTTTCCCAAACAATCTGGTGGCGGGCCAATTCGGCTTCACAAGAAGAGATTTCTTCCAAATAACAAATGATCAAGAAAGGGATGTCGTTCAACTGAAATCAT
>SLNK01000027.1 GCA_007133095.1 Candidatus Peregrinibacteria bacterium | reverse complement strand
GTCCCCACTTTTGCAAACAAAAGTCTCAAAAAATCATATATTTCCGTTACCGTTCCAACCGTTGAGCGCGGGTTTCTGGGTGCACTCTTTTGATCTATTGAAATTGCCGGAGAAAGCCCCTCAATCGAATCAACATCCGGTTTTTCGGCCAGTTGAAGGAAATTTCTGGCATAAGTTGAAAGGCTTTCGACATAACGCCTTTGACCTTCGGCATATATCGTATCGAATGCCAACGAAGACTTTCCCGAACCTGAAAGTCCCGTCATTACCGTGAATTTATTCTTGGGAATTTCCACATCGATATTTTTCAGATTGTGGATCTTTGCCCCTTTAACTTTTATGCTGTCTTTCGCCATTGAAAATCATCTTAAAATCACGCTCATTACGCAAGCGCGAAAGTTACCACATTTTTTTTACTTTTTCAAGGG
This sequence comes from Candidatus Peregrinibacteria bacterium, assembly GCA_007133095.1. GTDB lineage: Bacteria > Patescibacteriota > Gracilibacteria > UBA1369 > LOWO2-01-FULL-3 > SLNK01. Next base: position 6,502 of record SLNK01000027.1, on the reverse strand, counting down.
GCAAGTTAAGTTTCCGTATTTAAAGATGTTTGTTCTATGGGGATTGTTTCCCCGGAAACTTGATGATTTCTGGTTGATTCGTACAATTTTCCGTAATTTTTGTGATTTTCTTTTTTATTGAAAAGATAATTCAAAGCCGCGTTTCCTCCGAACAGGAAGATAATAATCATGAATGTGAGCCCCATCTCCAAAAATATATTAAATAGCGCGTGCAAACCTATAGCGATGATCAACCCTTCCAGCAATTTTTCTCTATAAAATATCTTTTCCTTCTTAAACCCAAATTTTTCCTGCAATTTTGTGAGTATGTTGTGTTTCCTTCCTTTCCTTAATTCCTCCTGCAGAATAGGCTTTGCAAAGTGCGCAACTCCGTAGTAATAACCCAAAATTCCGGAAAACAAAAGGTGCGCAAATGTTGAAAAAGAGGATCTGAAAAGGAACGGCAGAACCAGATTGTCCGCTCCGTGAACAACCCATATGTTGTAGAAATAAAGAATATTTTCCGTGAATGAGAACCCAAGAGCCGCTATTATGAAGAACTCTATGGAGTCATCTATTGTTTTTATTCTGTTTTTGTCCACACTCCTAACCGCCAACATTTTCATTACCTCTTCTATCGCGCCCACGATCATAAACGTTATTACCACGCTGAGAGGAAGAAGCACCAGACTGGAAAACCCTATTATGTCCTCCGTGTACCTATTGGCGAAGTTGAAAGCGTTCATCCAGGGGAAAAACTGCCAGGATATCTTGTACAGAAGTATCGGGAATACCGATAACGCCCCCACTATGAAAATCAGAGCCGTTATGTATTTGCCTTCAGGGTTTTTCTTGTAAAAAACATATCCCCACGCCAAAGCGGGTATTGTCGCCAAAATTATCGAGCCCGCAATTTGTATGGAGTTTCCCATCGTTTGATATTTTTGTTTTTGTTTTGCCTATTATAACACAATATTACATCTTAATCAATTTGCACCAGGTTGCTATTCTCTTTTATTTCTCCTATTCCGGCTGTGTCTGTAGCCGTTATTATGGTCTGGCACCCGTTTATTACCTCCAATAAGTGTTTTTTTCGTTTTTCATCCAACTCTGAAAAAACGTCATCAAGCAATAAAACCGGGTTTTTGCCCGTTTTGTTTTGTATATAACTTATTTCTCCCATTTTTATCGCTAAAAGAAGTGTTCTGAATTCTCCTCTGGACGCCGATGAACTTATTTCCTTGCCGTTTATATAGAATTTTAAATCGTCTCTGTGGGGACCCCGTGATGATTCAGCTCTGAAAATGTCCCTTTTTCTTGCGTTCTTCAGGTTTTCTTCCGCGGGGGCTTTCAAACTGCGTTCATATTTGATTTTTACTTCTTCTTCTCCGCCGGAAATGGACCGGTATGCGGACTCTATTTCGTCTTCCAGTAATTTTATAAAGCTTGATCGTTTTTCTATTATCACATCGGCAAATTCAAGAAATTCAATGTCCCATGCCGCAAGGTCATCCTCCAATTTATCCGTTTTCTTCCCCCCGAAGGATGCCTCTCTTATTTCGTTCAAAAGGGCGTTCCGTTGCTTGAGTACTTTTTTGTATCCGATTAGAGATTCCAGATATTTTTTGTCCGTCTGGCAGAGCACGGTATCAAGATATTTTCTCCTTAGAGAAGGGCTAAGATACAGCATATTAAGATCCTCCGGATGAAAAAGCACCGTCAAGAAACTGCCGATGTATTCGCTGTTTTTCAGACTAACTCCGTTCCTTTTGAAGTTTTTCTTCTTTGCCGGCTCCGCTTCATAAAAAACTTCCAATTCCGTTGTTTCTTCATCCAAAGAAACACTCCCTCTGCATCTTGTATAATTGTTTGTCCATTTTATGAGTTCGTCGTGATATGCCGCGCGGAAAGACTTTCCCAAAGAAAGAATATGAATCGCCTCCAACAGGTTTGTTTTTCCCCGCCCGTTTTCCCCGACTATTACCGTACAATTTTTATCCGAAGGGAATTCATACGTGTACTCACCGTAATTACGGAAGTTTTCCAGTTGCAGTTTTGTGAGTTTCATTTTAAGATTTGTTGGCGGTTTGCTGAGAATTTGCAAAGCGATTGTAACCAATTTTTCATGAAACAGAAAGTTGATATCGAAGCGATGAGGCACTCCTGCTCCCATGTTCTGGCCGAGGCGGTAATGCAGATGTTTCCTGAAGCGAAGCTTGGAATTGGTCCGACCATAGAAGACGGTTTTTATTACGATTTTGATCTTCCCCGCACCCTTATTCCGGAAGATTTGCCGCTCATTGAGAAGAAGATGAAGCAGATCATCAAGCAGAATCAAAAGTTTATCCGAAGGGATGAATCTGCGGAGAAAGCGAAGGATTTTTTGGATCAAACCGGCCAAAAATACAAATTGGAGCTGGTGGATGAGCTTTCACGCGGTGATGAGAAAATAACTTTTTATGAAAGTGTTATGCCCGCGGATGGCAAGCCGATGTTCGTGGATTTGTGTCGGGGGCACCATGTGGATCATACCGGGCAGATTGGGCCTTTTAAACTATTGAAAATAGCCGGCGCGTATTGGCGCGGGGATGAGAAAAATCCCATGTTGCAGAGGATTTACGGCACTTGCTGGCACACAAAAGAGGAACTTGATGAATATCTCAAACGTCTTGAAGAGGTGAAGAAGCGCGACCACAGGAGGCTCGGGAAGGATTTGGAGCTTTTTACTTTTGATGAAGAAGTGGGAGCCGGGCTGGTTTTGTGGCTTCCGAAGGGAGCGCGTGTGAGAAATTCAATTGAAGAGTGGTGGAAAGCGGAACACTTTAAGAACGGATACGAATTATTGTTTACTCCACATATAGGAAAGGCAAGCCTTTGGCACACTTCCGGTCATCTGGACTTTTACAGGGAAAGTATGTACTCCCACATGGACATAGACGGAGAAGATTATTTTATTAAACCGATGAATTGCCCTTTCCATATAAAGGCTTACCAGTCCTCTTCCCGTTCTTACAGAGATCTCCCTATGAGATGGGCTGAGCTGGGAACCGTTTATCGATACGAAAAATCCGGTGTTCTGCACGGACTTCTGCGGGTTAGAGGTTTTACTCAGGATGACGCCCATATTTTCTGTACTCCGGAGCAAATTGAAGACGAAGTCCGGGAAGTTTTGCGCTTCTCTCTTTATATGTGGAAGAAGCTCGGATTTACCGAAATAAAGGCTTATCTTGCCACGATGCCGGAGAAGAAAGTCGGGGAGCCCGAGAGGTGGGAGAAGGCTCAGGACTCGCTGTTGAAGGCGGTAAAAGCCGAAAATCTTGAAGTTGAGATTGATGAAGGCGGCGGAGCTTTTTACGGCCCGAAAATTGATCTTAAAGTAAAGGATGCAATTGGTCGCGAGTGGCAAATGACAACAATTCAATTCGATTTCAATCTTCCCGAGAGATTTGATGTCACATATGTGGGAGAGGACGGGAACAAGCATCGTCCTTTTATGATCCACAGAGCCCTTCTGGGCTCAATTGAGCGATTTATGGGAATACTTACCGAACACTACGCGGGCGCATTCCCCGTGTGGCTGGCTCCCGTACAGGCAAGAATCCTACCCGTTTCGGACAAATTTAACGACTACGCAAAAGAGCTTTTAAAAAAATTTAAAGATGCCGGTGTCCGTATTGAAATTGATGACTCCAATGAGACACTCGGAAAAAAGATACGCGCCGCCGAATTGATGAAAATCCCTTATATGCTGGTGGTCGGGGAAAAAGAGGTCGCGGAAGGTACCATAGCGGTTAGAGATTACGCCACAAAAGAACAGAAGACTATTTCTTTCGACGAGTTTTTTGAGCTGATTTAGGACTTCTGGCTCGTTTCGTTTTTATTATCCCTTTCCTTTTTGCCTTACATTTTTGTTCTTCTTTGATTTTTTCAAATTCCGTAAGTAGATTTCTTTCTTCGTATACACGTTTTTTCATCGCCACATTTCTTCTTCCGACGTAATCGTCGTGTGCGGCCTCACCATATTCGTTTATTTCTTTTGATTTCTCATCCAGTACCTGCATTTCTATGGGGAACGTCCTCTTTTTTCCGTCAAGAGTCAGGCGTAAATCAAAAGTTATGTGAATTGCTCTGTATTTTGCGGATGAGAATTCATTGGTTGCACCGGTCTCTCCCAAACTTGCCATCCCCCCCAAATTTTCCAGCTCCGCGTGATTTATTGTATCTTTTGCAAGTTGGTCAAAGAATTTTCGAGATAACTCAGGGTCGTTAAAAATTTCCAACAACTTATCTTCGTCCACCAACAACTGTTTTGTTCTGTTTACGCGAATTGAGCTCATCGGGAAGAGGGGGTCTATCTTTGAGAAAAAAGTATAATATATGAACCTTAATGAATCTCCGGGAGTTTTTGTTGTCACCCTTATTCCAACGTGGTCTAAAACTTTGTCTTCCCTGTATTCCGGCTTGTGCAACAATTTGGTCGTAATGCTCTCTCTTGTTTTGCCTCTTACATTCACTTCTTTTATTTCCATCGGTATTTCCCCATCACACCCGGTCCTGAAATAAATTTTTCCCCTTACTCGCTTGTCATCAAATCGTTCTTTACATATTTCTTCCAGTTTTTCCGCGAACTCCGTCATGATTCTGAATTTTTCAGTTCTGTTCATAAAATCGATAACGGTAGCTATTCTTAAGAGCGCGCATGCTTGCGCCACCAGAAGTTTTCTCCCCTTTCCCGCGGCTGTTCTGAATATTGTGAATATTCCCTCGTCCGTGTTCACCTGTCTTAGAGATTTATGCACCGGACTTGTCCCATTGGTTGCAATAAGCTCGTCAAAGTATTTTATCGCCTCCGTCAAAACTTCCGTAATATACTCATCTACACGTTTCTTCTCTCTGGCTTTGGAATCGTATAAATTAATATCGTGTGTCTTTAGAAGTTTTATTATTTCCTCTTCCTCTGTCACGCCGGGTGTAATTCCGTCAATCATGGAAAGTGCTTTTTGGGCGTCTTTTCCCAAAATTTCCAACAAAACTTCTTCCGTGGTTGTTAAAAAATCCTTCAACCCGCTTGTATTTTCGTCATATCTTTCTCTGACTCCCTCTATAATTTTGTTAATTTTCTTGATTATTTTGGGGTTATCAACGGCCTTATCTCCACAATCGGAAACAACGCCGAGAGCCCTCAGCATATTTTCATAAGATGCCTTTGCGTTTTGTTCATCAGCAAATTCTTCAAATTCCATCTGTCCCACTTTTTTCCCCATTTTATTATTTTAAAAACTCAGTACTGTTTTTTACAATACTATGTGCCTTGCTGTCAAGCTCGGTTTTCAAAATCTTTAGAATCCCGATAGGTTTTCCCAGTCTATGGCGTTCCCCATCCTCTCGCCTTCGTCGGAGTTTATAGCTTCTTCAAAAACACTATTAAACATTTCGAAAGCTTCATCTATTTCTTTCTGTCTTTCTCTTTGGTTTCTGTCCGTGCGAAATCTTGGAGTCTCTTCTTTGGTTAGCTCATACAAACGACGCAGATCAGGATAGCTGCCTTCGTATACTGATATTATTCCCTCAATTACGGTGTTTATCTCTGCAATTGATTCGTTTGCGGGCTTGTCATTTATTACCGTAGGCTTGCTTAACTCTTCCGTCTCCCCCAACCTTGCTAAATCATCTTTGTGCTTTTTGTACCTGTTTTTGATTATCCCCTCATATCTGACGTATGATTTTATTACGTCTTTCAGGACTTCATTGTTCCCCTTTTTGGCCAAACTTTTGATGGCTTGGTTGAATCCCGGGAATGCATTTGCATATGCTTTACTTGTCAGCACATCTCCTCCGGCCCTTCTTGTACATACGCTTTCTATGTTATCAACCGCTACGTGTGGTAAATACGCGGGAATATCTTCATGATCCATGTTTTCCGCTCTTCGTATCCCCTTTGCGGTACGCCTTCTGGTTTCTTCATGCGGGAGAATTGTTTCGTATAGAAAATCCTTAACAAAGTCCGTTGGTTTACACCTGTCAGGATTTTGCGGATTTCCTTCATCAAACCATTTGATCCAATTTCTAAAATCCACCAGCCCCAGTTGGTATCCCTCTTCCGATTCCCTGTATCTTCCCTCCGCCTGATCCCAATATCTTCGCTTTGTTTTGGCCGTCAAAAAATCCAAAAGAGGAAATTGATTTGTCATTCCTGCGTTGGCTATACCCATAAAATCGGGAGGTAAAATCGTTCTCCCATGCTGATTTTCCGCAGCAACTCCCTCAATCAGATAGTAAAGTTTTTCATGCATGGCGCATTTTCCCGCTTCAACCGCGTGCATAACAACTCCCGCGTATTCATAAGGATTAACGTATTTTCCTTCCTTGTGAGCTCTCAAACAGTTTTCCAGATACTTCTGGTGACCTCCTTCTCTTGCCATAAGCCGTTCTCCCAATTCGTATCCCTCCGATTTCATTTTACTCTTGAAAGAATTATTGTTTCTGAATCTCCATTCATTGTATTTACCTGCTTCCCAAAGGT
>SLNK01000034.1 GCA_007133095.1 Candidatus Peregrinibacteria bacterium | reverse complement strand
GGGTGGTTAGCTCAGTTGGAGAGCCCTCAGCTTATCAAAAAGAGCGTTTACGCTCTAACCAACTGAGATAATTGCAAAAAGTCCCCCTTAGCTAGAACAGCAACATTATCAAGGAAATTAAAATACAGGGTGGTTAGCTCAGTTGGTTAGAGCGTTCCGGTGACATCGGAAAGGCCAGTGGTTCGAATCCACTACCGCCCACCATTTCCTAAAAATCGTTTTCCGTTTGCAACGATTCTTTTTAATTCTCTTTCAGAAAAGTGATCGCTTATCCTTTGAATCGCTTTGGAGTAATCGTCTCCTAAAAAAGGAATATCGGAGCCTATTACCAGTGAGTCCAAAAGTTTGGGCCACATGGATATCGCTTTTCTTACCATTCTCAAATCTTCAACCGCTGTGTTTAGGAAAAAATTTCTGTGAGGTGTCCTTGCTCTGCGAAGGGATTTCGCTCTTTGTTCAATCTCCTTCGGATTGTCACCCCCCATATGTGATGCACAAAATCTGGCTCTCGGGTATCTTTGCGCAAGGCCGAATATCCTAAAACAATCCTGATCGTTGGAAGATGAACAGTGTATTAACACCGGCCATTCCATCTCTTCGCAAAACTTCCACAACTCCTCATATTTTTGATCCAGCAAATCGAAATCGGGAGTTCTAAACGCTCCGATTTTTAATCCGTCAAACAGATGTGAATGCGCTTTAAGCATCGGTAAAAGTTTTTCCGGGAAGTGTCCGCCTATTTTTGCATACCATTTTTCGTTTTTTGGCACCTCTCCTCCGGGTCTCCTTAGTTCCAGTCGCGCGTTGTTAATCTGTCTGAAAAACTCTTCAGGGTCATCCTCACCAATTCCGCCCCACTCACCATCAATACTTAAATACTCGCCTGTTCCCGGATTTCTCCATGTCCCCAGAGAGGTCAGCGCATAATTTATTTCGGCTCCCGTATCCCCGGCGATTTTGTTCACTTCCTCCCTCGCTTTTTCAATATCTAAAAATTTGTCCGCTTCCAGTCCCAAATGGGGGCCTATTTCTCTTAAAGTTTCTCCGTCATACTTTCCGCAAACATCCGCCATATAGGTGTCCACTATTTCTTTCATGTCTGTTTTGTTAATCAACTGATTGGCGGCGTATCATAGCATCTGCCTCGCATCTGTCAACAGATGTTTAACCTGTCCGTTCTCTTTTTTAATATTTTTTCACAAAATTTTAATCTTCCCCCGCTATGTTTTTCCCGTTGGTATTTATTTATTTTTAACGATGAGGCTTGAACTTTTTCTGGATTTTTTGTTCGGAACAAATTGCAGGTTGTGCGGACATCCGGGCGATTATGTTTGCTCAATGTGTGAAGCTAATTTTATCCCGGACAGTTTTCAGAGTTGTCCTCATTGCGGAGCCAAAAACGCAGATGGGAAATTTTGCGATTCTGCCAAAAGCAATCTACACGGATCCGAAAAATCCGATGGGAAGTTTTGTGGACGCGAGTGGAGAAACAAGGACGACGGTGTGGACGCGTCCGGTGGCGGGGAAAACGAGGATGGTGGGGCAGACACGCACGATGGTGGTAGAAACAATGACGGCGGTGTGGACACGTCCGGTGGCGGGTGCGCCCCAAAATTTTTGTTTGATCAGCTTATTGTTTCCATGGATTACGGAGAAAACGCGCTTTTGCGAAAAACTATCTCCTTATTCAAATACGATAATGAGAAAAAGTTGCATCTGCTTTTGTCGGAACCTATGAAAAAGCAATTTTTTGGTTTGAAGCATACAATTGCCGGTCAAAAAAACATTCTTTTTGTCCCTGTCCCATTGCATAAAAAGAAACTGAAGCGTCGGGGTTTTAATCAGGCTCTTTTGTTGGCTAAAGAAGTTGCCCCAAAAAATCTTTTGGATTGCCTTGAAAGAAAAACTTATCTGTCCGATCAAGCCAAGCTGGCGAAAACTCAGCGTTTAAAAAATTTGAAAGGCAGTATCCGTGTGAAGGAGGACTTTACAAATTTCGTCAAAAATAAGTCTTTTGTTGTTGTGGACGATGTCGCCACTACCGGAAGTACGCTGAACGAGTGCGCCGGCGCATTGAAGAATTGTGGCGCAAAGTATGTCTGCGGTCTTGTGCTGGCCAGAGTGAGATGATTTTGCGTGAGCGCGGATGATTTTGCGTGAGCTTAAAAGATATTTTTGTTCTTGTGCTGGATAGAGTGAGATGATTTTGCTAATATGTTCCCGTATGAACATAGCAATTGACGCGTCACGTTATAAAGCGGACGGGGCGACCGGAGTTGAATGGTACAGTTGGCACATTATAAACGCTTTACAAAAAGAGTTTGACGGGAAGTCCGGGGATCGGCTTATTTTGTATTCGCGGGAAGTTTTATCTCTTACGGATGCCGAAAATCGTGTGCTTCCCGCAAAAAGGTTTTGGACGCTAAAAGCTCTTTCAAAAGAGATGAAGAAGAATCCGCCGGATGTTCTTTTTGTTCCCTCTCACACTCTTCCTCTCACTCTGCCCAAAAGAAGCGTTATCACCATCCATGACGTCGCTTTTCGTTATCTAAAAAGTTCTTATTCGTTCTTTCAATACCAACATCTTGACAGAAGTACGAGGCGAGCTGTTCGCAGGGCGGATAAGATCATTGTCCCAAGCACTGCAACCGCTGAGGATTTGGCCGTGTTTTATAATTGTCCGCCGGAAAAAATTGTTCACATAGATCATGGCTTTGAGCCTCCTCCACCTGTTGATAATAATATTTTCCATACGTCCGATGTTTTTAAGTATTTCGATATAACCCCTTCGACCCCGTATGTGCTTTTTGTCGGAAGACTTGAAAGCAAGAAAAATCTGGAAAGATTAGTGAGAGCTTTTTCCATTTTTCATAAAAGGCATCCCCATTTTAAGTTGATTTTGGCGGGGAAAAGAGGTGTCGGGTTTTCCGGAATTCTAAGAACTGTCAGGGAGTTGAATCTTGGAGACAGCGTTATCATGCCCGGATATATTACCGAGGAAGAGAAACACGCTTTGTACAAATATTGCAGGGTTTTTGCATTTTGTTCACTTTATGAAGGATTTGGATTGCCTATTCTGGAAGCCTTTTATCATGGGAAGCCCGTTCTTACTTCCAATTTATCTTCAATGCCGGAAGTGGGCAAAGATGCCGTTCTTTATGTGGACCCTTATGACGCCGCCTGCATTGCGGAAAAGATTGAAATTCTTGCGCAAGACGACGAATATGTAAGAGAACTCGTAAAAGAGGGACACGCTCGATTGAAAGATTTTTCTTGGGAGAAAGCAGCAAAAGAAACCTTAAAAGTACTATATGGACAATAAAGCGATTGCACGGGTTTTTGAAGAAATGGCGGATATCCTTGACATTCAAGGAGCCGATTTTTTCAGAGTTAATGCGTACAGAAAAGCCGCTTTGACGGTAGAGGGATTGGCTCAAGATCTAAGAAAGGCTGTTGAGACAAGTCCCGGTTCTTTGCCAAAAATTCCGGGAATTGGGAAAGCTCTGGAAGAGAAAATTGTTGAGCTTATTCAGACCGGAAAATGCAAGGAACACGAGGACCTAAAGAAAAGTTTTCCGGAAGGTCTGCTGGAGATGCTGAAACTTCGCGGGGTGGGCCCCAAAAAAGTGAAATTGTTTTTCTACAATTTAAAAATTTCTACACTTGCGGACCTTAAAAAGGCCGCTCAACAGCAAAAATTGCGAGAGTTGGAGGGAATGGGGCCTAAAAGCGAGGAAGATATTTTGAAAGCTTTGGAAGAATACGCGAAGTTTTCTTCAAAACGCCATTTGATAAACGAAGCTTTGGGAGAAGCGGAGAGATACATCGAGCACATGAAGAAGTGCAAATATGTTGATAAAATACAATACGCGGGAAGCTTGAGGCGCTGGCAGGAGACAATTGGAGATATAGATGTTTTGGTAACCGTCAAGGATCCTTCAAAGAGCGCAAAAACTGTAATGTCCCATTTTCTTGTGTATGATGAAGTTTTGAATGTTGTTGCGGAGGGCGAAACAAAATCCACCGTTGTCCTGGAGAGCGGTATAGATGTTGATTTGCGAGTACTTGAAGATAGCGAATTCGGGGCCGCTCTGCATTATTTTACCGGCAATAAATCTCATAATATCAAAATACGGGATCTTGCAAAAAAGAAAGGTCTGAAAATCAGTGAATATGGAGTCTTTAAAGGGGACAAAAAAATTGCCGGCAAAACGGAAGATGAAATTTTCGAGTCCATCGGTCTTCCCTTCATAATCCCGGAATTACGCAAAAACGATGGAGAAATAGAGTATGCGCAAAAGCATAAAAAGTTCCCTCGTTTCATCGAATTAAAAGATATTAAAGGCGATATCCACTCTCACAGCACTTATAGTGACGGGGAATGCAGTATTGAAGAGATGGCCGATGCTTTTATTGCCCGCGGATATGAATACTTTGCCGTTACGGATCACTCCTCCGTTGTTGGAGTTACCAGGGGAATGGGAACGAAAGACATAAAAAAACAGTGGAAAGAAATCGATAAGTTGAATGAAAAACTTAAAGGGAAGATAAAAATTTTCAAGGGTTGCGAGGTGGATATTTTAAAAGACGGGTCCTTGGATTTTCCCGATGAGATTTTAAAAGAATTGAAAGTTGTAATAATAAGTGCTCATTTGTATGCCCGACTCCCTTCGGATCAGCAAACAAAACGTTTGATCTCTGCGATTGAGAATCCATATTCCCGAATTTTGGGACATCCCACCGGTCGTCTGCTTAACAGAAGGGGCGAAATGGAATTTGATATGGAAAAGGTCATAGACGCATGTGTTGCCAATGATGTTTGCCTTGAAATCAACTCCCATCCGATGAGACTTGATTTAACCGACAAGTATGTGAGGACAGCCAAGTATAAAGGCGCTAAATTCGTTATAAACACCGATGCCCACAACACCAACAATCCCGGATTTATGAAATTCGGGGTTGGAATTGCAAGAAGAGGATGGCTTGAACCAAAAGACATTGTTAATACACTACCTCTCAAAAAATTTGACAGTGCTTTTTAAGGGTCTATAATGCCCATAACTTATTTACCTAACATATTCACTATGAAAAAGTTAATAGCTTTGGCGGTAATGGCTTCTTTTTTCCTTGCGGCTTGCGGAGGTATTGATGCGAGGCCGGAAAAAGAACGTTTTATTTCTGCGATGGTTGAGGCTACATGCCTTATTTTTGAAGCTGACATGACAGACGAACGTTTGGTTGAAGACGAAGTGAAAGAAATCTTCAAGAAGCACGGGTTTGATGTTGATAATGAAGAAGAAATGATGGCTTTACAAATGAAGTATGAAGACATGCCGGAAGTGGAGGAGGCTGTGAAGCAAGCTTTGCGTGATTGTGCTCCTCAAGAATTCATAGATGCGATGGATGCATTTGACGAGCAAGAGGATTTTGTATTTGATGATGATTTTGTAGTTGAAGAAGAAGAAGAAGAAGAAGAAGAAGTTTTGCTTGAAGAAGAAGTGGAATAACTTGTTTATATTCAATTTATTGAGTAGATTAGGGGCGCCTCCGGCGCCCTTAATTTTTCCCCTTTTCTTATGAAAGTAGCTATAGTTCACGATTTTCTTCTCAAGTTGGGCGGTGCTGAGCGCGTCACAGCGGTTTTGATGCGAATGTTTCCCAATGCTCCCGTTTATACTTTACTTTACGATGAAGAAGCTGTCGGAGAAATCTTCCCTAAGGAGAAAGTCCGCCCTTCTTTTTTGCAATCTTACCCGCGATTCATCAGGAACAGATATAAGTTTCTTACGTATAAAATGCCGCGCGCAGTAGAGGAAATGAACTTTAAGGACTATGACTTGGTAATAAGTTCTAGCAGTTCTTATTCTCACGGAATAATAACATCTCTGGACACCAAACATCTTTGTTATTGCCACTCCCCCATGCGTTATGCGTGGGATTGGACGAACGAATATAGGAAGGAAAATAAAATACGCGGCTTTAAATCTCTTTTTTATACGCCATTGATAAAATATCTGCGTGAGTGGGATCGATTGGCCGCGGACAGACCCGATTGTTATATTTCAAATTCCATGCATGTCGGGAAAAGATTAAAAAAATATTATTCGGTTCCCAGTGATGTAATTTATCCCCCCGTTGATACCGAAAGATTTAGAGCAAAATCAGGCCATTCCGATTATTTTTTAATCGTTTCCGCTCTTACTCCTTATAAGAAAATTGATCTGGCGGTTCAGTTATTCAATAAAATCGGGCGTCGCCTTGTTATTATCGGGGAGGGATCTCATAGAAAATACTTGGAAAATATAGCCGGGGACAACATCGAATTTCTGGGATTCAAAGAAGATAAGGTGGTTGAGGAGTATCTGCAAAATTGCAGAGCACTCATATTTCCGGGAGAAGAGGACTTTGGGATTACTCCCGTTGAAGCTATGGCATGCGGCAAGCCCGTGCTCGCATATGGGAAAGGAGGAGTTACGGAAACAGTTATCTCCGGAAAAACAGGCGAATTCTTTTTCGAGCCGAACGTGGAATCGATGGAAGACGGACTAGCCAGACTTATGTATAACGAAAAATTTTACTCTCCTCACACAATCAGAAGGCATGCGTTGCAATTTTCAACAAGCGTTTTCGAGAATAAAATTCGCCAAAAAATTAGAACCCTTTAGTTATTTGTGCTAATATTCGCTTCCCTTGATAATAAGTTTTATGGAAACTTTCTCGCTGTATCGCAAATATAGACCTCACAATTTTGACAATCTTGTTGGGCAGGATCACATAAAAACCATTTTGATAAATGCCTTAAAAAGTGGTCATGTTTCTCACGCATATCTTTTTGCCGGACCGCGCGGGACAGGAAAAACTTCTGCTGCCAGACTGATGGCAAAAGCACTTACTTGTACCAATCTTCAAGAGGGATTTGACCCCTGCAACGAATGTGATTTTTGTAATGAGATAAATTCCGGCCAATTCATAGATCTGATAGAAGTGGACGCCGCTTCAAATCGCGGTATAGACGAAGTCCGTGATTTACGGGAAAAGATCAGATTCGCCCCGACAAGAGCCAAGTCAAAAATCTACATAATAGATGAAGTACACATGATGACCAAGGAAGCTTTTAACGCCTTGCTCAAGACTTTGGAAGAACCTCCGGATCATGCTTATTTCATACTCGCAACCACGGAGGTCCACAAGCTTCCGGACACTATTGTTTCCAGATGCCAACGTTTCAATTTTACGCGTATAAGCAACAAGGCCCTGATGACAAGATTGAGCTATATCGCTCAAAAGGAGGGTATAGCCGCGGAAGACAGTGCGCTTGAAGCTATAAGCAAATATGTGGACGGTGGGCTTCGCGATGCGATAGGCCTTGTCCAGCAATTGACAACTGATAAAAAACTGAAATTCAATCAAGTCCGGGATATCTTGGGGGTCAGTGACTTCAGCCTTTTGGAAAAACTTTATGAACACCTTTTGGGAAGGAATGTTGCGGAATCCATTGAGATAATTCATGAACTACACGCTCAAGGCAGTGATTTAAGGCAATTCATACACGAATTTGTCGATTTTTTGCGCCGAAATATGCTTAAAAGCGTAGCCTCCGAAGACAGAGAACTCACCGGTCAACTTTTGGATATGATAGAAGTCTTCCAATCCGCTTCTCAAAAATTGGACAATGGAATCCCCCAATTGGCCTTGGAGATGGCGGTCATAGAAATTTGCGGAGCGTTCGACAAAAAAATCTCAATAGAAGACGCGTCCCCGGATAAAGCTTCTCTTCCCTCAACAGAATCAGCTCCCACACAACCCGCCCCTTCCTCAAAACAAGTCCAGTCTCCTAACGAAAAGGCCGAAGAAAAACTTGAAGAAAAAATTGATCTGACTCTTGAAAGTCTTAAGGAAAGATGGCCTCGTGTTGTTGAAAGAATAAAAACCCCCGCCCTAAAAATGTCCCTGAAAAACGGAGTCCCTTTAAATGTAGACAATCAACAGGTTTATATTGCTTTTGACACCGCATTTCACAGCGAAAAAATTATGGAGAGCGGCCACAGAATCGAGCTTGAAAATGTTATGAAAGATTTTTTTGGTATCGGCATTAAAGTTGTTGCAAAAGTAAAAGATCTTGATCTTAAGCCTGTGGTCGAAGAACGAAAGGATCCCGATAAAGATGATGTTGATAAAGCCTTGAATATCTTTGGAGGAGAATTGGTTTAGAAAAGTTTTTTAAAATCTTCTTCTTCTATTATTTTCACTCCCAATTCTTTTGCTTTTTTAAGTTTTGAGCCCGCCGATGCCCCGGCCACCAAGAAATCGGTTTCTTTTGTGACGGAAGAAGTCACTTTTCCTCCTTTCGATTTTATCAGCCCCTTTGCTTGATCTCTGGTCATGGATTCCAAAGTCCCCGTTAATACAAAGTTTTTTCCTTCGAGTTCATCTCCTCCTTCCTCCTTCAAGATCAATTCAACTCCGGCTCTTTGAAGTTTATCGAGATATTCAATATTGCTCTCATCGTGAAACCAATCATATATTGCGGCTCCCATTTTTTCTCCGACTCCATCTATGTTTTTTATTCTTACCGGAGAAAAATCCCGCACCGTACCGGCAAGCGTTTTTATGTCCGCAGATTCTCGGAAATCGTCTATTTGCTTTAAAAATTTTGCAAAATCAAAACTGCTCTGCTCACCCAGATATCTTATTCCCAAAGCGAACAAAAATCTGTCCAAATCTATTTTTTTCGATTCCTCCACACTCTTGAACAATTTTTTTGTTCGTTTTTCCTGGAAGAGGCTTAGTCCCATGACTTCTTCGGGTTGTAAGAAAAATATGTCCGCCGGGTCTCTTATCAATCCCCCTTCCATCAACTGCGTGACAACTTTTTCCCCCAATCCGTCTATATTAAAACCTTTTTTCGACACGAAATGGCTTATCTTTTCCCTTTCAACCGCGTAGCATTTTTTGTTTGTGCAATAATATGCAGCCATTCCTTTTTTTCTTTCTATCGGGGATCCACACATCGGGCATTCGGAAGGAAATTCGAATTTTCTTTCCGTCCCCTGTCTCAGGTCCTTGATAACCTCAACCACCTCCGGGATCACGTCGCCGGCTTTTCTTATTATTACGGTGTCCCCTATTCTTATGTCTTTCTTTTTTATTTCATCTTCGTTGTGCAATGTGGCTCTTGATACTACGCTCCCGGCCACTAAAGTCGGCTTCATTACCGCGACGGGTGTTATAGCCCCGGTCCTTCCAACTTGCAGGATTATGTTCATTATCCTGCTTGAGACCTCTTGTGCAGGAAACTTGTAGGCTATTGCGTATCTTGGCGCTTTTGCCGTAAAGCCCAATCTCTTTTGTTGGTCTAAATCGTTGACCTTTATTACGATGCCGTCTATTTCGAAGGGCAGAGAATCTCTGTGCTTACCCCAATCCTCGCAGAAAGACACAATCTCATCGATAGAACTTACTTTTTTGTAGTATTCGCAAATTTTAAGCCCCAGTTTTCTAAGAGTTTTCAGTGCGCCTTCCTGTGTTTTTGCATATTGCTTGTCTCCTTCTACGTTCAAGTGATAGAAAAACATGTCCAAGTTTCTTCCGGATGCTATTTTCGGATCAAGTTGCCTTATTGTCCCCGCAGCTGCATTTCTAGGATTTGCGAAAAGCGCCGCACCTTTTTTCTCTTGCTCCTCATTCAGCCTAATAAAGCTTTTTTTTGGAAGAAAAACTTCTCCGGAAACCTCGATGTCCAACTCTTCGTTTAGTTTTAACGGTACGGATTGTATTGTTTTAACGGTATGAGTTACGTTTTCTCCCGTTTTTCCGTCTCCACGCGTCAAAGCTCTAACAAAAATCCCCTTCTCGTATTGTACGCTTATGTTTAGACCATCAATTTTAAGTTCACAAACGAATTCCATTTCTTCCGGGACCATCTTCCGTATCCTTTTGTGCCATTCTCTTATCTCTTCATAGCCGAATACATCAGAAAGACTTTTCTTTTGATATTTGTGAGGGACTTTTTTAAATTTGCCCGATAGAACACTACCCACTCGTTGTGTCGGAGAGTCCGGGGTTATATATTGCGGAAATTCACTTTCCAATTCTATGAGTTCGCGTTTTAGGGAATCCCTTACGGACTCATCAACCTCACTTTGATCCAGTACGAAATATTTGTAATTTAAGTCGTTTATTTTTTCTCTCAGCTTCTCTATCCTTTTTTTGGCTTCATCCTTGCTCATAAAATTGATTTATATGTTTTATTCTGCTATAATTCTGGGATAAATTCAATAATTACATGTAGACATTATGGGTATATCCGGCGATGAAAAACAGCAAAAATCGGTATTCATAGACAAAGCTCATCAAAAAGAGCTAAATACTCCTCTTGCGGTGCAGGGGGGTATAAAGCCTGAGAACAAAAATTTTCTTGAATTTGTGCTGGATCTTGTAAAAAGTGGCAAAATTGACCTTTTTGTCCCCCACTCTCTGATAAATGATGAGATTTATAATTCTCTCAGCGAAAAGCAGCAAGGAGAGGTTGATCTTGAAGCGGTCAATACCTTGTCCGCAATTCGTAAAATAAAAGATCTTTATGAAGCCGGTTATGTAGACAGTTATCAAATGGAAAACCTTGTTGATAAGCTGAGGGTTACGAAGGAAAAATTTGAAGAGTCCATAGGCGATGTTTTTATCATTTAAGTGATTTTGAAAAATGGCAAAGGAAGACAAAAAAAATAAAACAGCGGAACAATATATAAAAGATGTTGAAGGTAAATATATTGTTCCTCCTTTAATTCGTGAGAAATTCCCCGACTTGGTCAAGCTTATATTTGAAACTGAGTCCATGAATGAAGAAGAACGTGAATATTGGCTTCAGATAATGCCGATAATGACCGAGGAACAAATTGTCAAACTTAGAGACATAATGGTCAAGGAGCGGGATCAGTTGGCAAAACTGGATGAAGAATACAACAAAGAAATGTCTCGTATTAAGGGCGCTCCTGCTAAAGAAATAGATCAGGACGCTATGAAAAAAAGACTCGCTAAGATTAAGAAGGAAGAAAAATCCAGCATGAAGGAAGAGGAAGAAAAGGCCAGTAAACTTCTAAAGAAACTGGAAAGCCTCTAATATCACCTTAGTATTCTGCCCCCGTTCAGCTCCAGTCCGTTTTTTGCTATCGGTCTGGCTTTCAGGATGAGTCTTTTCAGGTTCGTGCCGACCGGCGTACAAGTAATAAGGGTCAATTGTTCTTCCGGAGTTTGCTTCAGGATCTCTATGTCCTCAGGCAGAACAACTTTAACTTCAAACACTTCATAAATATATTTGTCTTGATTGTGGTAAACAACAATCCTATCTCCCACTACGACCTCGTGCAGAAGCGCAAACACGTCCTTGAACCTACCCGGATCCCAAGGAAAATACGAACTGTGTCCCGTAATTACGGTATTCCCGGTTTGTCCCGGATTGCTTGTTCCCGGATAGTAAATAACCCCGTCACGAAGGGCTCTTTGCATGTCCCTTTCCAAGCCCACCCAATCCCTTTTTATCAAGCTTTCACTGGTTACGCTGATTATTGGAATATTCTGGTTTATTCTGGGGATTATTATTCTGTTATCCACCGGCGAAATTTCTAAGTCCAATTTTGGAATTTGTCTTTTTTGGATTTCGGGATCGGTGCTTGTTGCCATTACTTCCCTTTTTCTCACCAATGTGTCTGTATCCACAAATTCCGCCAGCGGGCTTTCTCTCTCAATTCCAACCAAACTATAGAGTTTTGTTTTTCCAATTTTGTAATATGCCGACCAATTCAAAACAAAAAACCCGATTACCAGGATTAAAAGACTTGCCAAAATTTGCTTACCCGCATCTTGGAAAACGGATTTTACGGTTCTTTGTTCCTTTTTTAGCTCTTCATCTCCTATATGTAATTTGAATACTTTTTTTTCGTTGTCCATTTCTTTACTTATTTCTGTGTATTATAGACTTTTTTGATCTATCTTTCAACTTTAGTTATTTTTATTTGCCATAACCTATAATTATGTGGGATAATTCGGTGCACTTTCAGTAGTCTAATAATGAAAAACGCTTACAAAGAATACTTCGACATCACCGATATTTCCGCAAGCGTTAAGGAATACCTTCCCACTTTTGATGAAGAAAAGTTTTTAAAAGCTTTTGAATTTGCCTCCAAAGCGCACAAGGGTCAGCTCCGCAAGGATAAAAAAACTCCGTATATTGAGCATCCGGTTAGAGTTGTTGAAATACTGGCTGAATTTCACGCGGATGAAGACACTCTTATCAGCACCATCCTCCACGATGTTCCCGAAGACACAAGATACACGATAAAAGACGTCAAAGAAAAATTCGGTGAGAAGGTATCTTTCTTGGTAAACGGCATAACCAAGCTTTCAAAAGTTTACTATAAGCGTGACATGTCGGAGTTGCAGGTTAGATCCCTTAAAAAGCTTTTTCTTCACAGCGCGGAAGATTTACGTGTTATTCTCATTAAGTTGGCAGACAGGCTCCACAATATGCGTACATTGAAAAATATCCCGACCAAAGAAAAACGTATGCGTATTGCGCGGGAAACTTTGGAAATTTATGCCCCAATCGCAAATTTGCTGGGAATCCAAGAATTGAAGCATCAACTTGAAGATCTTTGCTTCGAACATCTTTTCCCAACCGAATATCAGCAAATTTATCAGAAGCGCAGGGAAGGGCTTAAAACCAGAAAAGAAGTCGCATCAAAGCTTATCACAATCCTTCAAGCCGAATGTAAACAACAAAAACTAAAAGCCAACATATTTGATCGCAAAAAAAATCTTTACACCATTTACAGGAAAATCAGATCTCAGGGGACTAATTTGGACAGTGTCGATAACAGAGTCAGTCTTAGGGTTGTGGTGGATACGGTTGATGATTGCTATAAAGCTTTGGGGATAGTTCACAGTAAGTTCAGACCAAAAAATGACCGCTTCCGTGATTATATCGCCACCCCAAAGGCTAACGGATATCGAAGTCTTCATACTACCGTTTTCGGGCCGGACGGACTTCTGACGGAAGTCCAAATAAGAACCGAGGAAATGAATTTGGACTCAAATTACGGTATAGCCGCCGGCTTTTTTATCGACAATAAAATAGCTACCGATCACCAGAGAGTTGCCTGGGTTAAAAGAATTTTGGAAATAGAAAAAACCGGATCAAGATCCGATGATTTTCTGGGCAACCTAAAATTGGATATTTTCCAAGAAAGAATTATTGTTTTTACCCCGAAAGGCAAACCGATTGATCTTCCCAGAGGCGCAAGTGTTCTTGATTTTGCCTATGCTATCCATAGTGAAGTCGGACATCACGCGGTTAAGGCGACTATTAACAGTAAAAGCCGGAACGTGAACGCCACTCTCAATACGGGCGATGTTGTAGAGGTTATTACTTCATATAAATCCACTCCGGATCTTGCGTGGCTTTCTTTTGTAAAAACAAGTCTCGCCAAGGACAAAATAATTAACTACTTGAAAAGAGTCAGCAACGATAAAAAGATAAAAGAAGGTGAAAAAATCTTGCAAAAGGAGTTCGATATATTGGGCTTGGGGCTTTTCCGTAATACGAATTTTAAAAGATTAAACGCGTGTATAGAGAGTGCCTTCGGCTACAATTTTGACAATGTTGAATCTTTGCTTAAATCAGTCGGGACCGGAGACCTTAGAGCAACCGATGTTACCAAAGCTCTTAAAAATCATAACTCTCAAAATAAGAAGCATCGAAAGAAAATGAATCGTTCCAGTGAAAATGTCAGGGTCAGCATAAAAATACTCGCAAAAAACAGATTCGGATTGATGGACGATATTTCAGAAGTAATTTACGATCATGTAATTGATATTTACGCCTTCAAAGGGTGGGTTTCAAGACAAAACAAGGATGCACACTTTACGGTAGAGGTTCTTGCCAAGGACATGCAAACTATCAGCCACCTTTTCGATCAATTGGAGCAGGTTGACGATATAGTTCACGTTTATCGTCTTACTAAAAAATCCTTGTGGACAATCACTTTTTTGGTGATTTTCACAGCTCTTTTCTGGATTTCGCATCCTCTCCTTTTAATCCTCATGGATCGCAATATTCTTGTTCCGCTGGGCAGTTTGCACGGCCAATTTTTTGCTTATGGAAGTTTGTTTGTTTTAATTTTTGCAGTTCTTTATTTGACCAGCGTTTTTAGAAAATATTTTCCATACGCGAGAAAAGGTAAACGTCTTTGGATAGTATCATTTTTCATCCCTGTACTTGCTACGTTTACCCTTGCGGTTGAAATATGGTACTTTGATGTTCACTTAAACTGGATAATAATACTCCTTCAAATATTATTGGTTTATCTTTTCATATCCTTAAGCTTTCTGAACTTTAGGAAAGCTATGAAGAAAATCGAAAGTGCATAACGTCCCCATCCTTAACTTCGTATTCCTTCCCCTCTATACGCAATAATCCTTTTTCTTTTGCCCCTTGTTCGCCCTCCGCTTTTATAAAATCCTCCGAGCTTACAACTTCCGCTTTTATGAATCCCTTTTCAAAATCGGTGTGTATTACTCCCGCCGCCTGTGGTGCAAGCGCCCCCTTTTTTACTGTCCACGCGCGCGTCTCCTTCGGCCCGGAAGTAAAAAAGGTTATTAGATTCAGCGTGTCATAGGCCGTTTTTATCAGATAATCAAGCCCCGTCTCCTCTATCCCCATTGATTTAAGGTATTCATACGACTCTTCTTCTTCCAATGCCGAAAGGTCCTGTTCCAATTTTGCGCAGATGGGGATTATTTTGTTTTCATCCTCAACCCCCAGCATTTTCGCGTATTTTGTTTTATCCATCTTTTCGATTTCGTTTTCCGGAACATTTATGAAATAGAGATGAGGTTTCATACTTAGCAGATGCAAGTCCCTAATTGCCATTTTTTCTTTATCTGAAAGCTCTATATTGGAAGCCAGTACCCCCCTCTCAAGCTCTCTCATTATCTTCTCAAGCAGTTCACGATATTCTCTCTTGCCCTTGTCTCCCGACTTTGCCTCGGACCTTGCTTTATCCAAGCGTTTTTCCATTGTTTGTATATCACTTAAGAGCAATTCCGATTCTATAACTTCTCTATCGTTTTTAGGTTCTATTACTCCATGCACGTGAGTTATATTTTCGTCTTCGAAAATTCTAACCACATGGCCAATCGCGTGGCAATTTCTTATATGTGCCAAAAACTGATTCCCCAGCCCTTCTCCCTTACTTGCGCCTTTCACAAGTCCAGCGATGTCCACAAACTCTATTGTTGTAGGGATTATTTTTTCCGACTTGGAAAGTTCCGCCAGTTTGTCCATCCTTTTATCCGGGACCTCAACAATCCCCACGTTTGGATCTATTGTGCAGAATGGATAATTTTGAGCGTCGGCGCTTTTTGTTCTTGTAAGGGCGTTGAAAAGTGTCGATTTTCCTACATTTGGGAGTCCTACTATTCCTATTTTAAGAGACATTGGATCTGTTTTAGTTTATGTATATCTGTTTGGCCCAAGGCGGTTTTTTTCTCCTCCTTAAGAGGTGCATACATTAAATAATTACCGAACAGATGTCCAGCCGCCCTTGTTATTTTTCCGTGTTTTCCCATGCAAAGTGCAATCAGTTTATTGTTTTTTGAGTTCTCCTCCAAAAATTTAAGCATTGCAAGGCTGTCTTTTAAACTTTTGGCGGTTGTTGCGATTTTTATTATGTCCGCCTTCATTTTCTTTATTTTTATAAGTTTTTTTTGCAGTCCCGCCGGTGGAGGAGTTTTTTTAAAATCGTGGAAGGAAATTATTATTTTGCTACCGGGATTATTCTTTTTTATTGAATTTATTTTTTTTTGGCTTGTCCCCATGTCCACGTCAAAAAAGTCTATTTTAAATTCTTCCAATTTTTTTAAATTTTCGCCCGTTGTGACTTTGTAAATTATGGGGAGTTTTTTTAATTTGAATATCTTCTCAAAATTCTCATTTTTATTTTCCGTTTCGTCGAACCAAATTTCCACTATATCCGCGTGTTTTTGTGCTTCTTTGAAATCACTTACAAGAAGGTTCGCCCTCTTTTTTCTTATTGGAACGCATATCATTATTCGTCTATTAGAAATAATTTTACCGCGTCTTTCACTGTTTTTATGTCGGGGAAATTGGGATATATGAGAATGTGATGAGTGCGCCTTAGATTGTAATATACAAGTGTACTCAACCGGTTATCAACAACCACATTCACTTCCTCGGCTTTTAAGAAATTGCTCAACTCCAGTGGAGTTTTTTGGGGCTCCGAAAGTTTTTTGAAATAAAACTTTTCAAAATTATTACCTTCAACTTCCACGAACATGTACCCCTTTGTTGTCGGAAGTGTTGATGCGACTGTTGCTTTCAATGTTTTCCCTTCGCTTATAGGGACGGCTATTTTTATTTTTTTTGCTTCCGGTATGTGCGTGTAAATAGCGAAGTCTTTAATATATGGATCAACTTTTTTTATTTTTTCTCTCACAAAATTCAACTCTTCTCTAAGATCCTGCAATCCCGCGAACGGGTTAATTTCTACAAAGGCCTGTCCGAAGATGAAAGTTCCGGCTCTGCGCAATTTTAACTTTTTCACATCCCTTATCAATTTTTTGTTTTTATGCAGAATTTTTCCTATTTTTCTACTCAATACAGGGTCATCCCAGTAATCCAAAAGATAAAACAGGGATTCTTTTGCGCTGGTTACCCCCACCTTCAGAATCAATACAGATATTATTCCGCTAACAATACCTTCTATGTAAGGGATTTCTTGGTAGTTGGCTATAATCGATATTAAAACCGCGGTCCCGGACAAGATGTCCATTCTTTTTTCGTTTGCCACCGCTATCAATGAGAGAGAATTCGCTTTTTTCCCCGCTTTTTTTAGATGCTTGTAAAGCCTATAGGACGACATTATTCCTATAATCGCGATTGTTATGGCGAATACTCTATTGTGCCCGACTGTCGGGGCTATCAGAATCTGCACACTTCTGACTGCAAGCAAATATCCCACATATGTTATACCGACTGATATAAGAAAAGCCATGAATGTTTCCACCTTGTAATATCCGTATTTGAAATGCTGGTCCGCACTTTTTCTCGAAACTCTTAATCCTATATATGCACCGAATACGCCGAGTGTATCGGCAAAACTGTTTACTGCGTCCGCTATCAACACCGTCATCCCCGTGAAAATACCGGTAACAAGCTTTGCGATACCTATTCCGGCTAGATGAAATATCCCCCATATCGCCGCCTTTTCCCCCTCAACAATTGGACTACTCATAATTGTATTCTATAAAAAGACGGACTGCAGGGCAACTTATAAAGCTACAATGTCAGTCCGTCTCTCGGCATGGACGGCGACCGAAGCCGTCGGAACCATACCGACGCGAGGGAGGTAGATGCTGGTGAAGTTAATCACCGGAGTCTATTCTCGATCGCACGTATATAGTACCATTTTTTTAAAAAAACATCAAGCATTATTAGTTACTTTTTTATGATTATTCATTATAATCCAATCTCGGCAAGCAACTTAAATATATACATTAACCCTATGTAACATGAGAAAACTATTCTTGGGCTTGGCACTGCTGAGCATGACGGCTTTCTTTTTTGCCGCCTGCGGTCCCGTTGAAGAGCCTGCGTTCGACGATGTTGATGCACCGGTAGTAGAGCCGGCTGTTGACGATTATGACTTTGACTTTGACTTCGATGTTGAGGACGAAGACATGGAAGAAATGGAAGAAGACCTGGAGGAGATGGAAGAAGACCTGGAGGAGATGCAAGAAGACCTGGAGGAAATGCAAGAGGAACTGGAATAATTTTTATTTCGGTCCCGATATAAAAGAGCCCGCGTCTGTGACGCGGGCTCTTTTTTCATTGTTTCATAGCCTCTAGCAATGCTCTTCAATATTTATCTCAGAAAGTTTTCCGGCTTTCTCTTCTTCCTTTATGGCCTTGTGCGTTCTTTTGTCTCTCATTTGCGAAATATGTTTTTTTATCTGCGCCAGCAGTCTGTCTTTTGCCAAATCAACCGCCTTGTTAATTTGATGACTTGTTTCTTTTGCTATTAGAGCTTTTGTATGTATATCAAGACGCAGTTCAACATCGTATGCATCGTGCTTGTCGAATTTCTCTATGGAAATCCTCAAAATTGCCGCATCGTCCTCAAACTTTGTCAGAAGGGTTTCTATTCCCTCCAGCTTGGAAGTTACGTATTCAGCGAAAATCCCTTCCTCCTTCTTGCTCAAGTTTTTGTGAAAGAATGTTTTTTCCATAAGCCTTGTTGTTAAATTGTATTGGCTTAGATTATAACAGGTGTTATAATTTTTGCAAATCTTAACCCCTCACCTATGGATATCGATAAGGTTCCCGTTCTGGGAAAAATCAACAGAACGCTGAATTCCATCGCCCTAAATTTTATAATTTTGGCGGTCATATTCATCATTCTTGGCGTTGCCATCATTATCTTTCCCGCCGTTCTCCGCATGCTGGTTGCAATTCTACTGATTTTGAGCTCTCTGGTTTTCCTTCATATCGCTTACAACATCGTGAGCTACAAGAAAAAATACACCAAGTGGTTGGAATAGATTTTTAGTGGTGCCGGGGGGCAGAATTGAACTGCCGACACATGGATTTTCAGTCCATTGCTCTACCACTGAGCTACCCCGGCATTTTGTCAAACTCCTTGTGAAAAAGCTTCACGTCCGAGATTCTAATCTGAATCGTGCCGAATGGCAACTTTTTTTATGTTTTGCTGTTCGTGTTTTTCTGTTGTAGTATTTTAAAAAATTTAATCCTTCCCCTATGGTCGATAAAAAGAAATTGCAAAAACTTGCGGATATAATGATCAACTACTCCGTATCTGTTAAGAAAGGTGAAAAAGTTCTTTTGCGAGGGTACGGTTTTGAAAGTTATCCTCTTATCAAGGAACTTTATTTGGCGTGTATTAAAGCCGGTGCTATCGCGGTGGATGTCCGGTTCTCCAACGAAGAGCTGTCAAAGCTTTTTTTGCAAAACGCCGATGATAAACAACTTAAGCATGTATCCCCTTTGGATAAAAAAATCGCAGACAGCTATGATGCCATGATCCAGATAGTCGCGGATGAGAACCCCTATGAAATGAGCGGGATCGATATGAAAAAAATCAATATTGTTCAGAAAGCCAGAAAGCCCCTCTCAGACATACTTCACAAAAAGAAATGGTGTCTTTTTTATTATCCCAATACCTCGTCGGCAATATTTGCCAAGAAGAGTCTTGAGGAGTGGGAAGATTTTGTTTTTGACTGCTGCCTGTTGGACTGGAGGAAAGAGGAAAAGAAACAACTCAAGTTTGTTGATTTGATGAAAAAGGTTAAGCGTGTACGTATTGTCGGTCATGAAACCGATCTGCAATTATCTATCGACAAGCAAAAATGGAGAACGTGTTGCGGAAAATTCAATATGCCGGATGGCGAAATTTACACATCCCCTATCTTGAAATCCGTGAATGGGGTTATCCGCTATAATGTTCCCACACACTATCAGAGCCATGATTTCGATTGGGTTAAGCTGTGGATTGAGAACGGGAAAGTCGTTAAAGAAGACTCCAATAATCCCGAGCCATTGCAAGAAATTTTGAACTCCGACAAGGGTGCCCGCTATTTTGGTGAATTTGCTTTCGGATTGAATAAAAAAATCCGTGGAGGGACGAGACAAATTTTGTTCGATGAAAAAATGGGTGGCAGCCTTCATATGGCGCTTGGAAAATGTTACGAGGAATGCCCAAATGGTAACGATTCCAGTGTGCATTGGGATCTCATTTTTAAATTTGATGATGCCGTAGCCGAGCTGTTTTTTGACGGGAAAAAGGTTTACTCAAAAAATAAGTGGGTGGACAAAAGGTTTTTATTTTTGAACTGATTCCTTTATACTTCAACGGTCTTACATGATTAACCCTCTTTTCTATGCCAAGACAAAAAGCTAAAACTACTAAGAAAAGCACAGCGGTCAAAAAAACGGGGCCTGCCGCAAGAGCCAAAACAAGCGCAAGAGCCAAAACAAGTGCAAGAGCCAAAACCGCTCCGAAAAAAAGAAGTTATACGAAGACCGCCACCGACCCAAAAACAATTGTTAAAAAAACAAGTAATAAAGGGGTGGCAGTTTCTGTAATTATTGCGGCATTACTTATTTCCGGAGCGCTTGTTTTTGCGGCCGTTCAACTTAGCGGCGGATTTGGGAAAGACAGCTTGAAAAATCAGATTCATGAAGTTATTGAGGACTATATTGAAGAACAAGAAAGACTTCTTAACGATCAGGCCTATCAGGGGCCTGCGTTTGTGGAAGGAGATTTTGCTCTTGATCGCCCTTCGATGGGAGATCCCGAAGCTCCGGTTGTTATCGTGGGGTTTTTCGACTATGAATGTCCGTTTTCTCTAAATTTCTGGACAGAAACCTTTCCGTCTCTTAAGGAAAATTATATTGATACTGGGGTTGTAAGATTTGTCCA
This sequence comes from Candidatus Peregrinibacteria bacterium, assembly GCA_007133095.1. GTDB lineage: Bacteria > Patescibacteriota > Gracilibacteria > UBA1369 > LOWO2-01-FULL-3 > SLNK01. Next base: position 2,225 of record SLNK01000034.1, on the reverse strand, counting down.
CAGATTTCTGCCTTTGGATACTTCCGAAGGGACTTATCCCGCCGCTCTTTTAGCTACTTGTGTTCGTGATCAAGCCGGTGATGAAGCTTTTTTTACCGTCCACCGCCACATTTTCAACGAGATCCATGCGGGACTTGATTTTGAAGGTCTGGTAAATTTTGCCGTCACGAATACTGGTGTTAATGAAGAAACTCTTTTGGAATGTTTCGAATCTGAAAAATTCCGAGATTATATTGTCGCGGATATGGAGGCCGGATTGGCAGCCGAATTCACCGGAACTCCCACTTTTGTTATAAACGGTTTGGTACTTCCGGGAGCGGAACCTCTTTATGTTTTTGAAGCGTTTATAGAAGAAGCTCTGGCAGCTATCCGACTGGGCGAAGATTCGTGATAATATTCGCTTTCTAAAAAACCCATTTTTTACGAAAAGGCCTGTATACAGGCCTTTTCGCCAATGATTAAGTTATTTTGAAGTATTCAAACCTTACTCCGTCCTCTGTGTCTTCGCCGAGTTTTTCCTGTTTGGAGAAGCGTGAAGGGACTTGAGGAAAGAATGTGTCGCAATCGTAGGTTTTGTGAACTTTCGTTAAATAAAGACCTGTTAAATCCTCCAGTTCAAGTCCTTGCTTGTAAATTTGCCCCCCTCCTATTATGAAGATTGTTTCCGTATCGTCTCCCGCGGAAGTTATGGCTTCCTCAAACGAATGATAGTTTTCCGCGTTTTTATTTTCCAGTTGATCAAATTCTTCCGGTGTTCGCGTCAGAACCGCGTTTCTTCTTCCTGGAAGGGGTTTGAATGAATCCGGCAAAGATTCCCATGTATTTCTGCCCATTATCAAGAGATTTGTTTTTTCCGGATCTTCGGTCGCTTTTGTTATTTTTGAAAAGTGCTTCAGTTCTTTTCTAAAACTCCACGGCATTTTTCCGTCCTTGCCTATTCCGTTTTCTTCGTCAACGGCAACTATTATGTAAATTGGCTTTTTCATACGGCTATCGGGAATTTAATAAATTCGTCATGTTGGTAATCGATCAATTCGAAATCTTCAAATTTCAATTCGTCAAAAGGTTTCTTTGCTATCTTGAGTTCTGGAAGCGGTTTTGGCGTTCTTTTCAGCTGTTCCTTCAAACCTTCAATGTGATTTGAGTAAATATGTGCGTCTCCCAAAGTGTGGACAAAAATCCCTGGCGTAAGGTCGCATTCTTGCGCCACCATCATCAATAATGTTGAATAACTCGCGATGTTATACGGAACTCCCAAGGCAATGTCCGCGCTCCTTTGGTAAAGTTGCAAATCAAGTCTTCCGTTCGCGACATAAAACTGGAAAAACGTGTGACATGGGGGAAGAGCCATTTTTTCTATATCCGCAACGTTCCATGCGTTAACTATGATCCTCCTGGACTGGGGATTGTTTTTTATCATGTCGATGACCTGTGCAATCTGGTCTATGTGACTTTTCCTGTAAAGCCCCTTGTTTTCGGGATCCTCATCGAATTTTTCCCATTTTCGCCATTGATATCCGTAAATCGGGCCCAGTTCTCCATCTTCGTCCGCCCAGGGATTCCAGATGGGGGTGTGCTGAGTAAGATCGTCGTTTATGTTGGTGCTTCCTCTAAGAAACCACAGCAGTTCTCTCAAGATCGCGTCGTATCGGACTTTTTTTGTTGTCACCATGGGGAATCCGTCACGGAGATCGTATTTTTTTTGCGCGCCGAAAACAGAAATTATTCCCGTGCCGGTTCTGTCTCCTTTCGTTACACCGTTATCCAGCACTTCTTTTACAAGCTCAAGGTATTGTTTCATTTTGATTTTTTAAAATGCCCGCTTTCTTTGTAGCGGAGTTGAGAGGATAATTCAATATGATGTGTGAGGCGGCGTGCGGACATACTTTTGTTTTAAGCTCCGGAGCTACGCTGTTTAATGTTCCAACGCCTCACTTCACGCGAACCGCGGAACTCGCAAAACGCCTCATGTTCGGTTAAAATTTTTGTAGCCGTTTTGCTCGAACAACCGCGGTTCGTAAATCAGTTCGGCGGGAACATTTAAACAGCTTCGCGAAGTCGCTTTTCAACAAAAGTATGTCCGCACGCCTTGCCGCTCAAAGCATCGAATCCTCCACAATTTTTATAAATTCTTCCGCGATGTTGTCTCCGGAGAGGGTTTTGTGGAACTTTCCGCGGATGTAAACCGGGGCAACGGGTTTTTCCGTTTTTCCGGGAAGTGAGAT
>SLNK01000061.1 GCA_007133095.1 Candidatus Peregrinibacteria bacterium | reverse complement strand
TTCTATTTGATCTTCTTGAGGTGTTGGCGTTTCTTCCGGAAGATCGGATCCAATAATCTGCAGGTTTACTATTATTGTTACTATGCTGTATGCCAGGAGCGCAATTATCAGCCCCGCAATGGCATAGATAACTTGTTTTTTTGCGCTTTCAACTTTTTCTTCGTTGCCGTATGCCGTGGCGAATCTTACGCCTGCGATTATCAGCCACAAGAGAGCGGCCATGCTTACAAATCCTACGAGATTTACCGCCAGGTTGGGTAGAATGGTTTGTGTTAACGCTTGTCTTGCGTCTCCATCGGGACCGGGAAGTGTTCTTGGACGGGGAATTATGGGGCGTTGATACTCGGGAGTTTGTGTTTCTTGGCCTTCTTGAGCTATTAACGTTCTGGATTCGCCGTCAGTTTTTGCATATACCTGACCGGGGCTCAAAATAATGGCTGTTGCTATTACTGTTGTTGTTATCAGTATTGATGCTATTAGTTTATTCATTTTTTTATCTTACAAAGAAGTCGGGATTTATTGTGTAAAGGATTATTCCGGATAGAATAAGTACCGCTATTGCGGCCAGGGACTGAATAATCATCCTTTTTGATTTATTGATTGCTTCCGGATCTCCTCCGCTCGCCGATATTCTTATTCCGTTCAGTACAATTACAAGGACGGCGATTATTCCAACTATGCTCACTCCCCATCTATAAATCATACCGATATAGTAATAGAGCATTGTTGTCCCGCCTTTACTTAGAATTACTAAAACTGCCTTACAGGAGTATGCTCCGTTGTCTTCTAGGGTGTTTGCAATCTTGTGTAGTTCTGCGCTCTGCTCACTTGCACAATTTATTCTTGAGAGGTCCGGGGTTGTTGTTTGGTCGTAAAATCTAAATACGTGCCTGTAACAGGGTCTTTCTATGAAAGTGCCGTCTGTGCTTATTTGTTCTGTGTCTTGGATCCTTAATGGTTCTTCCAGAACTGTTATTATGTACTCTCTTTTATCTTTGTCTGTCAGGCACGGATTAGTTTCGATTGTTCTCAATTCTCTGACTATTTCGTTTATGTTTGTACCAAGAGGTCCTCCAACTTCTAGCTGCATATCTTCTAGCTGCATATCTTGCGGGGGATCTAAATGTAGCCTATCGTCAAGTAGACTAATCCCTTGGGGAGAAGATCCTTCATTTCCAAATGTTCCCAGCTGAAGACTCATTTCTTGATCAAAATCTGTTGACGCTTCCGTCTGTGCAGGGATGTATGCCAGGAAAATTGATAATGTTATCAATAAAATTATATGGATTATGATTTTCTTTTTCATTTCTGAATTTCGCTAAATAAATATTGACTGAACAAATGTTACGATTGCGTACGCCAGGAATGCTACTGCCAGCCCCATGACGGCAAATTTCAAGACTTCCTTGGCTTTGGTGAGTTCTTGGTCGTTTCCTTGTGAAAGCATGAACATGAAACCGGCAATTATTATCAATATTGCCGCTATCGCCCCGATTATCATCGTTGCGAATTCTATTACTCTTAATATTAATGAAGTTATTGGTGCTTCTTCCCTAAAGTATTCCGTAGGCTGTTTGTCTCCATTCAATCTCAAATGAGTTCCTACCGGGAATCTTGTGTCTTCCAGTCTTCCGCTTGTTGCAACGCATTTTCTTTCAACACAAACTTCTCCTTCCAAGCATTGTAAGCTTGTTGTGCAGTATCCTCTGTTCACACATTGGCCGTTTATACATGCTTCATATCTGCCATAACAATCAGCATCTGTTCTGCAGGGGCCTATTGTTGTTTCCGGTTCTTGTGCGAGGGCGGGATTCCCCTCTATTAAATAGGCTCCGGAGGGTAAGAGTGTTGTTATTAATGTAAGCAGAATTAATATCGTTTTTTTCATATTTTTAGGTTTCAAATTCTTTTGGCATATTTTCCATGGCTTTTTCTTCCGTGATTATTCCGGCTTGGACCAGATCAATAAGAGATTTTTTCATCGTTTGCATTCCTTCTTTTGTTGATGTTTCTATTACGGAATTTATTTGATGAGTTGTTGACTTTCTAATCATGTTGGCTATTGCATTGTTTGAGAACATGATTTCAAAAGCTCCGACTCTGCCTTTATTGTCTCTTGTTTTTATTAATGTTTGCCAAAATACCGCTTTTAAACATGTTGAGAGCTGTGCCCTGATTTGATTTTGCTGATCTGGTGGGAATGAGTCTATTATTCTGTTTATAGATTCCGCGCATCCCGTGGTGTGAAGTGTGGCCAGAACCAAATGACCGGTTTCAGCCGCTGTTATGGCTTGTTGCATTGTTTCCAGATCACGCATTTCTCCGACTAATATTATATCGGGGTTTTCACGCAAACTGGCACGCAAGGCCTTTTTAAAACTGTGCGTGTGAATGCCAACTTCACGTTGTTGTATTATTGATTGATCGTTTTTGTGGACATATTCAACAGGATCTTCAATTGTTATTATGTGCTTTTTTTGATTTTTATTTATTTCACCGATTATTGATGCCAAGGTTGTTGTTTTTCCGGATCCGCTGGGCCCGGTTACTATCACCAGACCGTTTTTTGATGTTGTCACCCTTTTCATTTGTGTGGGTAATCCCAGTTCGTCCATGGTTGGCGCATTTTCCGGGATTGTTCTGAATGCTGCGGAAATTCCTTTTCTTTGAACAAACATGTTTACTCTGAAGCGCGCAATTGTTTCGATATCCAGTGACAGATCTATGTCCAGACTTTGTTCAAATTGTTTTTTTTGTTCGGGGGTAAGAATTTCAAGCAAATATTCTTCCGCCATTTTTTTTGTAAGAACAGGGTGCTCTTCAATTTTTACCAAATCTCCGTTTATACGTAATATCGGCTTTGATCCCGTGGAGATGAACAGGTCGGATGCTTGGTACTGAACAGCTGTTCTGAATATTTTTGCCAATTTATACATTTTGTTTGTGTTTTTGATTTATTATTCTCACTATTTTACCATTTTTTATAGATTAAAACAAGCCTTCCACTGCTTGGCTTGGCTTGTTCTAAATTTTTTTATTGAGTCTTAACGGAGGATTCTTTCTTCCGGGGGATCGAGAATTTCTTCTTCTTCCTCCTCTGTTATCTCATCGTCCATTTCCGGGACATCAAAATGTAGCCCGGGAGGGGATTCATCAATTTCATATATTTCTCTCAAATCATTTATCACATCTTCCAGGTCGTCTTCTGTTTCATTCTCTTCTTCCGGGGGCGTAAATGGGCGATCTACCGGGATTTCTACTTCCGGTTGTGCATCACCTGACAAAAAGCCGTAAGCCAAGTAACCGACTGCCAAAAGTATTACTACGGAGATGCCTATTATTATGTATTTGAATAAATTCTTTTTTTGAGGATCCGGGGAAGAAGGTTCCGAAGCGGGGCCTTTTGGGGGATCTCCGCTTGGTGGTGGGGGATAGTTTTGCAATGACACCAATTCATCTGAAGCGAGTTTAGATGGTTCAGGCGCTGGAGGTGTTTGCGGAGCCGCTGGTGTTTCCGGAGCCGCTGCTTCAGGAGCGGGAGGTGTTTGCGGAGTCGGTGTTTCAGGAGAGGGAGGTGTTTGCGGAGCCGGTGTTTCAGGAGAGGGAGGTGTTTGCGGAGCCGGTGCTTCCGGAGCCGGTTTTTGTTCTCCCGCCAATTGGTCCAGAGGAATTTCATGTGGATTTTTATCTCCTGATGGTTGAATTTTTGGATCGTCCATGTTTGAGTTTGTTATTTTTTTATTCGACCATGGGGATTTCCGTGTCTTTTGGAAGAACATTTTCAATTGCTGCCCATTCGCTATCTTCTATTGCGGGGATCACAATCGTAACCTTGTCTCCCACTTCAGCTTTAAAATATGTTACCGAAGCAAGCAGTACTTTGTATGCTTTTCCGTTTGCTATAACTTTGTACTGTCCATCTTCAAAAGTAAGGATACCCACAACTTTTTTTCTTTCAGCAGGGCCAATTTGTTTATAAAGAAATGTTCCGTCTTCTTTTATCGTTAATTTCAAAACATCTCCCGGAATCAGTTTAGACTTGCTTGCGTAGTTTGCGGGAACCGGATATTCCTTTTCATTGTTTCCCACCATGTTTTGCCCGTCGAACACTCCTTCTATAATGGAATCGTCTTCCGAGTCCGGCAATTGTTCCGCCATTTTACCGTAAATGTTGTTTTGCTCCGTTGAGGATCCTCCAAGGTCAATTATTATTTGTTTGGCGGATCTAAGATTTGATTCGGCGGAATCAATCATCTCTTTAAGGAGCGCAATTTTGGAAGCTTGTGACATTTTATTTTTCTTTTAATTTATTTTTCTTCGAACATTATAGCACAAATACGAGATTTTGCACAAAACAGCCGTGTTGACAATTCAGCGTTTTACCTTTTGATTTTTTTAAGGAATGCCCGTCTTAACACCCCGAGATTTGCGAATATTCTGAGTGTGAATACTACTGTTACCGCAAGGTACAGGTCCAGGCCCAATCGTTCTCCCAGTAAGGTTATCCCCAGTGCCAGGGCTATATTAAACACCAGCCCCGATGTAAAAACAGAGGGACTGTAATCCTCCTTGCTTACCTCCGCTTTTGCGGCGCCGAACAAAGAGTCCAGGATGACTATTATTATTACGGCGGTGTATTTTATATAGGGGACCGGTATGGGGATGTCTATTGTCAGCCCCATAATTATTCCGATGAGTGCACCTAGTAAAATCCAGACCATTTTATGAGTTTGTTATCTTCGTTTGTATATTATCTTATCTCCACTGCCTCCCGCAATCCTAAGGTCGATATATTCCAAATTTTCTTTGTGGATATCCAATTTTACCGACGCTTTTTTTAATTTTCTTAACTGTCCCTCATATGAATGTTGTATATCCAGCCAGATTTTAAAATCTCTTTCCGTGAGAAGGTGAACTTCACGGGGGATCGGTTTGTATTCCACCTCTTTTATTCTCATCCCGAATTTATCTTGAAAATATTCTATCGATTCCAATATGTAGCTTAGTCTTTTTGTCTCTATCGCTTGTGTTTCCGTGTTTATTGGTTCGTCTGATTTTATTACTATGTAGGGGAATGAGGGATTTTCAAAATCTTCTCTGACTATGTAACCTATGGAATTTACTATGTAGCTTTTTTTAATTACGGAGCTTTGATTTATTACGTTTGCTACGAGGTCGTATTGTTGAAAAGTTATTGTTAATGTGGACGGATATTTTGTTTTGGCCGTTATTTTTTCCAACTCGGGGAAGGAACTCAATATTTGGGTTTCAACTTTTTCAGGGTTTACGAACAAAATGGTCTTACCCATCAAATTTTCAAGATTTTCGTGAATTTTTTCGGTCAGAATTTCGTTTTCAAAAGTTTCGTTTATAACTTGTACTTCCGCAACTTTGAAATATCCCGAGAAGAAGAGCCAGTAGAAAAGCAATATGAATATCGCCAGAAAAAATGCCAAGCTGAGGGATTTTCCAAGTCTTCTGAATATTCGTGTCGGTTTCTTTTTTATTCTTTGAAATCCGCGTGTTTGGTAAGTCTTCCCTTTTTTAATGGGGGTTTTTCCGTATTTGAATCTGTATTTAGGTAGTTTCCTTTTTTTTCTAAACATTATTGTTTAACATTGTCTTATATATTTATATCAGAATATATGGATTTTGAAAGCGCGCTTGAATATTTGGAAGGATTTGTTTCTTATGAAAAGCTTGTTGAGGTTGAATACGGCGAAGAGACTTTTGATTTGCGAAGGGTTCGAAATTTTTTGGATGTTTTCGGTGTGGATTATTCAAAAATCGATTTTGTGCATGTGGCGGGGTCTAAAGGAAAGGGGTCTGTTTGTACGATGATGGCCGATTATTTGTGGGCAAAGAAAGAAAAGGCGGGACTTTATACATCTCCGCATATTTTGGATATCCGTGAGAGATTTCAAATTAACGGGGAGAAAATTTCCCAGCGATTGTTTGCTTTGTATGTTGAGGATTTAAAACGATTTATCGAAAAAAAAGGTGATTTTGAGCTTACTTATTTTGAACTTTTGACAGTTTTGGCGTTGAAATATTTTTCTGAAGAGAATGTAAAATACGCGATTATGGAAACGGGGTTGGGGGGAAGGTTGGACGCTACAAATGTTATTTCTCCGAAGGTTGCGGTTTTGACCGGTGTGGAAATGGAGCATACGGATATTTTGGGAGAAACTCTTACTGAAATTATTAACGAAAAATTGGGAATAATGAAGGAAGGAACGCCTTTGGTTGTCGGGCCTCAGAGTGAGGAGGCATTGGAAATAATAAAAACTAAATTAAGGGGGCGGCGCGGAGTTTATTTTGTTGAAACGGAGCTTGAAAATTTCGATGCTAAAAGTAGAAATGGAGAAACTGCGTTGGAGGCTTTGAAATTATTGACCGGGAATGTCGATTTGAGGATTTTTGAAGAGGTTGTTAAGAATTTTAAATTGGTCGGGAGGTTTGATGTGCGTGAAGTCGATGGGAAGGTTGTTGTTTTTGATATGGCGCATACTCCCGCGAGTATGAAGGTTCTGGCAGAGACTTTGAAGAATAATTTCCCCGGGAAGGATTTTTTGTTCTTGGTTTCCGTGCTGAAGGGCAAGAAGATTGAGGATATTTTTAAAGTTTTGTCTCAAGTTACGGGAAAGGTTGTTTTTACCACTCTGCCTTGTTTGGAGCGATCCATTGGCAGAACGGAATTCGAAATGATTAAACTTCCTTTTTCCGGGGAGATTTCTTTTAAGGCCGATTGCAAAAAAGCTTTTGGAGAACTTTTGGAAGAAATAAAAAAGGATCAAGTCCTTGTTGTGACCGGATCCCATTTTCTTGTTGGGGAAATTCTTGGCACTCTTAAGACTGTGTAGTTTTTTGAGCTTCCCTTTCTTCTCTTCTTTGTCTGGCTTTCTCTTTATTCTTTCTTTTTCTAAGTTTGCTTTTTGGGCGTATGTTCCCGACAAGGCAGTGTTGTTTGCTTGAACTCTTGTTTGTCATTTTCGCTGTTTTATTGATATATCGGCAGTAGTTTATGCGGGAGATGGCAGGATGTCAATGTTGATATTCTGGCGCGGGGGGAAGAAATTTGTTATTCTCCGCTTATGAAGAAAATTTATTTTTTGTTTATTGGTGCTCTTGTTTTTGCGTCGTGTGGCGGAGAAGTTAATCCTGTCTATGAGGAGAATTCGGCTACTCATGAGTTTGTTATAGACGGTGATGAGTATTATTTTTTGTATCCTGAAAAAGCTGTGATTGTGGGGGAGCGAATAGAATTTGCCAACGGGAATTGCGAGGTTGTGAATTTTGGGAATTTTGAAAGGCTTAAGGCTCTTATTGAAGGAAGGGAGGATTTGGAAGAGGTA
>SLNK01000059.1 GCA_007133095.1 Candidatus Peregrinibacteria bacterium | reverse complement strand
TCGAATTGATCACGAAATGCTTCCTGCTTTTCCTCGGGGATTTTTTTTATTCTTTCCACGTACTCCTTTTGCTTGTCCTCGGATAGCGCATTGAACTTTGCGGATTTTTGTAGCAATTCACGTAGCTTTTCGTTTTTGATTTCTGAAAAATCCATGGTTTTTGTTCGTATTTTTATTTTTGACTCTTTTGAGTATACCACCTTTTACCTGTTTTCGCAACCGCGCCTTCCTCCTGTTTTTCCCGTTTCCCTATCTGCTCTTTTTGTAAAGGGTGTATATAAAGTATAGAAGTTTTTTGAACGGATACTCGGTGGCGGGAGAGTAAGAGACGGCAGTGCCGCCGAACTTTTTTTTGAATGCTGTAACGCCTTGCCATGGATGGGGTTTTGAGGATGAGGCGGCGTTTTCCGGTGGAGCGATGCCTAAAAAATCATAATACTTACAACCACGATTTTTTGCTTCTTTGATTGCGTGCCATTGGAGCAGGTATGGGGCCATCAGGTTTCGGTGTTCGTTTGAGGAAGCGCCGTAGTAATAAATCGCGGTGTCTTTGTAAAAAGTCACGATTATTCCCGCGATTGTTTTTCCTTCGTGTTTCGCGAGGTAGAGACGGGTCACGGGAGATGCAAATCCGTTCCCGGGGACGGATTTCTGGGAGGATGGGGCAGTAGCGGACGAGGGTGATGTGGCGGAAGTTGTGGCGGATGCGGTGGAGGTGGCTGAAGAAGCCTTCGGACACTCATCCTCTTCGCAAAGAGTCTCCATCATATGCATATAATAATCCTTGTTGTGGGGGCTGAATTTGTCCCTCTTCGTCGTTTCTCTAAGAATCCTATAGAAATCGTCCAAGTCTTTTTTTAGGGCGTCCGGGTCCTGTGAATCTGTCTTTTCAATTTTTATTCCTTTCTTTTCCGCCAGCCGGATGTTGTATCGGCCTTTCGGTTTCATCTGCCCGAGAATTTCGTCTTCAGACCCGGTAAGATCGATTATCAAGGTGTGCTCCGGGTGAAATCCGAATTTGGTTTTTTTGAAGCCAGTTAGAGAGAGGAAGGGGGATTGATCGAGTGAATGAATCGGGGGGTCCACTCGCATAAAAATGGCCTTTTCTTTTTTTGCGATTTCTCCGGCCTTTTCCAAGAGTTTTCTGGTCTGAAATTTAAAGTCTTCGTTTGCCTCCTCGTCTTTCGCTTCTTTCGTGGGATTTCCCACATCGTAATCCACTAAAGGCCCCCTTGAGGCGTACAACCAGCAATACTTTCCGGGGAGTTTTTGGCGGATCAAAATCGTGCCTCCCACAATCTTCTCGTCTTCCTCCAAGACTATAATCCAGTACTTTCCGCGGGACGGAATCTTTGCCTGAAAACGCCCCCATCGGGGAGTCTGATGAATAGTCCCAAGAGGATGCTCTGCAACAAATTCGCCCCACCTGTCTTCCTCGGATTTATCAAGAATTCTTGCCCTCATGGACGGGAGTATATCACAATTCCCAAAAAACTGTACCTGCCCAAGAAAACGCACCCTCTGCACATTTTGGGTGAATTTATATGGCGTTCCTTAGCCTTCGCTTCGCTCAGGGGAAACGCCTACCGGGACACGTGCGTTGCACGTCCCTTTAGTTCATCTTTTGACGTATGAATGCGGGGATATCCAGTTCGTTGTCCGTTTGTTTGAGCGGAACATCATTTGCCGAATCTCCTCCGCTGAATGCGGATTTCGGTCTGATCGCAGTTCCTTCGTTCTGCTTATAATCAAATCCGGTCGCGACCACGGTTATTTTGACTTCTCCCGTATAAGAATCATTTAGAACCGCTCCAAAAATTATGTTTGCTTCCGGATCGGCGGCTTCCGTTATTACTCGTGCGGCCTCATCAACCTCAGACATCGCCAGGTCGTTTCCGCCAGTGATGTTGAACAGAACTCCTTTTGCTCCGTCTATCGAAAGCTCAAGCAAAGGACTTTCTATTGCTGTTTTTGCGGCTTCGCTCGCTCTGTTTTCTCCTGTTCCGTATCCGATTCCCATCAACGCCGACCCTGCGTTTTCCATTACCGCTTTTACATCCGCGAAGTCCACATTTATCATTCCGTGTACCGTTATCAAATCGGCTATTCCCTGAACTCCTTGTCTCAAAACATCGTCAACAACCGCGAAAGCGTCGTTTAACGGTGTTTTCTTATCTATAATCGAAAGGATTTTGTCGTTTGGGATCGTTATCAATGTGTCTACCTTGTTCTTCAAATTTTCCAAGCCTTCGTCTCCCTGGTTCTTTCTTCTGTATCCTTCAAATGAAAAGGGCTTTGTGACAACCGCTACCGTAAGAATTCCCATTTCCTTTGCCAGATTCGCGATTACCGGCGCTCCTCCTGTTCCTGTTCCTCCTCCAAGTCCGCAAGTTATAAAGACCATGTCGCTCCCCTCAATTGCGTCTTTGATTTCGTCTACGCTTTCTTCCGCGGCTTGTCTCCCCAAGTCCGGGTTACTTCCCGCTCCCAATCCGCGTGTAGTCGCTTTTCCTATGTTGATTTTTGTCGGGGCTTCAGAATGATATAGAGCCTGTGCGTCCGTATTAACAGCGATGAACTCTATTCCTTTAAGCCCGGCTTTAATCATTCGATTTACCGCATTGCCTCCGCCACCTCCAACGCCCAGAACTTTTATGTTCGCGACAGGTGTTATCTCAGGAGTTACTTCCTGTGTTTTTGGTTTTGAACTTACATTTCCCGAAGCAGTTGAACGCTGAGAAAACAGATTTTTAAGATCTTGACTATCTTCTTGTGTACTCATTGTTTTGATTGGTTAGGTGACTTTAGGTCTTATGGAGAGTCATTATTACCCTCCCCTTGACATAATGTCAAGATAAAATCTGGCTTAATTTTCTCGGTTAAGGAACCAAGTTCTTAAGCCAGCTTCTAAGACTTGTTAAGCCTTTTTTCAAATCCAGGCTCTTTAGTCCACCATGATGTCTGCCCTCAAATCTTGACCCCCAAAGTAAAAGCCCGATTGCCGTCGCGTAGGCAGGATCGTCTATCTTGTCTACGACCCCTTCATAATTTGTTGGAAATCCTATCTGCGCAGGCAAATTTAATGTTTCTCTGGCCAGGTCTATAACTCCCGGCATTTTTGCTCCGGCGCCGGTCAAAACAACTCCGGCCGGAAGCATTCCGTCCCTGTGTATTCTTCCCAGTTCCTCTTTTACAAGTACAAAAATTTCGTGATATCTGGCTTTAATTATTTCCACTATTTGCTTCTTTGATACCAAGTGTGTGTCCAGTTTGCTCAATAATGAAAGATCCACTGTTTCTCTATCGTTTACTTCTTCCGGTATTACGGATCCATATTCTATCTTCAGTTTTTCCGCCGTATCTATTGAAGTTCTCATACCTATGGCTACATCGTTTGTTACATTTTCTCCGCCGATTGGAACTACGGAAGTATGTAGTGTAGATCCATCTTCAAAAACGCTGACTGAAGTTCCTCCACATCCGATATCAACAACAACAACTCCAAGCTCTTTTTGCCTCTTTGAAAGAACGGCTTCCGCGGATGCAAGGCAGGTTGGTATTATATCGTCTATATCAACTCCGGACTGAAGAACACATTTTTCCAAGTTCTTTATTATCGGTTCGAATCCGGTGACTATGTGCGTTTCCACTTCCAATCTGATGCCGGTCATCCCCACGGGATATTTTATTCCTTTTTGTTCATCTACCGTAAAAGTCTTTGGAATTATTCTAAGTAACCTTCTGTTGCTGGGGATTGTTACAGCTTGCGCGGCTTCCAACACTCTATCCACCTCATCCTCTGAAATTTCGTTTTCCCCCTGCGCGACAGCTATAACTCCTTTGCTGTTTATCGAATCTATATGATTTCCCCCAATTCCCAAAAATACGTGGTTGATCGGTTCTCCCGCCATCCTTTCGGCATCCTCAAGCGAGGACGAAATGCTGTTTATTGTTTCTTCAACATCAATTACAGATCCTTTTCTCAGTCCCGTGGACGGAGCTATCCCCACACCTATGATGTTCGGAATCGCCACCCCGTCTTCTTGCATTCCAACGACCGTTCTGATCTTGGAACTTCCGATGTCCAGGCTGGCTACTATTTTTGACTTTGCCATATCGCTTTGGATATTAAATTAAAACAATTTTGTTTACAAACTTTTTTTGTTTTTTTAGCGATTTTTCTCGCATCCTGTTCAAATTTTTTATTCGGTCTGCGTGCCTTTTCTCTTGCGGTTTCCGGTTTTGGGGGTTCTCCCAACAATTGAAGAGAAGGGCTTGATACTATCAGCATTATAACTTTTGTCAAGAAAATCGTGGCGGGATATTTTTTAAAATAGGCTGCCCTGGAGCGGAGATGATTTTTTGAAATCTTCCAATCTTTTTAGAAGACTTTTGAATTCCAGCCTTTCAAAAATTTCTTTTAATTCTTCCTCGTCATATTCATGTGTGATGCAGTCCCTGAGTGCCAATTCCATATCCATGTCCGTCTTTATTGTTGCCAATTCCCGGCTGAGAAAAGCTTTGTCTTTGTCTTTTCTTAATTTTTCCCCAACACTCCCCCCTATTTCTTCGATGTTTTTGTATACGTTCTCCAGGTTTCCGTATTTTTGCAGCAATGTCTTTGCGGTTTTTGGGCCTATCCCTCCGACTCCTTTTATATTATCCGAAGAATCCCCCTGAAGCCCTTTCATGTCCGTTACCTGCGACGGTTTTAGCCCGTATTTGCCCAAGACCTTGTGAATATCATAAATAATCGGGGCCGAAAATTTCCCGGTGTAGCTGTAAACTTTTGTGTTTTCCGTCACGAGTTGCAGCGTATCCATGTCTCCCGTCACTATATATGTGAGCACCCCTTCCTTTTCCGCCTGTTTCGCAAGTGTCCCCAGCACGTCATCGGCCTCAAACCCTTCCCGTTCAAAAATGGGGATCCTGAAAGCGCTTACAAGTTCTTTTATGCGGGGTATTTGTTCGTACAGTTCGTCCGGGGCTTTGACGCGCGTTGCTTTATAATCTTCGTATTGTTCGTGTCGGAAGGTTTTCCCTTTCAGATCGAAAGTGGCCGCGATGTAATCCGGCCTTTCGTTATTCAGCAAATTGAGCAAGATCGATGCGAATCCGTAAACGGCGTTAACCAATTCTCCCGAGGATGTCCTGAAAGGGGGGAGTGCGTGGAAGGCCCTGTGTATGATCGCGTTGCCGTCAATCAGAATCAATTTTTTTCTTCCTTCGGTTTTCATGTTGGAAAATAAATAGTATCGCCGTCAATATTTAGGCACTCGACTTTAGTGTGATTATAAGATATAATGCTCGGATAACAAAGTTTTAAATTTTATGGCTACAAGCTCTATTGAGAATTTATTGAAACGGAAAAAGGCTACGAAAAAGCTTTTGTGCGACCGCCTTTCCATAAGTGCGTCCGAGCCGCTTTTGGGAGTTGTTCTTGATAAAAAGCTTTCTGATGAAGATGAAAATCTTCTCAACACAATCCTTGAGGGGGCGCTACACATAAATATCAATGTTGTTGTTCTGACGGACAGCAATTTTTTTGAAAATGAAGAAGTTAAGCATGTTAAGTATAGTCGGAAAAATCGACATGAATTGCTTGAGGCCGCGGATATGTCATTAAGCTTCCCATTCAGTGATATCCAGGAAATGCTTCTTAACGGGACCGTGCCAATAAGCCCAAAACGCAGAGAAATTTCCGACTACAATCCCAATAGCGAGTCCGGCAACGGATTTGTTTATAAGGAAAATGACTATTGGTGTATGTTTGCCGCTCTTGTGCGGGCTTTGGAAACCTTCAAATTCCCTTACGATTGGAATAACATCGTAAAACAGGGATTCTCTTCCGTATCCGTTTAAGCCGCCTGAGCGTTTTTTTTAAAATGGTCGATTATAAAAGTCTTGGCTCTCCGCCTCCTTGTCCCGTTATTTCTGTTATCGTCCTAATTATGTCTCCGAAATTGAGGTAGCGGATTATGTCCAAGCCCAAAGCTTTTCCAACAGTGCCAACTATTACGGTCGCCAAAATTGTTATGATCAAGCCGATGATTGCGTATCTTATGGTGCTGACCGCCGACTTGATTTTTTCTTCCTGTCCTCCGGACAGTATAAACGAAATACCTCCCACAAATATGAAAACGACTGAGAGGAATCCTGCAATAATAATGGCATAGGCAAGGCCTATGTTAATTATTTCGAGTATGTTGTAATCTTGTGCGGCATCGACAATCGTCATGCCGTTTCCTGTAATACTTGGATGCATATCGGCTTAAATATAGCTTTATTCCTCTTCGGGTTCAACTATCTTAAGATTGACACGTGCGTTGTTTTTGGCTCCTATGATACGCAGAAGAATTCTAATTGCTTTTGCAGTTTGGCCGCTCTTCCCGATGATTTTCCCCATGTCTTCTCTGGAAACTTTTAACGTCAGCAATACACCCATCTCATCTATCTCCCTTTCAACCACCACTTCTTCGGGGTTTTCCACTATTTGTTTGACCACGTATTCAACAAAGTCGCGGTCTGCGGTGTTGTTTTCAATTGAATCGTCCATGTCTCTGGAGTTATGGAGTAAAATAAAAAGTTTTTAAGATTTTTTATCAGCTTCTTCCTTTGGCTCTTCCTTTGGCTCTTCTTTTGGTTCTTCTGCTGGGGCTTCTTCTTTTGGTTCTTCTGCTGGTTCTTCAGCTGGGGCTTCTTCTTTTGGTTCTTCAGCTGGGGGTTCTTCTTTTGGTTCTTCTGCTGGTTCTTCAGCCGGTGGCTCTTCCTTTGGCTCTTCCTTTGGCTCTTCCTTTGGCTCTTCCTTTGGCTCTTCCTTTGGCTCTTCTTTTGGTTCTTCTTTTGGTTCTTCTTTTGGTTCTTCTTTTGGTTCTTCTGCCTTTGGTTCTTTAGCCGGTGGCTCTTCTGCTGCCGGGGTTGCTACCTCGCTCGGTGCGGCGGCTTCCGGCTTTTCTTCTTCCTCTTTCTTCTTCTTTTTCTGTGCATTTCGCGGTGCTATAAACTCATCCATTCCGGGAACTCCCTCCTCTTTAAGAAGTACGGCAACGGCATCGCTGGGTTTTGCCCCCACTGATAGCCAATATTTTGCTCTTTCGAGGTCTACGCTAAAATCTTTTGGGGTCGCAGCCGGTCTATAATATCCCAATTTTTCTATAAATTTCCCCTTTGTAGGAGCGGTGTGCTCTTGCACAACGACACGGAAATTCGGCTGATTTTTTTTACCGGTACGGCTGAGTCTGATCTTTAGCATTCGCTTTCTTACTTGATATACAGGAAACTCGGTTTGGCCCGCGTCTCTTTCGTGCGGTTATTGTAGTTCGCTAAAAATGAAAGTCAAGTTTTTTTCTATTTCTTAATAAGCTCGCTCAGC
>SLNK01000007.1 GCA_007133095.1 Candidatus Peregrinibacteria bacterium | reverse complement strand
TTCGACCATAACGAGTACATTTTTAATCTAAGCATGCTAGAAAATGGCATTCTGGAAAATATTTTAAAATAGCTTATCATGAGAAATTACTACCGCGTAATGCTTGGGAGAAAAAGCATATACGCAGAAGAAGCCTATAAGGGCAACTATATTGGTATAAACTGGTTGCCAGATATAGATTTGACAAATAAATTCCCTGATAATTGGAGAGAATTCAATAAAAAATATATCCCTATCTATCTGGAGAAAAAACCAAACAAAACCAAGGTGGCCGCTGGCCTTGCTTGTGGAATGCTTTATACAATTTCCAAGGGAATCATAGAGGGAGATATCGTTCTATGTCCAAACGGTAAAGGAAATTATTGGGTTGGAGAAATTGTAGGAGACTACAAGTTCCAAAAAGGATCAGTATTACCACATCGAAGACCCGTTAGATGGTACCCACACACAGTTTCGCGCGATGAATTAAGCGAGTCACTCCGCAACTCCACAGGATCAATTGGAACAGTTAGCAATATCTCAAAATACGCAGAAGAAATCGAAAGTTTTATTTCTAACAGCCATCCCACTTCCATAGTTTCAATTGATAAAACGATTGAAGATCCCAGTATGTTTGCTTTAGAAAAACATCTTGAGGATTTCTTAGTACAAAATTGGCATCACACAAAACTTGGAAAACAATATGACATTTATGAAGAAGAAGGAGAAAAAGTAGGCCAACAGTATCCCAGTGATACAGGAGCAATTGATATTCTAGCAATCAGCAAAAACAAAAAAGAACTTTTAGTTATTGAACTCAAAAAGGGTAGAGCCAGTGATGTTGTGGTGGGGCAAACCCAAAGGTACATGGGATATGTAAAAGAAGAATTAGCAGAAAATCACCAAGAAGTGCGTGGAGTAATAATTGCATTTGAAGATGATATAAAAATCCATAGAGCTCTTTCAGTAACAAACAATATTGATTTTTATACTTATAAAATACAGTTCACCTTGAAAAAGGAAAATCCAAATTCCAAGAAAAGTAAAAAATAACATCAAAATCCCCCAAAGAATTCTTCATAATCACATTCTTATGCTAAATCGTAAAATAATCGAAAATAATGGATAATAATTAATGAAACACTTCAAAAATTCATATTTGAAAGAAACAAATTTAAACAATAAAAACTCGATCAAAAGAATAAAAGACTATTACGCGTCTGGGAAATTAAACTTGCCAAACAAACCCGGAATTTATGCTTTTTGGTGGATCGGACCAAAAAAAGAATTATTAGGATCCCAAAAAAACATTATTTTATCAGGCCCGAACAAAAAAGACATCCACACATCATTTGATAAAAATAAAACCGAAGATTTGATATATCATTGTTTATATATTGGAAAAACAACAAATATTAAAAAACGATTTTCGCTCCACGTAAAAAACGGTTCGAAAAAAAGACTTCATAAAGTAAAAACGGATGGCAGAAAAATAAAAGCTGTCACAACAAGCTGCCAATTGCGATACGGCATCGAACACATCTTCCCCTCCGAAAAAAATCCCCTAACCATTCTTCACGACAAAGTCGGGTTCTCCTACAACACAGACTTCCCACACACCGAAGTGGCAGAAAGATTCTATAAAGAAAATCTCCTAATCGGGAAATGGAGACCTTGGTTCAACCTGGATTCGGAGCGTTAGTATAGAACAAAAGCAACTACATCGCTTACTATTTCTGAAACAGAGTTTTTGAAAAAGCATAGCAAGCAAAACTCATCCTCACTTCCCCCAAAAAATGCTATACTACCCCCGTGTACATAACCAAAAGCAACTACATAGATTACATTCAGTGCCGGAAACTGCTGTGGAATCGGAAAAATAATAAAGAAATTTTCCCGGAAATTTCCGAAACGAAACAAGCGATTTTCGACCAAGGAAACGAAGTGGAATCCTACGCGCAAAAACTTTTCCCCGGCGGCAAAGAAATCAAAAACAACTTCCAAGAAGGCCAACAAGAAACAAAACAACACATAGAAAACGGCGAAAAAATATTATTCCAAGCAACGGCAATGGTGGAAAATTTAATGGTTCGATCAGACATCCTCAAATACAACGAAGAAACAAAAAGCTGGGACATTTTCGAAGTAAAATCATCAACGGAAATCAAAGAAGAACAACACATCCCGGACCTCTGTTTCCAAAAAATAACCTTAGAAAAAGACGGCTATAAAATCGGAAAAACCTACCTGATAACAGTAAATTCCGAGTACGTACGAAAAGGAGAAATCGAACCGGAAAAACTCTTCACAATCAACGACATCAGCGACCAAGTGGAAAACTACAGATCAACAGCGGAAGCAAACATCCCAAAAGCCTTAAAACTCATCACACAGGCGGAAGATCCCACCGTTGAAATCGGCAAACAATGCAAAAACCCCTACGAATGCCCTCTAAAAAATGTTTGCTGGAACTTCTTACCGGAATACTCAATATACGATTTGAAAAAAATAAGCGAATCAAAAATACGGACGCTTAAAAATTTGGGGATTCTGAAAATCACGGACATTCCGGATTATTTCGAACTGACAGAAGCTCAGACAACCCAACTGCAAGTGGCAAAAACCGGAACTCCCATTATAAATAAAGACACAATCGCGGACGAACTAAATAATTTGGATTACCCGCTTTACTTTTTGGATTACGAAACATACAACCCGGCAATCCCTTTGTTTGATGGAACAAGGCCTTACCAACAAATTTGTTTTCAATACTCTTTGCACGTTTTAAAAAGTCAAAATTCCGAAGTGGAACATTTTGAATTTCTGCAGACCGAACAGGAAAATCCGATGAAAAAACTGTTGTCTAGTTTGAGACAACACATCGGGGAGACTGGATCCGTGATAGTTTGGAACAGACCTTTTGAGAGCGGACGAAATAAAGAAATGGCGGAACAAAATCCTGAGCACGCGGCCTTTTTGGAATCGCTAAATAACAGGATGTTTGATTTGATGACCATTTTTCGAAATCGTCATTATGTACATCCTCAGTTCAGAGGCAGTCATTCACTGAAAATAGTTTTGCCCGTTTTGGCACCGGAATTATCACATTCAAATCTTGAGGAAATCCAGCAAGGGGGGATTGCTTCACTTCATTGGTTCAAACACGTTTTTAAAAACTCCCCGGAAAAAGACCGGACTATAAAAAACCTTTTGGAATATTGCAAACTTGACACTTGGGCAATGGTGGTGATTTGGAAAAAGTTAAACGAACTGTCATAAGCGAAATCAAAACAGAACAAGACACTGGAAACAATACGAAAAAAGAGATATCATCCAATCGAAAAAATAAAATTATGGACAAAGAAGAACAAAAAGCATTAAAGAAAAAGCTGAAAGCGGAAGCAAAAATCGCGAAAGCCCGGGAAAAAGAAAAAGCCCCCTCCCCGCCTCCCTCAGAAAAGAAAAAAAGCTGGCGGGACAATGTTTTTCTCTACAGCTTGGTAGCCATAATGATCGGTATCATTTTGTGGTTCCTCGCATACTTCTTCGATATGTTTTTCGGATCGCCTCAGATACCGACCATATAACAATATAATATCTATTAACCAAAATCCTATGGAATTATCAATCTTCGTGGCAAAAATCATTGCCATCGTCTATCTCTCCGCGGGGATCGGAGCGGTAAGCAAACAATCTTCTTTCAAAAAAATGATAGAAGGTTTTGAAAAATCCCCCGTTAATACATACATGGCGGGATTATTAGCTGTGATAGTCGGTATGCTACTGGTTGAATATCACAATATTTGGGTAAAAGACTGGACGGTACTAATCACGATTATCGGTTGGGCCGCGCTTTTGAAAGGAATTTTATTTATAGCATTTCCTAAAATAATTTCCTACTTCAAAGGCCTATATGAATACACCGTGCTGTGGGGAGTAGTGCTCCTCGCAATCGGCCTGCTGTTCGGATATTTTGGATTTGTTATGTGATTGAGATAATTTGCCAAAAAGTGTTTTTTGTGTTGCTTTTATAAGAAAGCACGTGTTATCTTCTGTTTCACACTTTTAATGTCTCAAATGAACACATTCGAAAATCTTGGACTGAATCCAATGATTCAGCAGTCTTTATGCGAAATGGGATTTAAAACTCCCACAACGATACAGGATAAAACTATCCCCTTATTGATAAATTCCAAAAAAGACCTGATTGCCCTTGCCCAAACAGGAACCGGAAAAACCGCAGCTTTTTCCTTGCCTATTATTCAACAACTGGACGAACAGCAAAAACAAGTTCAAGCCCTAATTCTATGTCCTACAAGAGAACTGGCAATGCAAATAGCAGAAGAATTGAAACATTTCACAAAACACTCAAAGGGCATAAACGTAACCCCCGTATTTGGTGGAGAAAGAATGGATAAACAAATAAGAGCCTTAAAGAATAATCCACAAATAGTAGTTGGGACTCCCGGAAGAATAAATGACATGATAAAAAGAAAAATTTTAAATATTGAAAAAATAAAATGGCTTGTTTTAGACGAAGCAGATGAAATGCTAAATATGGGATTCAAAGAAGAATTAGATGAAATATTAATTTCAACACCAAAAGAAAAACAAGTAATGTTATTTTCCGCAACAATGAATGCCTTTATAAGAAAAATTGCAAACAACTACATGCAAAATCCGGAAGAGATCTCAATTGGAACAAAAAATTCCGGGCCAAAAAATGTAAAACATTTCTATTACACAGTTCAAGAAAAAGATAGATACTCCGCATTAAAAAGAATAGCGGACATGACTCCGGAAATTCATGGAATAATTTTTTGTAGAACAAGGCTTGAAACACAAGAAATTGCTGACAAATTAATTCAAGATAATTATTCCGCAGAAGCTATTCACGGAGATATGGCTCAAGAACAAAGAATAAAAGTGATGAAAAGATTCAAACTAAAACAAACTAAAATTCTTGTAGCGACTGATATAGCAGCAAGAGGAATAGATGTTGAAGCGCTTACTCACATAATCAACTACAATCTCCCGGATGGTGCAGAAAGGTATATTCATAGAAGCGGAAGAACAGGACGAGCGGATAAAACAGGATGTTCCCTAACAATTATAAATCCTAGAGAACACCACAAAATAAAAATTATAGAAAAAAAACTGGGAACAACTTTTGAAAAGAAAAAAATTCCCGAGGGAAAAGAGGTTTGTGAAAAGAAATTATTCACACTTATAGAGAAGATGAACAACATAGAAGTTAACGAAGACCAAATTTGCAAGTTTTCAAAAATAATAAATGAAAAATTTAACCACATTAAAAAAGATGAAATAATTAAAAAATTCATCTCTCTGGAATTCAACAAAGTATTAGAAAGCTACAAAAATGCTGAAGATCTAAATATCAACTTTGCTAAACAAACTCATTCCCACAGGCAAAAAAACAGAGGATCCTTCAGAAACCACAAAAGAAGATTTAATAGAGTTAACAATAAAATAAAAAGATGAAGATCTATAATATTGCAATAGTCGCACACGTTGATCACGGCAAAACAACACTGGTAGATGCAATTCTAAAAGCAGATGAAAACTTTGATTCCCGCAAAGGTCTAGAAGAAAGAGCAATGGACAGCAACGACCAAGAAAAAGAAAGAGGGATAACAATTTATGCAAAAAATGCAGCAATAATAAATAAAGGCAGGAAACTTAATATTGTAGATACTCCTGGCCACGCCGATTTTGGATCTGAAGTTGAACGTATTTTAAAAACGGTTGATGCAGTTATTTTAGTTGTTGATGCATATGAGGGGCCAATGCCTCAAACAAAATTCGTACTTAAAAAATCTTTAGAGCTAGGACATAAAGTCCTCGTAGTTATAAATAAAATAGATAAACCAATGGCAAGACCGGACAAAGTTGTAGACTTAACTTTTGATCTATTTTCCATGCTGGGAGCAACAAGTGAACAGCTAGATTTTCCATACATATATGCAATAGCAAGAGACGGAGTGGCGATAAAAAACCTGAACGATGAAAAAAAAGACATAACGCCTTTACTTGATTTCATTTTTGAAAATGTTCCCGAGACGGAAAATAAATTGGATCTTCCGTTAAAAATGCAGCCGGCAACACTACAATATGACAATTTTCTCGGAAGAATAGCGATAGGTAGAATTTACGAAGGAGTATTGAAGGAAAATCAATCGGTAAAAATAATAAAAGCCGACGGACAAAGATATTCGGGGCGTACAAATAAAATATTCACATTCGAGGGGATGGGAAAAAAGGAAGTTAAAGAAGCTTCATCGGTAGATATGGTTGCGATTTCCGGTCTTCCGGAAATTTATGTTGGAGAAACAATAACCACGGACGAGGAAGCGGAAGCACTGCCGGCAATCAAAGTGGATCCTCCCGCATTGGCGATAGAGTTCATGGTGAACAATTCTCCTTTTGCGGGCAAGGAGGGAACTTTTGTGACAAGTCGTCAAATAAAAGCGAGACTTGAAAAAGAGGTGGAAACGAACGTGGGGCTGAAAGTGGAATCGACCAATGGAAGCGATTCTTTTAAAGTTTACGGGAGAGGAGAAATGCATATCGCGGTACTGATAGAAACAATGAGAAGAGAAGGGTTTGAGCTGCAAATTTCGCAACCGGAAGTGATAATGCAAGAAGTTGATGGCAGAAAAGAAGAGCCGATTGAAAACACTATAATCAACATACCGGATGAAATGTCGGGGCCCGTTATAGAAGCTCTTGGACGCAGAAAAGGAATAATGAAAAACATAAAATCGGAAAACGGAAATACGACATTGGAATTTGAAGTCCCAACTCGCGGATTGCTGGGGTTTCATTCAAGCTTCTTATTGTTAACCAGAGGCGAGGGAACCATGTATCATGCATTCAGTCATTTTGCTCCGCATGTGGGAAAAATAGAAAAACGCACGGTAGGATCACTGATCTCCGGAGAAACGGGATCAACAATGGCTTATTCTCTTTGGAAATTGCAAGAAAGAGGGCCGTTGTTTGTGGAGGCGAGCACGGAAATTTACGAAGGCATGATAATAGGGGAACACAATCAGGGAACAGACTTAACCGTAAACCCAATAAAAAATAAAAAACTCACAAACGTTAGAGCTTCCGGTGCGGATGAAGCATTAACTCTAATTTCCCCAATTCCAATAACTTTAGAAAAAGCCATTGAATACATAAAAGAAGATGAATACGCAGAGATAACACCAAAAAGCATCCGCCTACGTAAAAAAATCCTAAAAGAAAGCGAAAGAAGAAGGGTGAGGTGAGTTTTAAACATTTTTAATCTTTGAAAAACAGAAAAGATTCTTAAAAAAAGGGAGTATTTTATTTCAGTTTTTTAGTAGAAGGATTGGAAAGAAGCGATTTTATTTGTATTATTGCAATCTCATTGAGCATCATCAGCCTTTTCCCTTGCGAGAGCTCCTGCCTGATAAATTCGGCACTAATCCAAGATGCAAATTCAAAAGCAATATCTTTATGAGCAAAAGTTCCTCCAAATTTTCCTGATTTAGAGATGATTACTAGTACATTAGTA
>SLNK01000017.1 GCA_007133095.1 Candidatus Peregrinibacteria bacterium | reverse complement strand
CCGGTTCGGGTTCAGGTTCTGGTTCAGGTTCAGGTTCTGGTTCCGGTTCGGGTTCGGGCTCCGGTTCGGGTTCGGGTTCCGGTTCGGGTTCTGGTTCAGGTTCAGGTTCTGGTTCAGGTTCAGGTTCAGGTTCTGGTTCCGGTTCTGGTTCCGGTTCGGGTTCGGGCTCCGGTTCGGGTTCCGGTTCCGGTTTAGGGTCAGGCTCCTCTGTCGGCTCCGGATCAAGTTCTATAATTCTCTCTGTGCAATAATTTCCATAGATGTTCAAAGTTGCATATCTTCCTTTATGCGCACTGAGGTTCCTCTCCAGTTCTTCCTTTGGCATTTCGGATATTCCCTCTTCCGTAATCCATCCTTCATCCCTGATTTCTTCCGTTACCGGGATTATCAATACTTGATCAAGCGGATCTTCGACGCACTCTTTTTTGTTGGCTTCGAAATAAACACTTCCTTTTTTTACCATTACGAAATCTTTACCGGGAACAATGTGAATCGGTCTCTGGTAGATCTCCCGTTCCATCACTACCACTCCTCCTTCTCTGGTAGTTGTTTCTTTTTGTTCGTCAAATTCTATTGTTCTAGGCCTTAGCTCAACAGGTTCCTGTGTTGGGTCGGTTGGCCTTTCAAAGTCAGTCCTTTCAAGCGTACTTGCCTTTAGATACTCGGTTGCTTTCGGTTTAAAAGATTCTAATCTTATATTTACATCTTTAAGCTGTATACTTTCCTTTGAAACGCTGAAATCGTCCAATATCCTCAGATCCACTCCCGGTGTGTCCACGTTATCGTATCTGGGCTCAATGTATATAAGCCCTTCAGCATCTTCTTCGTCTTCATCCTCTTCCGTTGTTGTGGTCCTTGTTCCCTCAGATCCCCCTATGTGGATTCTCATTTCAAGTTCTTCCTCCAACGGATTTACACATTTTATAGCATCGCTTTTGAACGCCGCTGTTGTCATGTCTCCAAAAGCATAGAGACTGTAAATTATTTCCGCCCCTTCTTTTCCTCTAACAATGTATAGTTTATTCAATTCGGAAAGAGATGAAAATTGCTGATCCAAATTCTCCCAATTATTTTGATTTTCCATTATTTCAACCAACTGTGGCAGCATTTCTTCAAATAAAATCCCTATCAAATTCCCTAATACTGTTGGGATCACATATCCGGTTTCTATTTGAATCAATCCCATAACTGTTTCCAGGTCCACTCCCAGCCTTTCCGCAACTTTTGTAAATGCTTCTTCGTTGCTCCCCTCTCCTGAAGCTACCTCTCTTAAAAGTTGCATCAGTACAAGATTTTTTAATTCTTCCACATTGGATATCGCTTTTATCCATTTCTCCGCTACATCGGTTTCTTCGTCGTTTCCTTCCAACTCTCTTTCAATCTGTGTCCCAAAACTTCTTACCGTTAATTTTTCTACAATCACTCCTTCGGGGTAAACTTCCTCCATCAGCTCTATTATTTCCTCGTTGAGACCCATTTCCTCTAAAGATTTCGTGTTTATTACTTCCGTAATCGTCCTGTCGGATTCCTTTGCCCATTCCATTACGGCGTTAACAAGCTTTTCCGTCCTTAGCCCTTCCAGCCCGGCCATCTCTACTTTTGCTCCTATGTCATCGTGACTTAAGATCTTCTCCGTTTCCTTTTCCGCTAATCTTTCATGGGGGAAGAAAACCAAAGGTTTCAGATTTTTAATCCGTTCCTCAAGTTCTTTATATGGAGATTCCTGTGCTTCCGGCACATGAGTCATCGGAATATCGTCTCCCATTGGCACAAATGGGCCTATCATATCTAAAAGCCGTCCAATTTGAAACTGAACGCACGCGACCTCGGCGTTTATTTCCGGAAAATCCACTTCTATTGTTTGCGATGTGTAGTCGCTCCTTCCTTCTACGTCTTCCACCCTTAAAGTTACGACATTTTCTCCCGGTGAAAGTTCCAAAATCACGCCTACTTCAATGTTTTCGCTGTTTGCTTTCTCGCATTTCACACCATCATACTCTTCCTGCCCCAGCTCGCTGTAACACTTTTTTGTGCCGACACTCCGGTTATCTATGAACCAAACCCTCTTCTCTATTTTTGCTACGGAAGAAGTCGGATCATACAGTTGAGAGTTGTCCAAAAACCCGTATTTCAAGGTGTTTTCCTCGTTTGGAACAGGATGGATTTTTTCAAAATCGGCCGTTATGGCTCTAAACGTCCCCGAATTTTCTTTATTTACAAACAGTACCGGCACCTCCGATGCGACCAATCCTCTAGTAAAATCTCTTGTGAAATCCACCTCGGTGGGCCCGTCCTTTATTTTCCAGCTGCTCTCTTTGCTTTCCTCTAAAGGCCATGCTTGGTATTTAGTCAAATACTTCTCTATTTCCCTTTTTTCTATTTTTTCCGATTCGTATTTTCCGGTTTCTTTTGTATGTTCGTCTACGTAACTCATTTCCAAATTTGATGCCTTGAGTGCGATGTCTCTATCGAACGGTTGAAGTCTTATTTGTCCTTTAAAAAGATCTGTTCCAGCAAGCATATAAGCTGCTAATCCAATTGCAACAACTATCAGAATTATTATCCCATATCTGAGTAGGCATCCTTTTTTGTTTGCATTGTCCCATCTACATTTTTCGAAGAACCCTGTTTTTTTTGCTGCTGTAACATTGGCCGGTGCTTTTGTTTCCTGCGGATTCGGTTCTTCAACTTCAGGTTCATCCTCAGGTACTTTATTTTCCTCTTCGTCCATCGATTCGTTTGTCTCTGTTTCTATTGCCTCCGGTTCGTTTGCCTCCGGTTCGATTGCCTCCGGTTCGTTTGCCTCCGGTTCGATTGCCTCCGGTTCGTTTGCCTCCGGTTCGTTTGCCGCCGGTTCGTTTGCCGCCGGTTCGTTTGCCGCCGGTTCGTTTGCCGCCGGTTCGTTCGCCGCCGGTTCGTTCGCCGCCGGTTCGTTCGCGGAAGCCTCCGCCTTCTTTTTTGGTTCTTCCTCGTTTTCAACGAGTGGTTTCAATGTATCATCCATATTTTTTGTGTTAATTTTTATTGTTTGTTTGCATTCTATGCTTTATTTTACAATACTTTCTTGTTTTTGGCAATTAAAAACGCCTCTTCTGTTTTTCTCCGTTGAATTTGCTGTTATTAT
The DNA here is from genome assembly GCA_007133095.1 of Candidatus Peregrinibacteria bacterium. GTDB lineage: Bacteria > Patescibacteriota > Gracilibacteria > UBA1369 > LOWO2-01-FULL-3 > SLNK01. The sequence goes on along the minus strand of SLNK01000017.1, from coordinate 4,475 downwards.
TTGCGGGATATGAATTTAATTGAAGCTCTTATCTTAGGTGCGTTGCAGGGAATAACAGAATTTTTGCCGATTTCTTCCAGCGGGCATCTTGTTTTGGGGCAGGAAATTTTGGGGCTTGAGGTTGATTTGCTCAAAAATTTTGATGTTGCTGTTCATGTAGCTTCCTTGCTGGCAATTTTTGTTTATTTCCGACGTGATCTTTTGGGGATGTTGCGTGCCTTTTTCAATCTTTTTCGTGGGCGGGTGGACAAGGAAGATCCCTATGGGAAGCTGACTGTTTACATAGTGATTGCAACTATTCCGGTAGCGCTGATTGGAGCTTTTTATGGAGATTGGATAGACGCGCAATTCCGAAGCGCGGGTGGAGTCGCGGTGGCGATGATTGTGACCGGATTTGTTTTTATAACCGGGGAATTTGTTTATAAATATATCCACAATTCCATGCCTGTAAAATCAAGGCTGGCGGAAAAATTCTTAAATTGTTTTGAAAAACTTGCCGATTGGTTCAAGCCCGGTGGCTATCAGAGGCAAAGGCTGCAGGAAATAAACTTGTCCGGTTCAATAATCATCGGTTTGGCTCAGACTGCGGCATTGATCCCCGGTGTTTCCAGGTCCGGAGCCACAATTGTTGCCGGAATTTTTCAAGGAGTTGAAAGAAGTACGGCCGCTAGATTTTCTTTTTTATTGGCGATGCCGGCAATTGCAGGCGCCGGAGTTTTGACTGTGTTTAAAAACGGTGAGGATATTTTTATTTCTTCCGCCGGCGCGTCATTGTGGGCCTTGGTTTTTGGGTTTTTAGCCTCCTTTATTTTTAGTTTTTTAAGTATAGGGTTTTTGATGCGCTTCTTCCGAAGATTCAGCCTGAACATCTTTGCCGTGTACCTCATAGTTCTTGGTCTTTGGACATATTTTTAAAATTTTGTGGACAAAAAAATTTTTTATTTGTATGATTGCCAAAAGTCTAAATTTTGAATTATGGGGAACGTTAAAGATTATAAAATAGCAACACTCGGCAGCCATACGGCGCTTCAAATTTTGAAAGGCGCAAGAGATGAGGGATTTGAAACTATTTGTATTTGCGAAAAAGGATCCACTCGTCCTTACGAAAGTTATGGAGTGGCCGACCAAATAATTGAGGTGGATTCTTTTGCCGATTATTTCGATATCGAGCAGACCCTAATCGATCAAAATGCTATCGTTATTCCCCATGGATCTTTTGTTGCGTATCTCGGTCCGCAGAATGTCAAAAAAATAAAAGCGATGCATTATGGCACCAAAGGAATTCTGGAATGGGAGTCTGACAGAACGAAAGAAAAAAAATGGCTTTTAAAGGCCGGTATCACATTGCCAAGGCTATTTAAGAGTCCTGAAGATATAGACCGTCCGGTTATTATAAAATTTCACGGCGCGAAGGGGGGAAAAGGATATTTTCTCGCGAATACACCGGAAGAATTCTATCAGAGATATGAGGAATACAAAGATTTTCCCGGTCATGAAAAATTTGCCATACAGGAATACATTGTGGGCGTCCCTGTTTATTCTCACTATTTTTACAGCAGACTTACTGGCGAATTGGAGGTTATGGGTTTTGACAAACGCTACGAGTCAAATGCTGACTCCGTAGGCAGAATCGCGGCTAAAGACCAAGTGGATGTTGGTATTCACACCACCTATACAATTGCGGGGAATGTTCCGCTTGTTCTAAGAGAATCTCTACTCCCTCTAATCTTCAAGATGGGGGAAGATGTTGTGAGAACCTCAAGAGATCTTGAAGGCGCAAACGGCGGCCTTTACGGCCCTTTCTGTCTTGAGGGGATAATAGATCCGGAACTTAATTATTATGTTTTTGAAATCTCCGCGCGAATAGTCGCAGGGACCAATCCGTATATAAACGGCTCTCCTTACGCTTGGCTTCGATACAACGAACCGATGAGTACGGGCCGCAGAATTGCCCGAGACATAAAAATGGCAATCGAGACAGATAAGATGGAGGCTATTTTGGGATAAAATGGTACCTGACCCCATTTTTTTTTGCGAACTACTGCGGTTGTGCTAGAATGTCGCCATGATAAATCCAAAAGAAAAAATAACAATCGGCGTTCTGGGAGGACACAGTGCTCTTGATGTTTGCCATGGAGCTACCAAGTACGGCTTTGACACCGTTGTGGTTTGCCAAAAAGGACGCGAGAAAACATACAAAAAATATTATAAAAAGAGAAGCGATAAAGGGGGCGGAGAAAAAGGCTGTGTCGGGAACATAATCGTTGTGGATAAATTTGGGGATATCGTAAAAAAAGATGTCCAAAAACAGCTGAAAGATCTAAACACGGTTTTTATTCACAATCGATATTTCTGGGTTTACTGCGATTTTAAAAAAATTGAAAAAGACTTCAAAATCCCGATTTTCGGTTTGCGACAGGGAGTAAAACTGGAAGAAAGAGATCAGCCATTGAATCAATATCATTTGCTGGAGAAAGCCGGAATCAGAATCCCGAAGATTATCCGTGAAGGCGGATCCAAGATGAATTTGGAGAAGCTTAACAAGGCTCTGGACAAACATTTCGAAGACGAGAAAGGCGGGCCTCTTATGGTCAAAGTAAACGAAGCAACCCGCGGCTATGAAAGAGCGTTTTTTGTTATCACGAGTACGGCTGCCTATTATAAACAATCGGAGAAAATGATTAAAAAGGGACAAATTACTCAAGAAGATCTGGACAACTCCACGATAGAAGAATTTGTTATAGGCGCGCACATCAATCTTAATTTCTTTTATTCTCCCATAACGGGAGACCTTGAACTTATGGGCACGGATACCCGCAGACAAACCGATCTGGACGGATTTTTGCGTTTGGATTGCGATGTTCAGAAGAGACTTTTGAGTTACGGCTACACACCGAAGATGATAGAGACCGGTCACTACGCGGTTACGATGAAAGAATCTTTGGTGGAGAAGGCTTATGATATCGGGGAGAAATTTGTTAAGACGATGAAGAAAGAGGTTGCGCCCGGAATTATCGGGCCGTTTGCGTTGCAGGGCGCGGTTGTCGCGGATGAAGGGAAAGAGGAGTTTGTTATTTTCGATGTAAGTATGCGAATTCCCGGCTCTCCCGGAACAAAATTCACGCCTTATTCGGGGTACTTGTATGGAGAAAGTCTGAGTTACGGTGAAAGGATAGCCATGGAAATACGACTTGCCGAGAAAAAGGGGCAACTTGATGAAATTTTAACTTGATCATGTTCTTATGAAGGTTTTGCTTTTGGCTGCCGGCAGAAGTAAAAGGATGAAGCCGATTGAAGATAAAAATTTTTTGAATTTTGCGGGCAAGCCCCTGATTCAACACCAACTCGAGCTTTTACATGAAAGCGGGCTTGATGATGTTGTTGTGGTTGGTGGCGAACACAATATGGAGAAAATTCGGGAATTGGGCGAAAACTTGAAAATGAGTGTTTCCGTTATCGAGCAAGAAGATTTGGATCTTGGAATGTGCGGAGCGATTCTGTCCGCAAAAAATCTTCTGGCCGATGAGCCTGTGGTTATTTTCAGCAGTAATGATGTAGTTGAAAAAAGCGCTTTCGAATCGATCAAAAAAGCATACGAAGAAGGAGACGCTTCCGGATATCTTCTGGGATATAAAGTTTCTCAATACTTCCCCGGCGGTTATCTGGAAACCGATTCAAACGGCTTCATAAGCAATATAGTTGAGAAGCCCGGAGAAGGAAACGAACCCAGCGATCTGGTAAATTTGGTTGTCCATATGCATAAGGATCCGCAAAAGCTTATTTCTTATCTTGAAAAAACCGGCAGTGATAATGACGATAAATATGAAGTCGCGTTGGCTGAAATGATGCGTGACGGGGTTAAGTTCAAGGCCGTGGAATATGATGGCTTTTGGCATCCCGTAAAGTTTCCTTGGCATGTCCAAAAAGTTTTTGAATATTATTTTGATAAGGCGGATAAATTTGTGAGTGATAAAGCGCAAATTGCACAAGGGGCGGTTGTAAAAGGTGATGTAATCATTGAAGAAGGAGTTAAGATTTTTGAAGGGGCAATTGTGAACGGGCCTTGTTATATAGGGAAGAATACGGTTATCGCGAATAATGCTTTGGTTAGGGGAAGTAACATAGGCGCCGATTGTGTTATCGGTTTTTCAACCGAAGTCGCCAGAAGTTATTTGGGGAGCTGTGTTTGGACTCATTCAAATTATATCGGGGACAGCGTGATAGAAAACAATGTTTCTTTTGGCGCGGGTACCGTTATCGGAAATCTTCGGCTTGATGAATGTGAAATATCAATTGATTGTGATGGGAATAAATTCGGTACTGGCGGGAACAAATTTGGCGCGATAATCGGAAGTGATGTAAGAGTGGGGGTTAATACCAGTTTTATGCCGGGAGTTAAAGTGGGGAAAGGGAGTTTTGTTGGAGCGGGCATTGTGATTGCGAAAAACATCCCCAAAAAAAGTTTTGTAAGAGGG
>SLNK01000016.1 GCA_007133095.1 Candidatus Peregrinibacteria bacterium | reverse complement strand
GTGGAACTGGGAGGGCTTTGCGTCATAGGAAGCGAAAGACACGAATCCAGAAGAATTGATAATCAGCTAAGAGGACGTTCCGGACGTCAGGGAGATCCGGGCTCAAGCCAATTTTTTGTTTCAATGGAAGATGATCTCATGCGTCTATTCGGCGCGGACAGAATTAAAAATATGATGACGGCACTCAAAGTTCCGGAAGATTTGCCGATAGAAAACGCGATGATTACAAGATCCATAGAAGGCGCTCAAAAGAAAGTGGAAGGCCGAAATTTCGACATAAGAAAACACCTGGTGGAATATGACGACATAATGAACATCCACAGAAACATCGTTTACAAAAAACGAAGGGATTTCTTGGAAAAAGAAGATATGCGCAAAGAAATAATCGAATTAATAAAAGAAAATGCTGAAACAACGGTAAAAAACTTCACGGACGCGCGCCCCGAAAAGGAATGGGACTTTGAATCCATATACGATGGACTAATGGCGATACATAGAAGTGAATTGAAACTTGAAGAACTCAAAAAAATTAAAACCCAAGGGGAACTCGTGGAAAAAGCACAAAACTATTTGACCACAGCGTATGAAGAAAAAGAAAAACAACTCCCGGAACCGCAAATAATGCGTGATGTGGAAAAAGCGGTCTACCTTCGCACCAACGACATTCTTTGGATGGAACACATAGACTCAATGACAAGACTCAGGGAAAACGTGGCCTTCAGCGGATACGCCCAAAAAGACCCGTTAACGGAATATAAAGCCCAAGCATACGATATGTTTATGAAAATGCTAGCCGCGATAAGCAACGGAACGGTAACCACATTGTTCAGAATCGATCCGGAAAAAGTGCTTCTGGCTCACATGCTCAGAAACAAAGAAATGCAAAAACTCCGCACAAACGAAGAAGAAGTCCAAAAACCCCTGTCCGGCGACAGAAATTCCGTCACCCGGAGCACCATGGACAGCGACAACCCCGTGGTATTAAAAACCGGAAACACGGTCGTTAGCGGAACATCCTCCCAACCGAAAGTCGGGCGCAACGATCCATGCCCTTGCGGCAGCGGCAAAAAATATAAAAAATGCTGCGGCGGAGTTTAAGAAAAAATTAGAAACATTTTTATCCTTGTGTTATTCTCAAATCATGGCGCACAGAATTGAAATTTTCACGAAAGTAAACGACGCGAAATCCGCGGTAATGACGGAAAAGTTGCATGCCTTAGGCTTCAATACACAAAGCTCCATCGTCGCGGAAGTCTACACAATCAACAAAAAATTCAAAGAAAACGAACTACGTGAAGTAGCAGAAATGCTTTCAAATCCGGTAACTCAAAAATACCTGATAGACAATCATGCACATGACTTGGATTTTGATTTTGCGGTGGAAATAGGTTTTCTGCCGGGAGTAACGGATAATATTGGGAATACGGCAAGAGAGACAATAAACGACTGGGCATCCGCAAACAACCATCCATCGTTCCAAGACGACGAAAGCGTTCATAGTTCCACGCTCATATTTTTGAAAGGCAATATTACCGAGGAAGACACTCAAAAAATCGGCGAATCATTGGCAAACAAACTGATCCAGAGAATAAGCGTAAAAAGTCATGAGAAATTCATGGCGGACAGAGGAATGGACACAATAGTTCCAAAAGTGCAACTCAATACACGCGCCCAATCCGACGAAGTAAGCTTAAACCTCCCGGAAGAAGAATTGTTGAAGCTCGGGAAAGAGGGCATTCCTGAATCAGATTGCAAAAAAGGAGCGAGGAAATGTGGACGCAGAGGCCCCTTGGCTTTGGACAAAGAATCTTTGGAAGTCATTAAAAAATATTTTGAAAAAGAAAAAAGACCACCGCGTGACATAGAACTGGAATCCCTTGCGCAAACATGGTCTGAACACTGCAAACACACAATCTTCGCCGCAAAAATAGACGACAACGAAGAAGGCATATACAAAGGATTCATCAAAAAAGCCACACAAGAAATCCGCAAGAATAAGGGAGAAAAAGATTTTTGCGTTTCGGTTTTCAAAGACAACGCCGGCGGAATAATCTTTGATGAAGAATGGGTAATAGCGGACAAAGCGGAAACTCACAACAGCCCATCGGCACTTGATCCTTTCGGCGGAGCGATAACCGGAATTGTAGGAGTAAACAGGGATTGCATAGGATTCGGGAAGGGAGCAAAACCCATCATCAACAAATACGGATTTTGTGTTGGAGAACCCGATGACGAAGAACCGATTTACAGAGACAAAAAACTTGAAAATCCGGCACTTTCGCCAAAAAGAATACTTGAGGGAATAGTGGAAGGAGTAAATCAGGGAGGGAATTGCAGCGGAATCCCGACCCCCCAAGGCTTCGTTTATTATCACAAAAATTATAAAGGAAAACCGTTGGTTTTCGTTGGAACAATCGGCTTGATCCCGAAAGAAATAAACGGCAAACCCGCTTGGGAAAAAGGCGCAAAAAAAGGAGACAAAATAGTGATGTTGGGAGGAAGAGTGGGGATGGACGGAATTCACGGAGCAACATTTTCATCTGAAGCGTTAACGGCACACAGCCCGGCGACTGCGGTCCAAATCGGAGACCCGATAACTCAGAAAAAAATGTCCGATGCCATAATAAAAGAAGTAAGAAAAAAAAATCTTTACAACAGCATAACGGACAACGGCGCGGGAGGGCTCTCATGCTCAGTGGCGGAAATGGCGAAAGAATGTGGAGGATGCGAAGTACAATTGGAAAAAGTCCCCACAAAATATCCGAACATGGCACCCTGGCAAATCTGGATAAGCGAATCACAAGAAAGAATGACATTGGCAGTACCACCGGAAAAAATTGAAGAGCTTCAAAAAATCATGGAAAAACACGGAGTCGAAATATCCGTAATCGGAGAATTCACGGATAGCGGAAGATGCATAGTAAAATACAACAACGAAAAAATAATGGATTTGGAAATGAATTTCCTCCACGACGGACTTCCCCGCAAAGAACTCAAAACAAAATACGACCTTCCAAAAAACCCCAAACCGGACTTTGAGCAACCTGAAGACCTCACGGAAACACTACACAAAATGCTGTCGCGCCCGAACATAAGAAGCCACGAATTCATTTCTACCCAATATGATCACACCGTCCAGGGCGGAGCGGTGCTGGGACCATTACAAGGAAAAGGAAAAGTAAACGCTCCGGCGTCGATAACAAAACCCCTGCCGGAAAGTGAAAAAGGAGTAATTTTCTCACAAGGAATAAATCCGACATATTCATTTATTGACACTTATCACATGGCCGCTTGCGCGATAGACACAGCGGTCAGAAATATAATAGCGGTCGGTGGAACCCTGGAACACATGGCGCTGATGGACAATTTCTGTTGGTGCAGTTCAAACGAAGAACAAAGACTTGGAGAGCTAAAATCAGCGGCTCAAGCTTGTTATGATTACGCGGTTGCGTATGGCGCCCCATATATTTCCGGAAAAGACTCCATGTTTAACGACTTCACGGGATATGACAAAGACGGAAACGAAATAAAAATATCGGCCCCGCCAACATTGCTGATTTCCTCACTGGGAGTTTTAAACGATGTAACGAAGGCGGTTTCAATAGACCCGAAAATTCCCGGGGATATGGTTTACATTTTAGGCGAAACGAAACCGGCAGAACTGGGAGGAAGCGAATATCTTGCAATGCACGGATTCATCGGAAACAACGTCCCAAAAGTGGACATTAACAACTCCATAAAACTCTACAAAAAATTTACGGACGCGACGGAAAAAAGATTGATCGCGTCTGCATTGAGCCCTTCGTTCGGCGGACTGGGAGCAGCTTTAGCCAAAAAAGCGATAGCCGGACAACTGGGAATGGAACTTGACCTTTCCCCTCTTTTGACAGGACTGGAAGAACATCCGCGAATTGACAATATTTTATTCTCGGAAACTCAGGCAAGAATGGTGGTTACAGTTGCACCCGAAAAAGCGGTGGAATTTGAAACGCTTTTCAAAGACATCCCCCACTACCGCTTGGGGAAAATCACAAACGACAAAAATTTCATAATCAAAGATTTTATAAAAACCGATATAGCCACTTTGGACAAATACTATCGAAATTAATATGACTATAGATTTCAAAAACTTGCATGTTCGCGAAGCAAAGTGTCTCGGAGGCTTTGCGGGCACGGTGTCGCCGCCAAAGGTGGCGACGAGCAAAGCCGAGAGCCAAGCGGCGTTTGCCTCGCTGGGTCAAACGACCGCGTCTTTGCGAAGCGCGACATACAAGTTTTTGAATATTAAGCTTTTGAATATTAAAATCTAATTTCCCCATGAAACCAAAAACCGCAATACTTACAGGCTATGGAATAAACTGCGAGGAAGAAACCTCAAAATGCTTTGAGTGGAACGGCGCAGAAACGGAGATAATCCACGTAAACGATTTTATAAAAGGCACAAAAAAACTTGCCGACTATCAAATTTTGGCATTCCCGGGCGGCTTCTCATACGGCGACGACACCGGGTCAGGCAACGCAATCGCAAACAAAATAAGGAATAATTTAAACGAAGAAATTTTAAAATTCGCACAAGAAGACAAGCTGATAATCGGAATCTGTAACGGATTCCAAGTTCTGGCAAACTTGGGGCTTTTACCGGCAACGAAAAAATACGGAGAAAGACAAGCGGCTTTAATGCACAACAACACGGCAATTTTCGAATGCCGATGGGTCCACCTTAAAACACACAGTTCTAATTGTATTTGGACGAAAGGAATAGAAAAAATTCATCTGCCGATAGCGCACGGTGAAGGAAATTTTTACTGCGACCAAAACACTCTCAAAAAAATGAAAGAAAACGACCAAATAGTTTTCCGTTACACAAAAGAAAACGGCTCTCCCGCCGACGGGAAATTCCCCTTCAATCCTAACGGATCAATGGAAGACATAGCGGGAATCTGCGATCCTTCCGGAAGAATTTTTGGGATGATGCCACACCCTGAAAGGTTCAATTCATTCGAAAACGAAGAGGGCTGGGAACTTAAAAAAGAAAAACTCATAAGAGAAGGAAAGCCGATCCCCAAAAAAGGCGAAGGCCTCAAAATTTTTGAGAACGCCGTAAAATATTTTCAATAAAAACCGATGTTGCAGATAAAAAACACCATCTCGGTAAAAATAATTCTTGTACTGACAGGGATCTTCATAACAACCATTATTTTTGCATTGGGAATTGAAATTTTTAGAGAAATGGGAATTTGGGTAGCATTGATTTTGTCTATTTCAACAGCTCTATTGGGATTTTATTACACGAAAAAAGGAGACAACCTTCGCCTGATAGCATGGTCAATACTTGTAAGCGTATTGGCCGCAATTTTGATGTTCGCGGCATCCCTGCACTTGTTATCAAAAACCCTGGAGGGCTTTTAATCAACCAGAATCTTTCTTGGCTTGGCACCATCCGGCGGCCCAACAACTCCATTTTCCTCCAACAAATCAATAAGGCGCGCCGCACGTGCATACCCCACTTTCAACCTTCTCTGCAAAAGAGACGCGGAAGCTTTTCTTGTCTCCTTAACCAAATCATAAGCATCCTTATACATATTGTCTTCATCACTTCCGGCCGAAGAATCCGGAATCCCGTTGAGCGATTGTTTAGCGGTGCTGTCTGAAGTTATCTCTTCATCATAATTAGGTTCAACGGTAAGTTTAACTCTATTGGTGACCCGTTCAATTTCCTCAGTGGAAACATAAATACCCTGAATTCTAACCGGCTTGTTCTGTCCGGTTGGCAAATAAAGCATATCTCCGCTTCCCAATAGATCTTCGGCCCCTATCCCGTCCAAAATCGTCCGGGAATCAATGGAACTGCTAACCGCAAAAGAAATTCTTGATGGAATATTCGCCTTTATCAATCCTGTAATAACATCAACGGAAGGCCTTTGTGTGGCTATTATCAAATGAATACCCACAGCCCTCGCCATCTGCGCGACTCGGCAGATTGAAGCTTCAACCTCCTTCCCCGCAACCGCCATCAAATCGGCCAACTCGTCCACAACAACAACAATACGAGGCATCTTATTGACATCCGGAAGCTCGTTATATTCAAAAAGATTTCGGACTCTGGCCTTAGAAAGTTCGCTGTACCGACGCGTCATCTCGGAAACAACCCATCTCAGAGAAATAGCTGCCCTTTCAGGATCTTGAATCACGGGAGTGAGCAAGTGCGGAATACTGTTGTATGAACTCAACTCAACCATTTTCGGATCGATCAAAATCAGTCTCAAGTCCTTCGGAGCATTTTGATATAACAACGAAAGCAAAAACACATTCATGGCAACCGATTTACCACTTCCCGTGGCACCCGCGATCAACAAGTGGGGCATAGTCTCCAAACTCGCGATCATAGGCCTGCCGGAAACATCCCTTCCCAGAGGCAGAGTAAGTTTTGATTTTGCATCACCAAATTCAGCCGATTCCAAAAGTTCCTTGAGATGAACCGTCGCTCTATATTTATTCGGAACCTCAATACCAACAAGAGACTTCCCAGGTATTGGCGCCTCTATACGAATTCTCTCCGCGGCCAACGCCAGCGCCATATCGTTCTTCAATGCCGTAATTTTCGACAACTTAACAGCCTCATGCGGCTTGAGCGTATATTGAATAACCGTCGGCCCGACATTAACTTCATGCATGGCCACATCAATCCCAAATTGCTTCAGTTTCAATTTTATTTTTTCAGCGTTCATCATAAGAAATTCGTCATCCACAGTGACATTACTATCTCCGGGTTTCAACAAATCGAGAGATGGGAATTCCCACTCAAAATCATCACCTTCCACGGAATTCAATTCGCTTTTTGACAACTCTTCCTCAACCTCCTTGGCCATTTTTTCATCAACAGAAAATTTCTGGTCCTCATCATCCTTAATATCATTTTCATCTCCACGAATAACTTCAATCGGTTTTGTGCCCGATATCGGAGCCTTGCGTATCATAATTTCCGGCTCCATTTCATTTCCCCCTTTGGTCTCTTCATTCTCTTTTTCACCGATAGATTTATGCCCCCTCTCTTTATTTATCTTCGGCTCATTTGTAACTTCAAATCTAACTTCCGGAATTAACAATCGGGCAATCTCACGCAAAGACAACTCGAAAATCAACAAAAGCGAAACTAAAAATCCCGCTATAAAAATTACCGTCGCTCCCACGGTTCCCACACCCAACAATTCCAACAAAAGAAAATTGGTGACAAATCCGACATACCCTCCATAAGTTCCCGCAGCCGCGAAGTCGTAAATCCTATCAATAGGAACGGACAAATGCAAAACACTCAAAATGGATATTATAAAAACTCCAAACCCTAAAGTTCGTGAAATCCCAAACTGGACCTTCTTGGAGAAAAACATCATTGCGGAAATCAAAATAAACATTCCGGGGACAATATAAACGCCCCAGCCCAAAATCGGCCCGAGCAAACTGATCCACGCGTCCCCTATTATCCCAAAAGCACCTTGAATACTCAAGATGGTCAAAATCCCCACGGCAAGATAAATAACGGCCCAAATTTCTCTGGCAACAGAAGGTTTGACCTTGATCTTCAAAGCTTTACGCCTGGCCGTACTGCGCCTTCTGGGCGTAGCGGTTCTTCTTGTGGTTGTTCTTCTACGTCTTACTGCCATGAGTCTATAATCAAACAGGTTAGCGATTGTACACCGACACTATATACAAACCAACTTTTTTTTTCCACCCTCATCATATATAATCCCGGCGATGATAAAAACAAGATTCGCGCCATCACCAACGGGATATCTTCACGTCGGCGGACTTCGGACCGCTTTATACTGCTATCTCTTCGCAAAAAAAAATAAAGGGAAATTCGTTTTACGAATAGAAGACACCGATCAAAAAAGATACATAGAGGGCGCTGTAGAAAATCTGATAGAAACCCTGGAATGGATAGGAATTCATCATAACGGGACACCGTACATACAGTCCGAACGAACGGATATCTACAAAGAACACGTTCAAAAACTCTTGGATTCCGGCCACGCATACAGATGCTT
>SLNK01000005.1 GCA_007133095.1 Candidatus Peregrinibacteria bacterium | reverse complement strand
GATTTTAGCCTCTTGCCTTTAAAATAGCAACTTCCTGTGGTATAATTAATGGATAATTTTATGACGTAATTTGATGGGACTCCAAAAACTTAAAATAATACTTTCCTCATTTCTACTCGCCATACTTGTTTTTATCTTTACCGGTTTCGCCGGTGGAAGTTTTGTAAGCGCGCAACAAGAAGATGAGGCTGCACAGGATTCTCCTCGTGGAACTCTCCTTCCCGCCACAAGCTTGTCAACAAATCAGTGCAGGGCTCTTATGGGGTATGTTTCAGGAGGTGCTCCCTCAGTTGAAAGCGTTTTTAGAGACAGGGTTTCCTTGCAGGATGTTGTTGATGTTCTTCCTCCTACTCTCATCGGAGAAAATATCACTCCAAACACAATCCTCGCCTGTGGCATTCGTACCGGGGATATAAAGCTTTGGATGGTTCCGTATTACATTCGATTCATGCTGGAGTTTATTATCGGTCTTGCGGGGTTGATTGCTGTGGCGGGAACGGTTTATGGCGGATACATTTACATGTTTGGGGGGATTTCTGAAGAGAAGGAAAAAGGAAAGAAAGCGATAATGTATGGAGTTATCGGTATGATAATGACGCTTGTGGCATGGGCGGTCGTAAGTATCTTCATCGCTCTTTTGACCAGTCTTTAAACCATTGTTTTTTGCCAGTGCTCCCACTTTTCTTTTACGTATTTCATCATTTTTTTTCTAAACTCTTTTTCATCGAACTTTTCCGCGTGGCTTCTAATTGCCTCTGGATCAAATTCCTTCTTTTGTTCCATGTATTTTTCTACTGCCTTTTTCAACTGCAGAGGAGTTTGTTTTTTGAAAAATATTCCCGTTTCGTTTTCCACCACGCTGTCCAGTGCGCCCCCTTTTCCCAATGCTATGACGGGTCTCCCCGACGCCATCGCTTCAAGCGGAATTATCCCAAAGTCTTCTATTTGCGGAAAGATCAACGCTTCACACTCCCTGTATAGAATTTGTAGTTTCTTGTCATTAACATACCCCAGGAACTCTATATTTTCTTTCGCTCTGCTTCTCAAATCGTCTTCCATTATACCTGTCCCGGCTATTTTTAAGGGTAGTCCGGTTTTGTTGAAGGTGTCCACAATAAGATCGAATTTTTTGTAAGGGATCAGTCGCCCCACCGCCAAGAAATATCCGCCTGTTTTTTCCGCTATTTTGTAATCCTTTTTATTTATCATCGGGTGAATGACCGAGGACATTTTGTTGTAGTACTTTTCTATTCTTTTTTTCGTGGTGTTGGAATTAGCGATGAAATAATCCACTCTCTCCGCGGAAAGTCTATCCCACATCCGTATTTTGTGAATTCTCTTCTTCCCGATGTATTTAAAAATCCGATTCATTTTGTATTGATTGATGTATTCATGCCAATTATCCCAGGCGTATCGCATCGGCGTGTGGCAATAACAAATATGTAGTGTCTCCGGCTTTGTTATTATCCCTTTTGCACATGAGTGGGAGCTCGAAATAACGATATCGTAATCGCTGAGGTCAAAAAGTTCATACGCGTAAGGCATCAAGCTTAAATACACCTGATGCTTGGTTTTTGCGAATGGCATTTTTTGGATGAACGATGTTTTTATTTCGGCATTTTCAAACCCTTTTACTTTTTCCGGATTGAAAACGGATGTAAAAATGGGCGCATCTGGGAACATTTTGTGAAGAACCAGATTCACTTTTTCAGCGCCTCCGGGGTTTGTCATCCAGTCAAAAACGAGGGCAACTTTTGCATCGGTAAAACTCATACTTACAATTTACCCCAGATTTTTACAATTTGAAAGTATCTTCTTCCTCTTTTTGTTCTGAAACTTCCGGTTGTTGTTTTTTTACAACCTCCGGCTTCTGGAATTTCTTCCCTTCTTTTTCCAATTGTTTTTTTATTCTTTGTTGAACTTTCTGGAACATTTCTTTTTCCGCGACATATTTGGAAATTGTGTTTCTTTGGTCTATTGAAAGATCTTCATTTGTTTTTATAACCGTCCCCAAAACTTTTCTATAAATATCTTTTTTGTCCATTGCGTCTATGGCCCTGGACTTGAATAATTTCACCACGTTGTTATCGGGATCTCTTTCCAGCAGTCTTTCACAAACATGCAGGACGTCCACATATTTCTTTTCTTTGAACCACATTCCCAACAATTCAACAACAACGTCTCTGTCTTTGGAGGCTATTGTTGCGGTTCTCCTTGTTGTTGGATCGCTCAACAAAATCAAATGCCCGGCTTTTCGTTTCAACAAATATTGAAGGTAGAGATACCCCATTACGTTTATTGCTATAACCGGCAGGATTTGTCCCAGCTCTAACAAGTAATTAACACTGAAGTGTAGCATCACCGCTATGGAGAAACCTTTAATCACGACTTTCTGACGAAAGCCTTCACTCATGGGTAGCCTGAATATTTTTGCAATCATTTTGCTTATTATATCTTTCTCTCCGGACAGTTCTTTTTGCTTGTTAATGACCATTGCGAATTTACCGATGCCGTAGTAATAACCGAATATCCCGGTGTACATAATGTGTGCAAGTGTCGTAAACGCCGATCGGAAGATGTACATGCCTACCAACTCTCCGGTGCTTATGAATCCCCAGAAAGTAAATAAGTAATAAATATTTTCTCCGAACGAAAAACCCAAGGCCGCTGCAATACCGTAACGCATTGCATCGTTGATCTTATTTATCAGGAGGGTTTTTTTGTCTATTGTCTTTATTACATATAATTTTATTACTTCTTCCAGTATTACAAACAGAAGCGTTACCCCGATGATCACCAACATTGGAGATTCAAAAAAAGTTTCAATAAAATTTAATAGATTCAAGCTTGGATACTTTTCCCAAAGTAGCTGTATCCCCAGCATTGCAGGCGCGGTGAAACACCCGAGACCAAAGACCAGTAAAAGAGTTTTTTTACCGCCTTTTTCACTTTTGGAAAATATGTAAAGCCAGACTGCTATCGGAATTGCCGATATTAGGGCTGATAATCCTAGAAGAAATATTGGGTTATTAGGCATTTTGGCCTAGCTCAGTTTGAACGTTTCGTTTTTTTCCCCAGCTGGAGCTTCGGGTTGTGGTTCAGCGGGTTGTTCCGCCGGAGCTTCAGTTTGTGGTTTCTCGGGTTGTGCGGGTTCCGCCGGAGCTTCGGGTTGAGGTTCAGCGGGCTGTTCAGCAGGTTGTTCAGGCTCAGTTGGTTGTTCCGCCGGAGCTTCGGGTTGAGGCTCAGTTGGTTGTTCCGCCGGTGCTTCAGGCTGAGGTTCTACGGGTTGTGCGGGTTCCGCCGGAGCTTCGGGTTGAGGTTCAGCTGGCTGTTCGGGTTGCGCCGGTGCTTCGGGTTGTGGTTCTGCCGGTGCCGCAACAGGCTGTGTGTCTATGTGATTTTTTGCTTCGTCTGTGCTGGTGAACGTTTTTACCAGTTGAGTAAGTCCTACAACTTGTAAAATATCGAGTATATTACTTTTTGCATTTGCGATAGCCACATGGCCTCCCCCCTCTGTTATTTTTCCGTATAAATCCGTCAAATATCCTATTGATTTGCTGTTCATGTATTCCAACTCGCCCAAATCAAAAATCAGGCTTAATCCTTTCGGGCTTTTTTCAACGGCTTGATATACTTCTTGTATTTTCTCATCTACATTGCTTTCGTCGAGTTGCCCTGAAATGTGAGCAATCTTTAGTGGTATTGCTCCCGGGACATCCTCTATTGTGATCATTGCTTCAGTCATTTTTTTAAGTGTTAAGAGTTAATGTGTTATTAGGTTGCGGAAGTTCAGCGGACTTCCTTGTGTTTTTCAGATATTTTTTGACCGTTACTGCGATACCGCCTTCCGGTCTGTCTTTGAATTTTATTTCGTCAGTCCATTCTCCTACAATTTTCACCAATCCTCTACCTCTGATCCCGTTAAACACATATCCGGGCTCTCTCCTTTCATTAAAGATTTTCTCCAATTGTTCCGCGTTAATTTTGCTTTTTCCGGTTCCTGTGTCCTCCACTGTTATTTCCAAATAATCATCTTCTGTTAGTACAAATGTAATGCGGACTTCGCTTCCTTCCGCAGATCCATACTCAATTGCGTTGTTACAAAGCTCATCAATCACGGATTGGAATCTGAACGCCCATTGTTCGGGAAACTTTGTTGTGTTCTTTATTACAGACAACGTAAAGTCTCTTATTCCGGACATAAAGTATGCGTTTGTCGGAAGGGTTATTGTTATTTTTGTTTTCTTTGGTGTTTCTTCCATTTTTTTGTATTTAGAACTTTTACCATTATATCTTATTTGACCCCGTTAGTCAAACGTCCCCCGCTGAATATTTTTGGAAATTTCGATGATTTTTTTAAATACTTCCCTTTGTGACTTTTTGCCCAAT
Source organism: Candidatus Peregrinibacteria bacterium (assembly GCA_007133095.1). Taxonomy (GTDB): domain Bacteria; phylum Patescibacteriota; class Gracilibacteria; order UBA1369; family LOWO2-01-FULL-3; genus SLNK01. Next base: position 3,794 of record SLNK01000005.1, on the reverse strand, counting down.
CGTTTTAATATTTCTTTTTCTCTCTCCTCATCTGTTATTTCGAGTCCACTCTTCTTTTTTTCCTCCCCGAGCTTTATTACGGCGTTTTCCCTCTCGTCCAACAGGGTCGCAATTTTTAAATCCAATTCGTCTATGTGTTTTCTTATTTTCTCTATTTTTTCCATTTTTGCTTTTTTCCTTGCATTAGGATTTCCTTTTCATTAGATTAACTCTGCTTATAATTTATATCAAGTCTGTCTCTCAGCTTGTGAAATCCTCCCCGGAGTACAGGGGCAATACCACAAATAAATGAGCGACGGATGTAAACCCCAAGGATTATGACAAAAAGCGAACTACAAAAGATGTTTGACTGTGCCGTTCACATCGGGCATCGAACCCACAAATGGGACCCCAGAGCAAGAAAATTCATCTTTGGCGAGCGAAACGGTATCCATATTATCGATCTTGAAAAAACCGCCGTTTATCTTGAAAAAGCTTTGGATTTTCTAAATAAAGCCGGAAAGGAAGGAAAGACAGTCCTTTTTGTAAGCACAAAACCCCAATCAATAAAATTGCTTGAAGATGCCGCAAAAGATTGTGGCATGCCCTATGTTGTTTCAAAATGGATTCCGGGATTGCTTACAAATTTCGGGACCATAAAAAAACGCATCAAATATCTCTCTGACATGAAGGAGCAGGAGAAAAGTGGCGAATTTGAAAAATACACAAAAAATGAAGCATCAAAATTGCGCAAGGAGATGGACAAGTTACAGATTTCCTTGGGAGGTGTTGAAAATATGAAGTCTCTTCCGGACGTACTTTTTGCATTAGATGTTGTGCGTGACGAAATTGTTGTTAAGGAGGCAAAAAAGATTGGAATTCCCGTAGTCGGGATAGTTGATACCAACTCTGACCCGAATTCTGTTGATTATCCTATTCCGGGGAATGACGATGCATTAAAATCTTTGGAGTATTTTGTTGGAAAAATTTCCGAAACTCTTAAGAAGACCTCTAAAAAAGTCTGACAATGCAGCAGCAGCCTAATCAGTTTGATGATATAAAGTGGGGACTGATTTGTTATGTTCCTGTTGTCAATATTGTTACATGTTTGGTAACTGCGGTTGTTAGGGTTAAAAGCCGGTTTGCTCTTTTTCACGCAAGGCAGGGGCTGGTGCTGTTTGTTTTATGGTTTATTACGATTCTTGTTGCTTTTGTCAGTCCCGTTTTAAGTCTTATGATGTGGGGAGCTCTTTTGCTTTTACATGCCGCAGGGATGGTGATAGCTTACGGAGGGAAGACTACAAAAATCCCAATTGTGGGAGACTTTGCGATGAGGATTCCTGAAACATATTTTTTTACTTTTCTGACACAGAAAACTCTTGATGAGGAAGATAAAACTGAGGTTGAACAGCAGGCTTCTCAACCTCAATCAACGCCTCCGTCCGAGGTGTCTCCCGAAGAAAAACAGGATGCTGATGTCGATGAATCCCCTACCAATCAATAAATTTTTTATCATTTAATATAAAATACTATGACAATTTCGATGGAACAAATAAAGGAACTTAGGAGCGCAACGGGCGTTTCGATGATGGCCTGCAAAAAGGCTCTTGAAGAGTCTGAAGGAGATGTTGATAAGGCTGTTGATATTCTACGGAAGAAAGGCGAATCCAAAGCTGCGGACCGTGCGGGGGCTTCTACTGCTCAAGGAGCGATTGTTGTTAAGTCCGAAGGGAATAAAAGCGCGATGGTCGAAATTCAATGTGAAACGGATTTTGTGGCGAAAGGTGATGATTTTCTAGCCTTGGCGGAAACAATAGCGGACAAACTTTTGAAAGGTGAAATCACTCCCGATGATCGTGATTTGCCTGAAATAAAAGATGCTGTTTTAAAGCTTGGTGAAAATATTAAAATCGGAAAGATGACTGTTGTGGAAGGTGATAATGTGGGAGATTATGTTCACTCCAACAGTAAAATTGGGGTTTTGGTTTCTTTGACCGGTGGAGACACAGAAACTGCCAGGGATGTTGCCATGCATATCGCGGCAATGAATCCTGAAGTTGTGTCGCCGGATCAGGTTTCCGATGACCTTGTTGAAAAGGAGAAAGGAATTTGGGCGGATCAACTCAAATCCGAAGGAAAGCCGGAGGAAATAATCGGGAAAATAATGATGGGCAAGGAGAAGAAGTTCCGAGAGGAAAACGCTCTTATTAAGCAGGCTTTTGTTAAAGATCCGGAAAAACTTATCGAACAAATTCTGCAGGATGCGAACGCTTCGGTTAATGAATTTGTTAGGTTTGAAGTTTAAGTATCTATGACCGATTATAATAAAATTGAGGAGGCTGTTGATTCTCTCAAAAGAGGGGGAATGGTTGTTGTGCTCGATGATGAAGACAGAGAAAACGAAGGAGATCTTTTGATGCTGGCGGAAAAGGTTGAACCGAAAGATGTTAATTTTATGGCGAAAGAAGGTAGAGGGCTTATATGTGTTCCAGTTGATGAAGATACGGCTAAAAGATTGGGATTCACCCCTATGGTTCCTGAAAACAAGGAGTCAACCAAGTGTAATTTCACGATTTCCGTTGATGGCAAGAAGGGTATTACAACCGGAATTTCAGCTTCTGAAAGAGCCAAAACAATTAGAAAAATTGCCGACCAAAAAAGTGTTTCCGAAGACTTTGTTTGTCCGGGACATATTTTTCCGTTAAGAGCAAAGAAAGGAGGTGTTCTTGTGCGTGCCGGACATACCGAGGCAGCCGTTGATCTTGCCAAGATGAGTGGGTCCGTCCCCGTTGCGGTTATTTGTGAAGTTTCCCGAGATGACGGTGAGATGATGAGGAGAGATGAGTTGATCGATTTTTCAAAAAAACATAATTTCCCGATAATCACCATAAAAGATCTTATCGAATATAGGAGACGAAGTGAAAAACTGGTTGAGCTTTTGGCGGAGACTTCACTGCCCACCGACTACGGCGATTTTAAAATGAAAGTTTATAAATCCGTTGTTGATGATTTTGAACATGTTGTTTTACAGATGGGAAAATGGACGGAAGATGATAATGTTCTGGTGAGAGTTCATAGTGAATGTATGACCGGGGACTTGTTTTGTTCTAAAAAATGCGATTGCAGGCTTCAACTTGATGCTTCGCTGAAAAAAATAGCGGAGGAGGGCAAAGGAGTTTTGCTTTATATGAGGCAAGAGGGGCGAGGAATTGGGCTTGTGAACAAACTAAAGGCTTATAATCTTCAGGATTCCGAGGGATACGACACAGTTGAGGCTAACAAAAAAATAGGCTTTGCACCGGATCTTCGGGATTACGGAATAGGTGCGCAAATTCTTGTTGATTTGGGGTTAAAGAATATTCGTTTGATGACGAATAATCCCGCGAAGATAGTCGGATTGGAAGGCTATGGATTAAAAATTTGTGAGCGTATCCATATTGAGCTGCCTCCAACTTGTCGGACCAGAGGATATCTCAAAACAAAGAAGGAAAAGATGGGACATATTTTGAAGATGGTGTAATGTTTCGATATGAACGAAACTTTTATGCGGCGAGCTATTGATCTCGCCAAGAAAGGGCAGGGGTTTACATCTCCAAATCCTTGCGTTGGTGCTGTTATTGTTAAGAATGGGAAGATTTTGGGTGAAGGCTGGCACAAAAAAGCGGGGGAAGATCATGCGGAAGTTGTTGCCGTTAAGGACGCTTTGAAACGTTTTGGTAAAAACAAAACCGATTTTTTTAAAGGCGCGGATATGTATGTTACTTTGGAGCCTTGCGCACATGAGGGGAAGACGCCTTCGTGTGCCGGAGCGATAG
>SLNK01000053.1 GCA_007133095.1 Candidatus Peregrinibacteria bacterium | reverse complement strand
TCTGCACCTTCGCGCGGGAAAGTTCCGGATGTTTGAGCGTAACATATCTATCAAGTCGAATATTTTCCATATCCGCATTCTACCTTTTCAAACCTTTCCATACCATCTCAAAAATAACCTTGTGAGTTGAAGCGATTTCCGGATTTTCAATCAAAACCCCGTACTCATTGCCTTTGTCCAAATGCATTATCGCGACTTTATCGTCGTATATATTCATTTCATTTTCAAACATGGATCCAAATTCAACGGGGTCCAGATACAAAAGTTCCGTCATGTCCTTCTGCCCGGTTGCATAATTAGAATTAAAGAAATTTTTAACCTCCGTGAGATCGGCGACAATACCCTTCATGGGAATTTTTCTGTTATATATTCTTGAATTTTTATAATCGACCAAAAAATCCTCCATGCCCCCTTCAAGCCATTTATCTATGCACAAATAAGCATAAAAATATCTTGAAGCGTTAAGCGAATCGTAAAGGACATGCTTTACTCCGTCAGGCCCGTCAAAATAACTCACAACCGGTTTATTGAAATCCAAAACGCCTTGTAGAGAGCGGAATTTTGGGATAGCGGTCAATAACTCGGATTTATAATAATCTAGAGTTCGACATTTTCCATCAAGATAGGAGATCAAGCAATTGGGATCGTTGGCGGAAAAACATTTTACACCTTTTTGAATAAATGAAGAAACAAGTCCTTTTTTTTCAAGGGATTTTAAAATTGAATAGGTGGAAGTTCGGTTCAAGCCGGTTCTTTTTGCGACAATGCTGACCGGTTGTGCCCCAATACTCAAAAGCTCGATGTAAATTCGTGTTTCACTATCCGAAAAACCGATCTGGGATAAACTATAATCAAGCATAGAAGCTACAATAAAACCTTTTTCGCTATTGTCAATACGCCAAAGGCCGATTTCTCACGAATTTGAGAACGCCTTGGAGGCAAGGGAGCGTATTTGCAAGAAAAAAGCAGTCCCGGGACTGTCTTTTTGAACTTTCCTAAAAACGCTCAGACTTTAAGGCTGTTAGCTAAACGGTTGTGTTATGCGGCTTCCCAAAGAGGCATGTCCGAGCGAAAAACGGCTCGGCCCCCGCCTTGGCGGGGCGTTTTTTGCGAGGTCAAGGCAGGCTTTCCGCTGGAGAAAGCCGTCCGCCGGTGCCTTGTGGGAAGCCGCACAACACAACCGTTTTCAATCGGACAAAAAACCGGGGGGCTTTTTAGAAACGTGAAGTTGCCTTTGGGACAAAAATGCAATAATCTAGACACACTTGAAATCTAACGAATCGAAAATGCCCGACATAGACACAATACTGAATAGGGGAACGGTGGATGTGATTGTAAGAGACGAACTGAAGCGAAAATTGGAAAGCGGGAAAAAACTGAGGATAAAACTTGGGATTGATCCCACAGGATCGGAACTGCATGCGGGACACGCCGTTGTTTTAAAGAAATTGCGAGAGTTTCAAGACAGGGGAGACACGGTTATTCTTCTGATAGGGGACTACACGGCAAAAATAGGGGACCCCAGTGGGAAGTCAGAAACAAGGGTAATGCTTTCGGATGAGGAAATTCAAAAAAACATGGAGGACTACATTGAACAAGCTTCGATAATTTTGAACATTAAAAAACTTGAAATAAGACACAATTCGGAATGGTTCGGAAAAATGAATATGTCAGACGTTCTTGAACTGGCATCCAAAAAAACAGTTAACCAAATGCTCCAAAGAGAGGATTTTAGAAACAGGATGAAGAATGATCAGGACATTTCCGTAACGGAACTTTTATATCCGATAATGCAGGGCTATGATTCTGTAATGCTGGAAAGCGATGTGGAAATAGGCGGTACGGATCAACTTTTTAACATGCTGGTGGGAAGGGATTTGCAAAAAAAATACGGATGCGAAACAATTCAAAACATAATAACAACACCGATTCTAGAAGGACTGGACGGAGTGGAAAAGATGAGCAAAACGCTAAACAACTACATTGGGCTGACAGAAACGCCGAAAGAAATATACGGAAAAACAATGTCAATCCCGGACGAAATGATAGTGAAGTATTTTGAGCTGACCACAATGCTCCCCGACAAAGAAATTAAAAATATCGAAAAAGCGCTTAAAGAAGGTGAAAATCCCAGAAACATAAAGATGCGTCTGGCCCGTGAATTGGTCGCTTTTTACCACAATGAAGAAGCCTCGGAAAAAGCCGAACAAGAATTCATTAAAATTTTCAGCAAAAAAGGACTCCCGGAGGAAATAGAATTAAAAAAACTTTCCGGTAAAAAATACAATATAATAGAGTTGATTTCGGAAACCGGTTTATGCGCGTCAAAAAGCGATGCGCGGAGATTAGTACAGGGTGGGGGAGTGAAAGTGAACGAAGAAAAAGTAACAACAATAGAACAAGAATTGGACATCACCAAAGAAACCCTTTTACAAGTGGGCAAACGCAAATTTTTAAAAGTAATCTGCAATGCTAAATAGAAGTTTAGCAAACGTACTCAGGACAACATCAGAACATTTGTCAAAACTGGAATCATTGGGAGTTACAAAAGTAAAAGACTTTTTACTTTATTTTCCTCGCACGTATAACGACAACACGGAATTCACCAAAATAATGGACATCCGCACGGATGAGGTGAACGTCATAAAAGGAAAACTAAGTAATTTATTCACCATAAGAACAAGGACCGGGAAGAAATTGACACGCGGAATCTTCAACGACGAAACGGGATCAATAGAAGTCATCTGGTTCAATCAGCCGCATCTAACACGAATGCTACCGAGGCAAAAAGAAATAATTCTCACCGGAAAAGCAAAATTCTCCGGAGGAAAAGTTTCGTTACAAAGCCCCTCGTATGAAGTGGTCAGACAATACGAAGAACAAGTCCATACGGGAAGAATTGTCCCGGTTTATCACGAAACGGAGGGAATCAGCTCAAAATGGATAAGAGAGAAATTGAAGCCGCTTGTGGATGAATGGATTGAGCTTTTTGAAGAATACATGCCGGACGAAGTTCTAAAGGAACACGATCTGGTTGACTATAAAACGGCAATTAAAAACGTTCACTTTCCGGAAAGTGACGAAATTTTAAAAAAAGCCAGAAAACGTCTCGCGTTTGACGAACTTTTTTTGCTCCAATTGAAGGTAATTCAAAAAAAGTGGTACTGGCAAAAATCTACACAAGCAAAAACAAAAAACATCGAAATAAAAACCGATGTTATAAAGGAGTGTATTAAGAAACTGGATTTTGACCTTACAAACGCACAAAAAAGAGTATTGAAAGAAATTTTAAACGATGTCAAAAAATCTTTCCCGATGAGCAGGCTCCTACAAGGGGATGTAGGTTCGGGAAAAACAATAGTCGCGGCAATTGCGGCGCTTAACATAGCTAAAAACGGATATCAGGTCGCGATCATGGCACCAACGGAAATTTTGGCAAAACAACACTATGCGACATTCGTTAAAACGCTTTCATCGTTCTGTTTAAACATCCAATTTATCGCCGGGAGCACAACGTCAAAGCAAAAGGAAGAAGTTGTAAGACAAATGAAAAGCGGCACTGTGGATATTGTAATCGGAACACATGCTTTAATTCAGGAAAAAATAGGATTCAAAAATCTGGGCCTCGCGATAATTGACGAGCAACACAGATTTGGCGTTAAACAAAGAGAAACCCTGAAAAACTACGGGACACCGCATCTGTTAAACATGACAGCGACCCCGATCCCGCGAACACTGGCAATCACAATTTACGGGGATCAAGACCTCTCCATAATCGATGAAATGCCTAAGGGAAGGCAAGAAATCCTTACCCGAATCGTGCCGGAAAACAAAAGAACAGAGGCATACAGATGGGTTGAAGACCAGATACAGAAAGGCAGACAAGCTTTTATCATTTGTCCACTGATAGACGAATCCGACATTTTGGAAGTTAAGGCGGTTCAAACGGAATTTTTACATCTCAAAGAACACATTTTCCCAAAACTTAATTTGGGACTGTTGCACGGAAAATTAAAACAAGACGAAAAAGACAAAATTATGGAAGATTTTAAAGACAATAAAATAAATGTGCTTGTTTCAACGTCTGTAATTGAAGTTGGTATAGACATTCCAAACGCGACAATAATGATGATTGAGGGCGCACAAAGATTCGGCCTGTCACAGCTGCATCAATTTAGGGGGCGTGTCGGGAGAGGCGGTTTTAAATCTTTTTGCTTCCTTTTCCCTTCGGAAACTTCCGAAGAGGCCTTAAAACGCCTGAAATCGATGGAGAAATTTTCCTGCGGGTTCAAATTGGCGGAAATAGATCTGGAACTGCGCGGCCCTGGAGAAGTTTACGGAGTTCGTCAAAGTGGCATACCGGACTTAAAAATGGCAAGCCTGACAGACACAAAAACAATAGAAAAAGCACGCAACAGTGCGATAGAAATAATAAGAAAAGATCCGCTGTTAAAAGAACACGAAAAACTGGCCGAAAAAATAGCGATAAACGAAGAAGTGTACTTCAATGACTAAAAACTTTGCACAAGATACATTGTGCAAAGTTAGGTTGATTTTAACATATAGCTCCCCTTCAACCTATATCCAGACTTTCTGTAATATTCACGCGTACCGATACCGGAAATTACCGCAACTTTTTTAAATCCTTCTTCTTTCGCAAGCTTCTCCGCATCGGCCATCAGTCTTGACCCCCAGCCGGTATGTTGTTTTTTACCTTTTCCTTTCGCCCCAACCGCAATTTGTTTGCCATAAACATGGACTTCTCTCACTAACGCGGCATTTTTAATTTCTGAAATAAAATGATTTTTTGAGACCTGCGGATCCGGAAACCTCAAACGCAAAAGCGCAATAAGCTTATCGTTTTTTAAATCTTCATAGGACAAAAATAACTCCGCTCCCCCGCCGGCACTATATTTTCTTAGAACAAATCCCACATTTTTTGGATCAACCTTGGCACTTCCAACTTCTCTACTCCTGACATCTCTGCAAGGATGCCCCTCCTCACTCATCTTTTTCTCCAAAACTTGTCGTATATTGGACATCTTTGACCCTTCTCCTATATCGGTAGCGGGGATATCTCTTGCGACCCTATCAATCCGACACCACTCGGGAACGGATAAAAGCTGCGCATAAAGCACATCCAACAATGTATCATCATCATAAGGTTTGAATTTATCTCGTTTGTAAGTATCGTAAAGTTCGCTTTTGGGAACAACCATACATGGGTAAATCTTTAGATAATCCGGTTGGTAATCCTGCCCCGTAAAAAGCTCCGCGATCATCCTTTTATCAAGTTCAACTGTGGCTCCCGGCAAATTCGGCATCATGTGATAACCAATTTTAAATCCCGCATCCTTAAGCAACTTTGTAGCTCTTTTTACGCATTCCAGATCATGGCCGCGCTTAGTAATCTTTTGTACTTCCTCATCGGTTGTCTGAACTCCCATTTCAACTTTAGTAACACCGAGTGTTCGTAGACGAGCAACTTCGGCCTCATTTATAAAATCGGGGCGTGTTTCAATATTGATTCCGATGCACCGAACCGAGGCTTTTTCATTCTTCTTGGCAACTTCTTCCCACTTCACGTTCGCCTTCCCGATCGGGTCCAAAAAAACCGTATTAACTTCGTCCTCGCCGTATTCGCTTTTTATAATGTTCTTTCGAGTGATTTTTTTTGCGTTATCCCCCACTCCCTTTTCGATTTGATCATAAAACTCGTTCATCGCCATCAGACATTGTTTCAAAAACCAAACCTGATAAGTTTTCTTGTAAGCGCTCCATGTCCCCCCAATCACGCGTAACTCCACCTTGGAAATTTCGTGCCCGGTCATGTAAAGAGCCTTCAGTCTGACAAAAACCTGGGTATAAGGATTAAATTGCTGCCTAAAAGCTCTCTGTGCGGCCGGCTGGCTTGGTAAGTAACTCTTTGGCATCCGCATATCCGTGGGGCAGTAAACGCATCTACCGGGGCATGGGAAGGGCTTTGTCATAACGGTCACGGGAGTTACTCCGCTCAAAGTTCTTATTCCGCGCTTTTGGATCAATCCCAAAAGTTCTTCATTCGATTCAATTTTCCCCTCCTTCAACAAATCGTTATATGCCTTAACAAAATATAGGTTATGAAAAATTTCGCCTTTGTTCTCCTTGATTATAGAATTCCGAAACCGTTCAAACGCGGATCGATCCTTGAAACTTTTCTTCGATGCCTCCTCGATTATAATTCGCGCCAATTTTTGATGTTTTTGCAGATCGATTTTTGAAAAATCCATATAGTGATTTGAAAACAGGAGAGCATAGTAACAAAAAATTGCGAAAAAGACCATAACAGCTTAATATATCAATCCAACACAATAAATATTATGCGGCAAAAAACGGCTGAAGAATTACAGGAAAAAGTAAAAAAAGACTATGACCATATAGTTGAGGACTTTCACAGAACACGAAAATCGGACTGGAAGGAATTTAAGATATTTCTTAAATTTATAAAAGAAGGTCAACGCCTGATTGATTTGGGCTGCGGGAACGGTAGATTCTACGATTTTATACGAAAGTACAAGAGCGTTCGATACGTGGGCATGGACAACAACAAAAAACTTCTGGACAAGGCGGGAGAGAACTTTAACAGAAAGCTGTTTGTTCTCGGGGATATGACAAAAATCCCTCTGGAAGGAAATAAGTTCGATGTCGCATGCGCAATTGCGTCATTCCATCACATTCCGTCGATAACACTGAGAAAAACAGCCTTAAAAGAAATTCACAGAATGTTGAAATCGGAAGGAATACTGATAATGAGCGTGTGGAATCTGTTCCAACCCAAATACAAAAAATACATCTGGCGCGCAAGAATAAAAGGGCTGTTTACTTTCGGGAAATTTGATATGAGAGATACATTTATCCCGTGGGGAAAGTCCGACGTAAAAAGATATTACTACGCTTTCAAACCAAGAGAGCTTAGAAAACTTTTGGCAAAAAACGGATTCTATCCGATAAGCGAACATGTGGGAAGAAACATCGTATTTATATGCAAAAAATATTAAAAGTCAGAATAGATAATGTGTCCTTGGACGAAGCCGCGGAAAAAGTTTTAAAATGGGCGCGGGGCTGGGGGTGGCGAAAAAAAATGGTGACCACACCGAACCCGGAAATAATTCTTGAAGCACTTAAGAATCAAAAATTTCGCCGCGCTCTGAATAAAGCAGGATTAAATACTCCGGACGGAACGGGGATTTTATGGGCAGCCAAGTATAAAAGGATAACTGAGAAAAATCGATCTAAATTTATAAAATTGGTTAAGTGGATTTTTAGTCTGCTGACAGTGTTTTTCTACCCTCCATACATAAGAAGTGAATTTAAGGAAAGAGTCACCGGCGCGGACTTGGTCATGGAAATTTGCAAAAGAATTTCAGAAAACGAAGACGACCGTGAAAATTTGAAAATTTTTATGCTTGGGGCCAGAGAAGGAGTCGCGGAAAAGGCGAAAAAAGTGCTTGAAGAAAAGTATAAAGGATTACGAATAAGCGGAACTTGGGCGGGCACTCCCCTCCCCCGTGATGAAAAACAAATAATAAGAAAGATAAACGATTCGGAAGCGGACATTCTTTTTGTTGCGTACGGAGCGCCCGCCCAAGAACTCTGGATCACACGAAATCTAAAAAAACTCAAAACGATAAAAGTGGCACTTGGCATAGGAGGAACTTTCGATTATATTGCCGGAGTAAGAAAAAGATCACCGCTCTGGATGCAGAAAATAGGCTTGGAATGGTTTTACCGCCTGATAATCCAACCCTCAAGAATCAAAAGAATTTACAACGCGACAATCAAGTTTCCACTCAAAGTTTTTCGCAGCACCGTGGGGTCATAGCTCAGCTGGAGAGCCTTCAGCTCATGAAAAGCGCGCAGTTGCGCTCTGGCCAGCTGATTAAAAACAAATTTATTCTAAAAAAATTGTGTCAAATTTAAAAAGCAAACACACCGTGGGGTCATAGCTCAGCTGGCTAGAGCGCAACGCTGGCAGCGTTGAGGTCGGGGGTTCGACTCCCCCTGACTCCACCATCAAAAACTTAGTTATCCGAAAGCTGTTCTTCGTTCTTTTTCGTAAAAAACTGCAAAATAAGGGGGACAAAAAGAGTTGTGATCACGGCTATCAAAATTACCGCAGTCACCAACGTTCTATCCAAAAACCCCAGTGATAAACCGGCATAAACTGCTGCTAAAGTTGTAGTCAGTTGAACGGTTGAAAGCATGCCGAACAAAGCACTGTCCTTACGGGGAAATTTTGCTAATCTACCTCCCAAATATCCCCCCAACATTTTAGAAAAAATAAGGCCGAAAACCACCAAAAAAACAGCAATCCCAGCGGTCCCCAATTCAGTGAATACAGAAAAATCCAACTCCATCCCAACAATAAAAAAGAAAACCGGTACAAAAAGTCCATATCCCAGAACGTGCAATTTATTATAAATTTCCTCAGACTTAAGATTTTTAGACAACAAAATCCCTACCAAGAAAGCCGCCAAAATAGGATGAACACCCAACAATTCAAAAAATAAAAGAACCGCTATAAGAACAGCAATAACAAAACGAAGTTCATTTTGATAATCGGATTTTGAAAAAAATCTATTCCCGGAACCAAGTAAATTCGCAAATTTTGGCAAAATAATTTTTAACGCCCAAACGGAAGCTACCAAGACAATAAAATACAGCCACAAAGGCAAATCATTCATTGGCGCAAAGTAGTGGAAAAACAAAGCAAGTAAAAATAAACTTACAGCGTCTTCCAAAACAACAGCGGCGGTCAAAAGATTGACGCTTCGTTTGTCAAAAACCTTTGAAGATCGAACAGAGGGCAAAATAATAGCGACTGAAGAAGAAATAAAAATAACTCCCAAAACAAGTGCGGTTTCCAAAGGATACCCCAACAAATATGCAATCAAAAAGCCGATAGCAAAAGGGAAAGCGCCATTCAAAAGTGTCATGTAAACAACCTCTTTTTTAGCTTGTTTTACTTCATCCATATCGGTTTTCAATCCGGCCATGAACATAAGGAAAGTGAACCCCAAAAATCCAAAAAACCTAATAGTGTCATCAATTTCCACCAACCCCAGAGCGTATGGTCCAAGGATGGCACCGAAAATAATCAAAGTAGTTACATATGGAAGTCGAAACTTCTTGAAAAGTTCCGGAATTACAAGTCCTACCAACAAAATAAGAAGCAAAACCGGAAGGGCATATCCCGCTGTTTCCATAAAAAAATTATTTATTTCTTAGTTCTGGTCTTTCTCTTTCCCCTGATTTTAGCCTCTATTATCGTTTCGATATATGGAGTAGCGCGTTCAATAAGATAATCCACCGCGCGAAGGGGCTGAATAATGGTTTTATGAACCCTCCCAACCAATTCTTCAGCATCACTAACAACTTTGCTAACATCACGCAAAACTAAAATCATATAAAAAAGTGCGATACAGGTAAAAATAACCAAAACAATAAATCCTATCGCGAGTGAAATATAAAGCACATCCAGAGAAGTTGTAATCATAGGAATAAATTAGTTAATGAGGATAACTATATTTTACCATCATTTACACATTGATTCAACGCCGCTCAACTGGAACCCCCATTTTTATCAGATCAATTTTCTCAGTATTTCATTCACCATCTGAGGATTTGCCTGCCCTTTCATCTCCTTCATAACCATCCCCACCAAAAACCCGATTGCTTTATCCTTTCCACCACGCACATCCTCAACCGGCCCGGGATTTTCATCGATGACCCTTTTACAAGCCTTCTCTATCGCGCCACTGTCACTAACCTGTTTCAATCCTTTTTCTTTAATAATTTCTTCAGCGTGCTTCCCCGTTGAATACATCTCTTCAAAAACCTCTCCCTTCGCGACATTGTTTGAAATTTCTCCGCCATCAACAAGTTTTATCAATTCCGCCATCATTCCGGCAGTAACCTTTTGTTCTTTAACGGAAATAAGTTCCTCTCTTAAATGTTTCATCAAAATTGTGTTAATAAAAGAAACGGCACGCTTGGCATCTCCGCTTTTTTCCACCACTTCCTCAAAATAAGCCGCAAGAACGGGGTCCTCGGACAAAATGCGCGCATCATCTTCAGAAAGTTTAAGCTTTTTTACATATCTTTCCTTCTTGATCTGAGGCAATTCCGGAATTTCATTTCGATATTTTTCAACTGTTTTTTTATAAATAACCAAGGGAGGAATGTCCGGTTCCGGGAAATATCTATAATCATCGCTTTCTTCCTTGTCCCTCATAAAAAAAGTCTGTCCCTTTGTGTCATCCCAACCCATTGTTACGGGATTTTTTAAAGGCTTCTTTTCCCGCCACAATTTCTTCTGCCGTTCAATCTCATAATCGATAGCGCTTTCCAAAGCACGAAAAGAATTAAGATTTTTTATCTCAGCCCGATGGTACAGTTTTTTCTCCCCTTTTGGACGAATTGAAACACTGGCGTCAAAACGCATCATTCCTTTCTCCATATCTGCCTCGCTACTACCGACATAACGCATTATTTTCTGAATTTCACGCGCATAAGCACCGGCTTCAGAGGCACTGCGCATATCCGGTTCGGAAACTATTTCCATCAAGGGAGTTCCGGCTCGGTTAAAATCCAGCAAGGATCCGTTCCTGACATGAGTGAGTTTTCCCGCGTCATCCTCCAAATGCAAACGTGTAACCCCAACTTTAACACTTCTTTCCTCTCCGCTATCACCATTCTCAAGGTGGATAGTAACCTCTCCGTTTTCCGAAAGAGGCTCATCATACTGGGAAATTTGAAATCCCTTTGGATTATCCGGATAAAAATAATTTTTCCTGTCAAACTTGCATTTCTCCGGGATCTCACAATCTAAAGCCAGCGCGGCCTTAATCCCCTTCTCCACCGCACTCTTATTCACAACGGGAAGCTGACCGGGAAATCCCATACAAACAGGACATGTATTTATATTCGGTTCTTTATCCCACGAATCATTATCGCATCGGCAAAACATTTTTGTTTTTGTCGATATTTGAACATGAATCTCCAGACCTATAACAGCTTCCATTTCCATATCCTCATAATATCCGTTTAAGCCGAATCAGACAAGAAAAATGGGGTCAGGTACAATTTTGCACACCGCCTTTTTGCCTTTCGTCAGCTTAGTAAATGGGGTCAGGTACAATTTTTCTACGTTTTTCTAGCGGGCTTTCAGGGGACGCGGGAGGCGCATGATTTTCTTTGAGCCGGAGCACAGCCCCCTTTCACCCGCCAAAGGCGGGTTCCAGAGGACGCGAGCCACATGTGGCTCGCTCTGTTTCCTTTGAAGGGCTCTTCAGAAAATAATGCGCCTCCCACATCTCTGTCCACGATAAAAAAATTGTACCGGGGGAAATTATATCTGACCCCATTTACAAATTCGCCCCCAAGTCATTCAACGCTCGTTTAAAACTTTTTAAAGCGGATTTTACCTCGGCGTACCTTATGTCACCAAGTTCATGCGCAACGCGATTCCTCAATTTATGAGCAAACCAAACCCCGTTTTCATCGGAAAAAAGAGGGCCTGCTTTTTTTAACTTCTCTCCCAATGACCCCTGGTATCCGCGACTCTTCAAAGTGTAATCCAGTAATTTGTCCGCATCCATAATCGCCTCCTTCGGATTAATTTGATGGATTTGAATAACCCTGTTCCAGTGCGAATGAATATACTTAAGCTCCTTCTGCCCAATTTTCTTTCTTCTACCCTGCGCAAAAAACACCCAAACAGCCAAAACAAAAGCTAAAACCAAAAATAAAATTATCAAAATTTCAAACATATACCTTCTTAATCATCAATATGTATTTTTTTACTCTGCGCGTGATAAGCAATCATTTCCGAAAGCATGTTTTTAAGAGCTTGATGATCACGTACACTCCGATTCGCAACATATTTATCCTGAAATTTGGAAATAACGGACTCCAGCTTTTTAGGACGAACCGCATCGTTTAAAACAACGGAAGTTTGCCCCCCCATTTTATCGATGGTTATATTTCCATAATTGAACACAGTAGGCCAAAATCCCTTAACCGTATAAGAAACTCCTTCAATCATATGGTATTCAATCCGTGTTGAAGTAATATCGAAAAATCCGTTTCTTTCGATATCAACAGCTCCAAAATTTGTCAGTAACCAAACATCAAAATACCAGTCCAAGAATTTATAAATCATTCCAAAGACTCCCACTGCCATCCAAGTTCCCCAAGCAACAATTAAAGCGGGGAAAAGAAGATACAAGATAAAAGGGATGAAGAGTCCAAAAACAAAATTTTTAAATGCCGCCTTGAAAAACACAAAAACATGACGGTGCGCGACATATAAAACCCTTTCCCCGTCATCCAAAAATCTTGAAAAAATACGATTTCTAAATTTCATAAAACTTTGTAACAAACGTATTATATTGATGTTGTAATAAAAAATCAAAAAAGATATGATATAAAGCGATGAAAGAAGAGTCTAAAAAGAAGGTAAAAAAAGCAATGTTGTGGGTATTGGACCTCGGCGTGAATGTACTAATAATCTTTGGCCTGGTTTTTTTGATACAAAAATGGTTAATAGCTCCGTTTGACGTTTCCGGAGCATCAATGTGCGACACCCTTAATGTTGTAGAAGGCGAATGTATAAACAACCACGGAGAAAAAATAATCATAAATAAAGCGGCGTATGTTTCCGGAGATCCGGCAAGAGGAGACATAGTTGTATTTACTCCTCCGGGAGAAAACACAGAAAAATATTACATAAAAAGAGTTATTGGCTTACCCGGGGAAACAATAGAGATTAAAGACGGAGACTTATACATTACCGAATCATCAGGCGAAGAAACAACAAAACTGGAAGAAAATTACTTAAACGAGGAAAATACAGGAAATACAAAAATTTATGTCAGTAATTTCTCAGTATTCGAAATCCCTCAAGATCATTACTTTCTACTGGGAGACAATAGAAAAGCGAGCACTGATTCAAGAAGCTGCTTTGAAAGTTCGGTCACTATGGAATGCAAAAACAATCCTCAAAACGCTTATGTTCCCAGAGATAATATAAAAGGAAAAACTTGGTTTGTATGGTGGCCGCTAACAAATATGCGAATAATTAGAGGCCAGGAGTATATGGCGGATCAAGCAACCTCTGAATCTTTGGAGGAAAAATAGAATTCCAATAAAACGGCAATTCCAATAACAAGGAGTCCGGACCACCAGGTCAGAACTCTCAGCATTTGAAAAATAAGACAAAAAACGGCAATAAGGCTGAGAAAAGTTCCTTGCCTCATGGAAACGTTAATATGTCTGTAAAATATTTCATTCTTAAACAACCAAACGCGAAAATAAAACCCCAGAACTCCAAAAGTTCCGGTTAGCGCTATAAACAAAGTAATAAAAAACAGAACAAGCGCAATTGACAAATTTGCGTACGGAGAAATTTGAGTGATTACCAAAATCCAACCAATCCAGGCAAACAAAGCGGAAGCTCCTATTATGGCCAAATATTTATGGTGATTCATCTATTTTCTTCAAAATTAAAGGGATTTTTGCAAAGTCCTTAAAAAGAACACTTTTCTTTCTGGAATCATATAACGCAACGGCGGGATGGTAAAGAGGTAAAAAGACTTGCCTGTCCTGCCATATTCCCTCGGCTCTCTTAGGCTGCCCGTGAACCTCGGAAATTTTAACCCCCGAAAGAAAACGAGCCATTGAATGTCTCCCCAAGGTCACAATAAGTTTTGGCTTTATAATTTTTATTTGATGTTCAAGATACGGCCAGCACGATTTCACCTCTTCCGGAAGAGGATCTCTGTTGGAGGGCGGCCGGCACTTCACCACGTTAGTAATAAAAACCTCATCACGAGACATTCCAATAGATTCGATCATTTCCGTTAACAAGCGGCCGGCCGCCCCGACAAACGGCTTCCCTTGTAAGTCTTCATCCTTCCCGGGCCCTTCCCCCACAAAAAAAATATCCGCTTCCCACGATCCATCTCCGGGTACAACATTTGTTCTACCCTCGCAAAGACCGCAAAGGCGGCAATCCCCTATCTTATCCAACAATTCATCTTTCAGCATCGCGTTCTTTGGTATATCTATTCAAAGCAAACCGCCCCACGATTGTTAAAACCAAAACCGGAACGGCATAAAACAAAATTCGAGAGGAAACATCTTTCAAAACCAACTCAACAAAGAATGTGAAGATATTCAATTCGGGAATAGGTAAAAACAGAATGGAAAGAGCAGAGATCGACAGCAACAAAGAAGTTAAAAAGATTGCGCCCAGTTCAGCCTTCAAAATTTTCTCCCAAGGCCTAAGGACAACTAAAGCTATCAAAGCCAAAAACAAAAGAAGAAAAGCCCAAACAACGGAAACAGCCATATTAAAAATCCCGGACAAATGTTCAACAAAATTCCCTTCGATGTCCTCCCCCACTTCAAAAGTAAAAATCAAATCCTCCGGCAAATCGACCAAAGAAACCGTAATCATCAATTCCCCATCCTCAACAACGGCTGAATCCAGATCGTCATAAACAGTTCCCAAAAAAACACTAAACTCCTCCTTGGAAATATCCTCTTTCAGCAATTCAACAACCTCATCAACAGACAAATTCGGGAAAAGCTCATCTGATAAAGATTCCGCCAGCCCGTAAATTAAAAGATCGTACCCTTCGGGAGCAAGCTTTTCGGTATAAAAAACTCGATTCTTCAAAGTGCCGTAAGTCTCGGTCAGAAAAATTGTCGACGTGGCACCGACAGCAAAAAGAATAGTAAAAAGAACAACAAGAAATTTTCTAAACATACCGTAAATTTAACATATGATTCCAAATTCTACAAAAGTCTGATAAACTTGGATAGAAAAATTATTTATTAACAAAAAAATATGGAAGCACTCTTTTTACTCATCGGAGTAATAGTACTCCTCTTGATCATCTTTGTTGTTCTTTACAACTCACTCGTAAAACGAAGAAATCAGGCAAAAGAAGCTTGGAGCGGGATAGACGTACAACTAAAAAGACGACACGACCTTATTCCCAACCTGGTAAACACAGTTAAAGGTTACGCAAAGCACGAAAAAAGTGTGTTTGAAAACGTAACAAAAGCAAGAACGTCAGCAATGCAAGCAGGTAGTGTAGAAGACAAGTCCAAGACAGAAAACATGCTTAGCGGCGCGTTAAAATCACTTTTTGCGGTATCTGAAAACTATCCCGATTTGAGAGCTAACGAAAACTTCTTGAGTCTTCAAAGGGAACTAACCGACACGGAAGACAAAATCATGGCAGCGCGCAGATTTTACAACAGCACGGTTAAGAAACTTAACACCGCGCTTGAGAGCGTGCCCACAAACATAGTCGGTAAAATGTTCAACTTTGAAAAACGTGATTTCTTTGAATTGGAACCCAGTGAAGCAGCCGCAGCTCAAAAACCCACCGAGGTTAAGTTTTAGTGAAAAATGAAGAAAGAACTGCCGAAAAACATTTATGACCAGATTAAGTATAATCGCTGGCGAACCGGCGCACTTTTTTTGATGTTTCCACTAATTATTTTGGGGCTTACATATCTGGGAATCTTGTTGGCGATTATATTTTCCTCAGACCCCGAACTAGCGAGAACAAACCCGCTGGAACTTGCTAATATGATGATGAGAACAATAGGATTTTGGGTAATACTCGCCGTATTTGTATGGTCCGCAGTAAGCTATTTTGCAGGTTCGAAAATGATAATGGGATACGCCGGAGCAAAGCCCATTGCCAAAAGAGATAACCCCACTCTCTACAATGCCGTGGAAAACATATCAATAACTGCGGGGATGGCAAAAACTCCCGAAATCTACATAATTGAAGACTCCGGGCTTAATGCGTTCGCAACCGGAACTCACCCGGACAACGCAAAAATCGCGATTACCAGGGGCCTTTTGGAAAAATTAAGTAAAGCCGAAATGGAAGCAGTAATGGCTCACGAAATGGGCCACGTATTAAACAGGGACATAAGAGTAATGCTGATAGTTATAACTCTGTTGGGTGCAATCCAGATAGTAGGAGAAATGATGATAAGAACCGCCTATTTTGGGGGAAGAGGCCGCTCAAAAGGAAGCAGCATAATTCCCCTGATAGGATTTCTGTTCATAACGATAGGAGTTTTGATGGGGATGCTTACAAAATTTGCAATTAGCAGAGAACGGGAATACCTTGCAGACGCAACAGGCGCCTTCCTAACAAGCAATCCCCTTGCGCTTGCTTCCGCGCTTGAAAAAATATCCGCGAATCCGGGCTCAAAAACCCTGGAGTCAAAGCCCACAATAGGAAGTATATGCATAGAAGATCCCACAATTAAAAAATCCCTATCCGGTGAAAAAAAGCAAAGCTTTTGGAAAAAAATATGGTCCACTCATCCGCCAGCACCGGACAGAATAAGATTATTACAAAGATACTAAATTAAATTCATGAAGATAATATTTTTCGGGACTCCGGAAATAGCAGTAAAAACACTTCAGGTTTTGAACATGATGCCGGATATTGAAATCGCGGCAGTAATAACACAACCAGACAAAGAAACCGGCAGAAAAAAAATAAAAACTCCTCCGCCGATCAAAAGTGCGGCGAAAAGAATGGAATTAAAAGTCCTCCAGCCGGAAAACAAAGAAGAACTTCTGGAACTTTTGGAAGATTTCAGCCCGCCGGATTTCTTCGTAGTGTTTGCATACGGAATGATCCTGCCGAAAAAAGTCCTCAGAATCCCAAAACACGGCGCAATAAACATCCATACATCGCTCTTACCCAAATACCGTGGAGCCTCCCCCATCCAATCGGCTCTTTTAAACGACGACAAAGAAACGGGAATAAGCGTAATTAAAATGGACGAGGAGATGGATCACGGAGACATTTATTTGCTGAGACGCGCTAAGATAGAAAAGTTCGATACCTATGAATCGCTTTCAAAAAAACTGGCGGAAATGAGCGCGATAACCACTCCCCCTGTCCTCCACGATATACAGTCGGAAGTCCTAACACCAATAAAACAAGATCATTCCAAAGCCGATTATTGCAAAAAAATCGAAAAAAAAGATGGTGAAATAGATTTTAAAAAAACCGCTAAGGAAATACAAAATATGCTTAGAGCATACACGCCGTGGCCGGGAATATTCACAAACGTAAACGGTAAAAAAATCGAAATAACGGAATTGGCCATCGACGAAAATGAATCCCTGAAATCGGGGGAATTCAAAATCGAAAAAGATTCACTAAAAATAGGAACATCAAAAGGAATTCTGATTCCCCAAAAAATAAAACCCGAAGGTAAGCATGAAATGGAGGTAAAAGCATTCCTTAACGGCTACTCACATTTATTCAAGAAGACTCTGAAGACGCAGGCATAAGCCGAATTACCAAAAACAAAACAAGCAAAACCTGTCCCTGGAAAAGTGTCAAAAAATAATGGTCAAACAATCCCGCGGACAAAACACAAATCCCCAAAATAACGGGAAGGAACGCTTTTTTTACACAAAGAGATTTCCAAAAAGCCGCAGTCACAAGGAGAATAAATGAAATTCCACCCGCCAATCCCCCTTCCGAAAAAGCAAGAAGGAAAATATTGTGCACCGGTTGATGATTCCATGGAAAAAGTTTAGTAAAATCATAGTCCTGCATAACAACAGTGAAGTTTCCAAAGCCAACCCCGAAAGGGTTGTCAAAAAACATTTTTATGGAAATCTCCATAAGCCTCAATCGTTCAAAAAAAGCGGCCTCATCGGACAGAATTCCCACACGATAAAGCAAAGTTTCTCCGATTCCGGAAGCGTAAAGCGCCAACAAAAACAAGCCCCCGAAACACACAATATACTTCAAATAAGATTTTCCTCCCTTAAATAACATGTAAACGAATCCGGACAAACAGAAAGCCAACCACGCGCTCCTTGAGAAACTCAAAACAAGTACGGACAAAAACAGGAATCCCAAACTTATAAGAACCAATTTGTCTTTGATTCTCTCTGATAAAAAAACCAAAAACCAAAATGCGAAAACCATATACATCCCCAAAACATTCGGGTGGGGAAAAGTCCCGTAAGGTCGTATAACTTTTTCACCGGCTAAATCCACGGAAGCAATTCCTTTCATGGAAGAATTCAAAACCGGTTCTCCTAAAAAATGTAACCCCATCGACCCTTGTGAATAATACTGCAAAAGAGCAAGAATAGACTGTAAAAACATCACTCCAACAAAAATCCCGATAACCCTTCTAAAATCCAAAACTCTAAAAGAAAAAAGCAAATAAATGGCAATCATTTCAACAAACCTTATTCCGTAAAATAAAGTGTTTCTAAAATCAACGGAAAACAAAACCGAAAAGAAAACAAAAAATACAAAAATCAAAAACAGAAGAAAAACACGATCATTTTTTAAAAACTCTACAAATCCTTTATAAGAAAACGTAGATTTTTTACTCTTCTCAAACACCAAACCCGCAAACAAGAACAACAAACCGGATATCAAAAAAATCTCCGAAACATGCAAAAAATAACCTGTATAAGGGTTAAAAAGACCGGAAGAATATAAATCCGGAGTGGATAAAAAAGTTCCTATTCCAAAGGGCAGAAAAGCAAAAAACAGGTAAAAACAACCTCTGGCGACGCTATTTAACAATCTAGTTTTCATCTGGGCTCTCTAAAGGAGGCTCAATTATCCCGATCTGCGGAAGCATCCGGGTAATCTGATCTTGAGCATTGATTAGATTTGCTCGTGCGGTTCCCCTGTTCAAATTTGTAAGGGCTATAACATCTTCAAAAACATCTTTATATCGATAGTAATTAATGATTGGAAAACTCTCCGCAAATCCTATTTGGGAAGCAAAAACACCGTAAATGGGATGACGTTGTTGTTCTTGTATCATGTCCCGTCTGCTTGTCGGCTTTTTCAGCTTATCAAAATAGTATTCAAGATTGGTCTTGTTTGTAAGTTCCACCAAAAATTCCCAAGCCAAATCCGGATACTCCGAATTGCGTGAAACCGTTTCGGCGAAATAACTGGCATAAGTTACTCGTTTTTGTCCAGTCACAGCCGGATCGAAAGTCTGGGGTATGGTCGCTATCCTTATATCATCGGTTCTAATGGTGGTAGCTCCTTGGTTTCGTAAAATTCCAATTTGATTCACAATTTCATCATGCATAAAAGAATATCCGATAATCATAGAAACTCTTCCTCTCGCAAAGGCTTCAATTTCATTGGCCATATCGTCCGGATCAGCCAGATAAGTCCCCCATGAAAAGTGTCTTTGCGATTCATCGGAAAAACTTGTAAACAATTCCAAAGCATCGGCGGCTGTTGAATCGGCTCCGGCACGCTGAGCTCGGGCAAAGATAGCCTCGGAAATATTTTCGTTATAAAAATCAACACCATGCTGCAAAAACAAAAGATAAAGAATATCTACGGCACGAGTTACATTATCACTTCTTCCAAGAGCAATCCCTCCCACCTCCAAAAATCCGAAATCCGGATCAAACCTGTTTAACAAAACAACGTCTTCTTTAATTCCCTCCCACGTTGTAGAAGGTCTCCCGCGAGCGGGGATCCTGTCCTCAAAGTGTGCTCTATTATAATAAAGCGCAAGAGTATCCACAGTCATCGGTAACGCATAAACCTGATCAACACCATACTCGTCGGGCCGTACAAGATCACGATAAGCCACATCAACAAAAACTTCCGCAAAAACCTCAGGCAAAGTCATGTCTTCGGGAGACAAAAATTCCGGCATCGGTGCAATTTTTCTAAAATTACTTGTAAACCAAGTATTTTGCATAGAAAAAATATCCGGACCTCTTCCTTCTGCCATTTCATTAAGAATCAAATTCTGATATTCATCAAAATCGTTAAACTTCCGATAATTTATGCGCAATCCCGGATGGTTGGATACAAATTCATCAATAATAGGTCTGATAACTTCCTCATCATCAAACATTTTATAATAAGTAAGCTCCACGCCCTCATATGAAACCTCTTCAACCCGCGGTTTGCGACAACCGCTAAAAAGCAACGAAGAAGCAATAACAAACAGGAACAGAATTAAAATCGATTTTTTGAAGATTCTCATAGAAATGAATTAAATTTATATTTTAAAATTCAGCACGATCACAAGCAACTTCACGCGGGCAAAAAGCCCTCTTGGGTGAAAAAGAAGTTTCGTCCAAACGTGAAAAATTCTCACTTTCGCAAGAGAGACACCTTATTTCCATAGCTTCCACACCTTCCCCGGGAAGAAACAAATGCTCAAAGACTGCTGAACAATTTCGACACTTAAACTGTAAAATGACCATAGGAAATGCGGTTACACACACCGCATTATAGAAAGCTTAAGGCTTATTGGCAAGTTCACACAAAAATTTGACAATACTGGCACTTGAAGATTCCCGCGCTTACGCACGAAGAACTCACGGTGACTACGCAGCAACCGCCTCCTTCTCATCACCCACTTCCTCTATTGCAACCTCATTGACTCCATTCGTTGACTTTTTCCAAGTCAAAATATTCAGACCGTCCGCCATAATCTCTGTCCGATATTGTCTTACACCGCTTTTATCCTCGTAAGAACTGTTCACAATCCGGCCGTCCAGATAAACCGCCATCCCCTTTTGCAGATAATTACTGCAAATTTCTCCAAGCCTTTCCCAAGCAACAACGCGATGAAAATCCGCGATATTCCTCTTTTCTCCGTCCCCGTTTTTGGAAAGCCGGTTTGTAGCAACGGGAAAAGTGGTTACCGTATGCCCGGTTTTGGTCTGCCGAATTTCCGGGTCGGCAGCAAGATGCCCGATGAGCATCACCCGATTTAAACTTCTCATAATAAATGAGGTTAAGAAATACTGCCTACTTAATAGCAAAAGATAATTAAGAAATTGTTAAATCATCTTAAATTTTCCTTAAAAAAATGTAGAATCTAAGCATGTTCACCGGAATAATAAAAGAAATAGGCAAAATAACAGAAGTACACAAAGAAGGATCGCTTACCGTTTTTACAATATTCGCACCAAAAACATTGGAGGGGAAAAAAATTGGGGAATCCATTGCAGTCAACGGCGTATGCGTAACAATCGTTTCGATCAAAAACGATGAATTCAAATGCGAAATAATGGAAGAAAGCGCAAGCAAAAGCAATCTGGGGGAATTATCAAAAAATGATGGAGTAAATCTGGAACCGGCAATAAAACTGGCCCAATCCCTCGACGGACACCTGGTTCAAGGACATGTGGACACAACAACAAAAATAAAAAAAATCAAAGAAAGTGACTCCCAAACAAAAATAACATTTGAATTGCCCAAGGAAATAGAGAAATACATCTCTCTCAAAGGATCCATAACCATCAACGGCGTAAGCCTGACAATTTGCGACCTGAAAGATGAAACCTTCTCCGTTGCCCTGATTCCTCACACGCTAAAAACAACAAATTTGGGGAATTTGGAGAAAGAAGATAAAGTGAATTTGGAAGTCGATATAATAGCGCGGTATCTGGAGAGACTTATAAAAATCGATAATTACAAATAAAACCGATGAAGATAGACAAGACAGAAATCAAGATAAACGGTTCCAAATTAAAAATTTGCATCGTTTTGCCGTATTTCAACGAAAGTATAGGATTGGAACTTTGTAAAAACGCAAAAGAGGAGTTGCTCGCAAACAAAGTCCCGGAAAAAAACATTAAAATTGTAAGAACAGCGGGAGCGCTTGAAGTCCCCTTCGCCTGTTTAAAAATAATAGAAAAAGAAAAGCCGGACGCAATAATAGCTTTGGGTGCAATAATAAGAGGCGAAACAAGCCACTACGATCAGGTTTGCACGGAAAGCTATCGCGGAATAACGGATATTCAACTAAAAACGGGCATCCCGATATCATTTGGTATACTAACTTGCGAAAATATAAATCAAGCCAAAGAGCGCGCAAGCAAAAAAGGCCTTAATAAAGGGAAAGACGCGGCTCTGGCGGCACTAATCCAAACCTCACTATGAAAATTAGAACATTAAAAGACATCTCTGAGATCAAAGGCAAAAAAATCCTGCTAAGAGTTGATTTTAACGTCCCCCTAGAAGAAAACGGTGAAATCCGAGATGACACAAGAATAAAAGAAAGCCTTCCGACAATAGAAAAACTGGTTGAAGAAGGGGGGAAAGTGATAATTCTTTCACACCTCGGCAGGCCGAAAGGGAAAATGGACGAAACCCTTCGATTAACAAAAGTAGCCGAACACTTGGAAAAACTAACGGGAAAGCAGGTCAAAAAAAGCTCCGAAATCCTTGGAGATGAGACCGAAAAAATAATATCGGGAATGAACGAAGGAGACATAGCTATGCTGGAAAATATACGCTTTTCCCCGGGAGAAGAAGAATGTGAACCGGAATTTACAAAAAAACTTGCTGGCCTTGGAGAGATCTTTATTAACGACGCGTTTGGAGCGGCGCACAGAAAACACGCGTCCACAGCGGGAATTGCGGACCACTTGCCGGCATACGCCGGACTCCTTATGGAAAAAGAAATTACAGCACTATCCCCTCTTCTAAGCGATAAAATCGAAAAACCTCTGACAGTCATTTTCGGCGGAGCCAAAATCGATACAAAAATTGGAATAATAAAAAATTTCCTGGGGAAAGCCGATTATTTTCTGGTGGGAGGAGCCTTGGCAAATACCTTCCTGGCGGCGGCGGGCTATAATGTTGGCGAATCACTTTACGAAAAAGATAAAATAGGAACGGCAAGAGACATAATGCTTGAATGTGAAAAAAAGAAAGAACACTTTATTCTCCCCCATGATGTTGTATGTGCCGAAGAAATATCGGAAGACGCGGAAACAATCGATATTCCTGTTGAAGACGTGATTGGAAATATGAAAATTCTGGACATCGGTAAATGGACAACGGAAAAATACTGTAACATTCTGGAAAAATCCAAAACCGTCATCTGGAATGGACCGCTGGGGCTTTCGGAACATACCCCATTCCAAAACGGAACAAAAACGATAGCGGAATTTCTAGCAAAACATGATTCCACATCAATAATAGGAGGCGGCGATACAGCGGACGCAATCAAAAAACTGGGAATAGACGAAAGCGGATTCACTCACATCTCAACAGGCGGCGGCGCCTGCATAGAATTTCTGTCCGGAGACAAACTCCCGGGAATAGAAGCGTTGAAGAAGTAACCTCGAAGCAGAAGGTGAAGTGATCTCTTCACCTTCTGCTCTTGTTTTTTAAATGTCTCTTCTACTCCTTCGGCTTACTCCACCGCCTTATTTTATCAGTGATTACATTAACTTTTTCACTGTAACGCTCTCTGGAGACCTTTCTAATCTTGTCGACTCTATCCTCATCAATATCCAAAACCGGAGGAGGCAAAGTGGTTAAAGAAAAAGTTGAGGTGGGCATTCCATCAATCAATAAGCGCATATAGGCGGTATATTTACTCAAAGAAACCAGATCTGCGGCCATAATTTCTTCTCCAAACTGTTGATAAATATAGTCCGCATCATCAAAACCAAGCTGGAACGCAAGAGTGCTTCCAACATTTCCAAAAACCGCATCCCGAACCTCATCCGGCATCTGAGCAATATACTGATTCGCCATAGTTAAATTCAGTTTGTATTTTCGCGCCTCTGAAAGAATTGTGGAAAACGATTCCGTAGCGAAGTTTTGAAACTCATCCACATACAGATAGAAATCACGGCGTTGTTCCTGAGGAATATTGGCTCTGCTCATAGCATCCAACTGGAATTTTGTAATAAACATCGCGCCCAGCAAAGCGGAATTATCCTCCCCTATTTTCCCCTTGGAAAGATTTATTATGACGATTTTCCCCTTATCCATGGCAAATCGCAAATCTACGGTACTCTTTGGTTGCCCGACAATATTTCTTATAGTGGAACTGGACAAAAATTGCCCGACTTTATTTTGGATCGGAGCAATAGCCTCGGTTCTGAAACGCTCCTGCATTTTATTGAATTCATCCAACCAAAAACTTTTCACAACGGGATCCTCGATTTTCTTAACAACCTTTTTCCTAAAATCTTCATCTTGGAGAATCCTGGTAATCCCCAGCATGGTCGTTCCCGGATATTCCAGAAGCGATAAAATGGTATTTCTCAGGATATGTTCCAACCGGGGCCCCCAACTATCCGCATAAATTTTCTTAAAAATGCCGATGAGTCCGCTACAAACAATAGAACTCAAAGCGGGATCAACATTTTCCAACATATTGAACGCGACCGCGTATTCGTTATCGGAAGGATCAACCAGCATTACATCATTAATTCGATTTGTAGGAATAAAATTCAAAACCGCGTCGGCAAGATCTCCATGCGGATCAATCACTCCCACTCCCCTTCCGGCCATAATATCGGAATAAACCATATTTTCCAACAAAGTAGATTTTCCCATACCGGTCTTACCTATAACGTAGACATGACGACGCCTGTCATCCGTCCTTATTCCGAAAATCTGTTGAGATCCGCGATAATTGGTTCGCCCAAGAATCGCAACACTGTCGTCCTCCGAAGACTGTGGAGTTGGCAAATCCGCGGGCGGCTCCAGCTTCTTACTTTTGACCCAATAAATCGTAGGGGTTTTAACTCGAAGGTTGGGCATGTGATAAACAGTCGCGAGCTCTTCATTATTAAGCACAAATCCGTCATCAATAAGGCGTTTTTTGTAAGCTGTCACCAACTGGTGTCCCGTCAGAAACTTCTTGATCTCAAATCCGTTAAGATGCGGATAATTAAATTGCTTGAAAGCTCCCACAACCTCTCTCAATTTAACATTCGATTTATGAACATCCTTATTCTTCGGGATATGAACAATTCGTACATTAACACTGTATAACGGCCTCACCACTTTATCCATCGCGGCATCGATCTCACTTTCCCTTTCATGTGACTTGGAAGTTGTAGCTTCCTCCAGAACATCTCCCCCTCCACCGGCCTTCAGGTCCGCCCTGACTCTGGAACTGACAGCTAAACCTTGAAGCCAAAATATGAAATAAAAAGGGAAAAACACAACTTTAGGCCAAAACTTCCTGGTGATAAAAGCCTTTGAATAAAATTTCTTAAAAGTCTCAACATTCGCAAAAATCCCTTTATTCAAAATACGGACACACTTTGTAAAAACAATTCTCCATCTATCAGGCAAAGGTGAAACAACCACCTGTACCCAAGCCTGGTCCTCGATATCATCAAACTTAACAAGAGAAGAAGTGATCCCCGCGATGGGATCAACCGCAACCTTCGCCATTTTGTCTTCAAATTGAGGATATCGTTTTATGGGATAAACATCGGTTTCTATCAACTTCAACTCAACACCCCTCGCCTTTTCAAATCCTTCTCCCAAATTGGAATAATCATCACAATCCTCAATCTCAACATCGGGATATTGCGCATAAATTTGACCCTCAACAAGATTTCGCAATCGTTCCGGGA
>SLNK01000062.1 GCA_007133095.1 Candidatus Peregrinibacteria bacterium | reverse complement strand
CAAAAGTGCGGAACAAACCTATGGAAACTTTCCAATGAACTGGAAAAACTAAAACTTTACGCGGAAGAAAAAGAGGTAGACAAAAAAACCATAGATAAAATATGCACCCCCTCCCTAAGCTCGTCAATTTTTAAACTCACCGACGAAATATCTCAAAAAAACACAAAATCTTCCCTTCAAACAATAAAAATATTGATAGAAAGCGGCGAAGATTTGATAAAAATATTTTTTATGATCGTCAGACACTTCCGCATCCTGATACAAGTTCACGAACTGATTGAAAAAAGAGAAACCCCCTTCACAATAACAAAAAAACTGAACCAGCATCCGTTTGTAATTCAAAAAACAAGCGGTCAGTGCAAAAATTTCACGTCTGAGGATCTCAAAACAATATATGAGAAACTCTTAAAAATAGACATAGAGACAAAAACAGGCGGAATAAAAATATTCGGAGGAGACAAAAGACAGCTTGAACTCGCGATAGAAAAATTCATAGTGGAGTGTTGCAGAGAAGCATAGTAAAAAAGACCTCCACCTTTTTATCAAGTTAAAAACGGTTGCGCTATACGGTTTCCCGAGTTGTCAAACAAGAGTTGGAGTAATATAGCGTGTGAAGCAAAGGCGTCTCGGAGGTTTTGCGGGCACGGTGTCCGCCGGAGGCGGACGAGCAAAACCGAGAGTCGAGCGGCGTTTGCCTCGCTGGGGCAAACGACCGCGTCCTTGCGAATACGCTATATTACTCCAAGTCTTGTTTGCATAAAAATGGCCATTGGGAGACGCATAGCACGACCGTTTAGTTAACAGCCGAAAACCTGTTTTTTAGAAGCCTAGTCTTCCACACTCTCCAAAAATGCTCCCACTCGCAAACATCGCCCTTCTTCAAATTGAGGTGCTATAACCTGCAACCCTATAGGTAAATCGGTTGAAGAAAACCCGCAAGGGCAAGCCAGAGAAGGCAATCCCGCGGCGTTGGCGGGAATTGTTAAAGCATCCGCCATATACATCTTCAAAGGATCATTCACCAACTCCCCTATTTTAAAAGCCGGAGTGGGAGAAACGGGAGCAATCAAAACATCCACCTTCCCAAAAACTTTCTCGAAATCTTTTATAATAAGTGTACGCACTTTTTGAGCTTTCTTATAATACGCATCATAATAACCGGCGGATAAAACATATGTCCCCATCATTATTCGCCTCTTTATTTCATCTCCAAAACCTTCTCCTCTCGCTTTGAAATAAAAATCAACAAGATCTTCCGGGTCCTCGGAAGGCTTTTTGCCATAACGGATCCCGTCAAACCTCTCCAAATTGGCGGAAAGCTCGGCCGGCATCGTTATATAGTAAACCGCAACAGCATATTTTGTAGACGGGAGAGTAACATCAACAATTTTTGCTCCGCCTTTTTCAAGCTTTTTTACCGATGCCCGAACTTTATCCTTAACTTCCTCATCAACACCATCGTCAAAATACTCCTTTGGCAAACCGATTTTCATTCCCTTTACATTCTTATGTAGAAAATCTTGATAATTCGGAACATCCTTGTCAGAGGTTGTAAGATCCAGCCTGTCCTTTCCTGCAAGAGCCCCCAAAAGAATAGATATATCATCAACACACCGCCCAAAAGGACCAACAACATCCCAAGAAGAAGCCATGGCCGTAACTCCGGATCTGCTTATTCTTCCGTATGTCGGTTTTAAGCCATACACTCCGCAAAAAGAAGCGGGCTGTCTGATAGATCCTCCCGTATCCGTGCCCAGAGAATAAGTGCACATTCCCGCCGCCAAAGCCGCGGCGCTTCCCCCTGAAGAACCCCCGGCAACCCTTTCCAAATCGTAAGGATTTCGCGTCACTCCGAAAGCGGAATGCTCCGTAGACGCGCCGCAAGCAAACTCATCAAGATTCGTTTTTCCCACCAAAACCATCCCCCGTTCACGCAACTTCTTCACGGCGGTAGCGTCATAAGGAGGAACAAAATCCCCCAATAAAGAAGATCCGCAAGTCGTCTTAACACCCTCGGTATTAAAAATATCCTTTATCCCAACAGGAATTCCCGCCAAAATGTCCAACTCCTCCCCATCCGCCAATCGATCATCAACCATTTTCGCGGACAGCCCGGCTCCATCTTCATCAACATAAATATACGCACGAACATCTCCATCTTTATCCCCTATCGCGGTCAAACAGGAGTTCAACAACTCCTGGCATGAAAACTTTTTATCCTTAAGCCCCTCCGCAGTCTCCCTTATTGTAAGCTTATTCAACTCCGTCATAAATTATTTTACAATTTTTTTAACTCTAATTTGCTTACCGTCAAGCGGCAACTCACTGCATTTTAGCAAATCCTCCCTACTGCAGGGAGCCGGAAAAAGCTCATCTTCCTCCATCACATTCTCAAGTCCGGTAACTTGATTCGTTTCCTCAAGCTCTTCGATATCGGCATCATTCAAAATATTCATATAGTTCAAAACTTCCGAAAGCTGTCCCCTGAATCTCTCAACCTCCTCTTCTTTCAAATCTATTCTGGCAAGTTTCGCAACATGTTTCACCTGTTCGTTTTTCAGCATAAAAATTGGTAAAAATCAAAAAGTAGTATATAATCAGCGCGCCATGAACACAATCCAAAACATCAAAAAAATCGCCCTTATATTTTTCATTGTCACGGGAATTTTGCACCTGGGATCAAGCGCCTTCATAGCAAATGAAATTTTTCTGAGAGAAGCGCACATCCTCAACAAAACAATGGATATCCCGTTCATATTAACGGGTTTGATTTACGGATTTGCAAGTCTTAGAATCGCCCTGACGGATCCGTCAAAAAAACACAAAGTACTGGACATTATTTTAATTTCTGTAATTATAGTTGTCCTGGTTGGTTTATTGATTGTTAATCTTTTACTGCCGGATCTATCAACATGACAAATAAGTCACGAAAAACAGTAATGGTGTTCGGCACCTTCGATTATCTCCACGCCGGACACGAAAATCTTTTCAAGCAGGCAAGAGAACTGGGAGACGAAATAATAGCCATAATAGCCAGGGATGAAACGGTAAAAAAAATAAAAGGAGAATTGCCGGACCACAACGAAAAAGAAAGAATGAAAAATCTAAAAGCCACCCAGTGGTCTGAAACGGTTGTTTTGGGGAACAAAAAGGATAAATCAAAAGTAATAAAAGAGTTCCGGCCGGACGTAATCGCTCTGGGGTATGACCAATTCGCCTTCACATACAGATTGGAAAAACTTTTAATGGATCTCAAATTCAACACTAAAGTGGAACGACTAAAACCTTATCGACCGGATATGTACAAATCTTCAATTATCAAATATAATCGGGATAATGAAAAAAGAACCTTCACTATCACACCTGTTGGGCAAGAGCTTTAACCTTGCTCTAATCAACATCTGGCGAAATAAAATACTTTCGCTCGCCACGATATTTGTGATAGGAACAATAATTTTCATTTTCAATATAATTCTCAGCGTCAATTTCATAGCTCAAGACGCGCTCAAAGATTTAAGCAGAAAAGTCGATATCAATGTCTATCTGCAAGAAAGCACAACATACGAACAAGCACAATTTCTGATAAGCGAATTGGAAAAACTTGAAGAAGTGGAAACCTCTCGATACATATCAAAAGACGCCGCGTTACAAAGACTCAAAACAACTCACCCGCAACTTGTGTTAGCTTTTGAAAAATATGAATTGGGGAATCCCCTTCCCGCAAGCATAAGCATAACAACAACAGCCCCTCAACATCACCAAGCAATAGCGGACTTTCTTACACAAGAAAAATATCAGATTTATCTCTCGAACATTGTTAAAAGCGGAGACCCCGAAAGTGGCGACATAATCTCCAGCGTCTCAGAAAACCTAGTCAATCTGACGGCATTCACAAGGCATCTGATTTTCTGGCTGATAATGGCCTTTTTGGTGGGAGGCGCACTAATAATCCTCAATGCGATACAAATAACAATCTTCGCAAGAAGAAAAGAAATAGGAATTATGAAGCTGGTGGGAGCGTCGAACATGTTCATCAAATCCCCCTACATTATAGAAAGCGTAATTTACGCAATCCTTGCCGTAGTTCTGGGATTCACAATGATGATACTCCTAATAAACAACATCGGCATGGAAGTGAACATAAACTTCAAGATACTGTTCATAACCCAAATGGCGGCGACTATAATACTCAGTGTTTTGAGCACATTGATAGCGACACACGAATACATGAGAAAAGACATACATGTAGACTGAGATGAAAAACCATTCAACAACTTCAATCATATTGGGCCATAAAAACTTCGGGGAACTGGACAAGCTGGTTTTTTTGTATAACGAAGAGTTGGGAAAAATAAAAACGATAGCAAAAGGAGCAAGAAGAATAACAAGCAAGTTTACCGGGCACATCGAAAGCCTGAATATATGCAAAACCCAACTTTATTTCGGCCCCAGAAATATAATCCTGACAGAAACCGAAAGCGTAAATACATTCAAAAAAATAAGAGAGAGCCTGGAAAAAACAAGTTGCGCTCTACAAATCGCAGAAATAACCGACAAATTGATATATGAAAATCAGAAAATAGAAGGTTTAAATGAGCTTTTTCTTGAAACAATGAATTACATAGAAAACACAGAAAATCCACAAATCGGACCAATATACTATTCAATAAAACTGCTGGACAAAACAGGCCTTATCCCAAACTTCAAAGAGACCGAAACAAACATATCTATAAAATACCGCAAACTTTTTTACTTTATCCAGAACAACAGCCTGGAAAAAACGGGACAAATAAAAATAAGCCGGTCAGAAAACAAAGAAATAGACGAAATAATAGATAAAATTATGAAAACCAGCTTTTGATCCTGCTCCGCGCGATTGGTGTTTTCACAATAGATAACCATTTCAACTTAGGCTCGGCGGTTCTCTTTGTAATAATTTCAACAACATCTCCATTTTTCAGTTCATAATCCAAAGGAACAACCATCCCGTTCACTTTGACCATCGCACATCTGTTTCCCAAATCGGTATGAATATTATAAGCAAAATCTATGGGAACCGATCCTTGAGGCAAATCCTTCACTTCTCCCTTGGGAGTCAGCACAAATATCATGTCCTTAAAAATATCGATATCAACATCCTTTATATCCCCAAATCCGGTTCTGAAAAATTCATGAATCTTTTCAAGTCCTTTTATCCACTCCGATTGAGAGTCAACATTTGAAGAAGAAGCGGATAATGACGCGGTTTTATAAACCCAATGAGACGCCATACCACACTCGGACTCCCTATGCATATCTTCATCACGGATCTGGATTTCGACGGGTTTATCAAAATACCCTTCTCCCAATCCGGAAACAACGGTATGCAAACTTTTATACCCATTCGGTTTCGGAACGGAAATATAATCCTTGAATTTATGAGAGAAAGGCTTCCATTCACTATGAATCAGGCCCAAAACGGAATACAAATGATCAACGGAACCATTCGCTTCAACCGGCAAAATTATTCTGATAGCAAAAAAGTCATATATGTCACTGACAGTATTCAAATTTTTCTTTTTCAATTTTCGATAGAGGCCATAAACACTTTTGATTCTTCCTTCAACTCTTGCCTCTATTCCTCTCATCAATAAAAAATTCTTTAAATCCGAAGTTAGTCTTTCAATATTTTTCTTATGAGCACCACCCAATTCCTTTATCTGTATTTCGATATCATCGTAGGCGGCGGGATCCATATGTTTGAAAGCTAAGTCTTCAAGTAATGTTCTTATACTGTAAATCCCCAGCCTTGCGGCAATGGGAGCATAAATATTCATTGCTTGGCGTGCAACGGTCAATCGTTTATGAGAGTCCACTTCCCCACTCAATCTTCTCATCTTAACAGCTTTCCAAGACAACCATATAATCACCGCTCTCAAGTCCTTCGCCATAGTTAAAAACATTCTTCTTAAAACCTCGGCTCTGGCACTTTTATCATGTTCTACAAAATCCAATGAGTCCAATTTTTTCAAAGAAAACAAAATACTGTGAACGCCTTCGCCAAATCTGTTTAGAACATCAGTATCGGAAATAACACCGTCTACATACAAATCACTCAAGAAAACCGCAAAAACAGTGTCCTTACAAAGTTTAAAAGGCAAAAGAAGTTTCATCATGTTTAAAGAATCCGAAAAGTCTCCGCCCGTTTCAGAAGCTTTTTCTTGCAAAAAAGACAAGAAATCAGCCACCTCGTCACCGCCAAATTCCTTGATATACTCCTCCACTTTTTTCAAAGTCCCTCCGTTCATCTTTTTAAATTAATCAAGCAAGTTAAAATTATATCCGCGATTCACGAAATAAGCCAGGCTTTTCAAATTTACTTTATGCCGCCCCCCCTAGCTGTCCAACCTTATAATCGCATCTATATCAGCACCCGGAACCTCATAAACTCTGATCCCCTTTATCAAAGCTTCCGAATTCACCTCGATTGCTCTATGTCTCGGATACAAAGCGTTCACGGAATTTACAATCATTTTTCTGATAGTGGCATGAGCATTGTACTCGGCTCTCAATCTATCGGCTTTTTGGGCCAATTCCACAAACATTTCCAAATTTTGCTGCACCCTTGTCCCATATAATGCCTGTAAATCACCAAAGAAAGCCTTTTCATACAAATCCCTTTGTCCGGCGACTTCTGAAAATTCAACATTCAGTTCTCCCATACGTCTGTCTATTTCCTCAACCGCGGAAACGCCCGCCTCTATTAGCCCGTCCAACTCGGCAATATGTCTATTCAGAGCATTTCGTCTGTCCAAAGATACATCCATCAGTGCGTACACATCGGTAACATATATGTTTTGCATTTTTCTCAACAATTCAATGTATCCCACTATTTTATCGGCCCTTTCCGCTCCAACATCTCCCACTATCAAAGCCGCTTCAAAAGAAGATAATTCGGCAAAGGCTCCTATCGGTCGGATATCGGTAAAATCCATATCCCTGTCAATTGTGTATTCAAGCCCAAAAATATAGGAAGAAATAACGGAATGTATCGCCGGATCAACCGGCCCTTCCACCGGCAATTCTTTTTCCGGCCGATCTGAAAAAAACCGCCCCACACCCCATATTAAAAATACCAAGACAATTAAAAGAACCACGCCACCGGCAATAAATTTTTTAAGAGTTTGGGCATCTATACCCAACTGCTCAAGCATATCAATAACCTCGGTTTTAAAATTCGATTTGTGGACCGGCGGCTCAACATGTCCTCCCAAATGTTCATCACTTTGCTCCCCCAAAACCTCGGCCTCAATCGGTTCAGCACCAAAATCCGACTCGTCATCCCCAAAGTCCAAATCCCCCTCTTCCGGAGGCTCCATGTCCGTCGGTTCCGGCGGCTGCTCCATATCCGGCGGTCCCGGCATTTCTTCATCTCGCGGCTCCGGTGGAGAATCAAGAGGTTCCTCCATTTTCTTCTTAGCTCCTGATTTTTTACCTTTTCCTTCAGGCATAAAAATATATGTACAAATTATCTAGCAATTATACCATAAACAAAAGGCGCCCGCCACCGCGAAACGCCTTTTGTACACTAAAATTAGAATTCTAATTAAAACAATCCGGTCGCGCTGAATATTCCCGCAAAAATAAGTGAAACAACACTCATCAACTTGATAAGGATATTGATACTGGGTCCGGAAGTATCTTTGAAAGGATCACCTACTGTATCGCCAACAACCGCAGCTTTGTGAGTTTCTGATCCCTTTCCACCAAAATTACCGGCCTCAACATATTTCTTCGCGTTATCCCAAGCTCCTCCTGAATTAGCCATTGAAATGGCAAGCATAATACCTGAAACCAAAGCTCCCGCGACAAGTCCTCCAAGCGCGGCGGTTCCCAAAACATAGCCTACAAGGATAGGAACAATTACAGCCATCAAACCGGGAACGATCATCTCACGGATTGCAGCTCGTGTAGAGATATCAACACATGTAGCGGTATCTCCCTTCGCTTTTCCTTCCATAAGACCTTCAATTTCTCTAAATTGTCTTCTGACTTCTTCAATCATCTCAAACGCGGCACGACCAACAGCTGACATCGTCATTGCGGAGAAAAGGAAAGGAAGCATAGCCCCCAAGAACAAACCAATAATAACCGTAGGCTGCATAATGTCGATAACAGAAAGTCCGGCAGCTTCAGTATAAGCTGCAAACAACGCCAAAGCCGTTAAAGCGGCGGACCCGATGGCAAAACCCTTCCCAATAGCCGCGGTTGTATTTCCGGCTGAATCAAGAGCATCCGTCTTTTTTCTAACCTCAGCGCCCAAACCGGCCATTTCCGCAATTCCACCTGCGTTATCGGCAACGGGCCCATAAGCATCGACGGCAAGAGAGATCCCAAGAGTGGAAAGCATTCCCACAGCGGCAATCGCAATTCCATAAAGTCCGGCAAACATATAAGCAAAGAATATAGCCAAACAAATCAAAAGAACCGGAATAGCCGTAGACTTATACCCCAAAGCCATCCCTTGAATTATGTTAGTCGCGGCTCCGGTTTGAGATACATCGGCCAAATCTCTAACAGGTTTATAACTGTCGGAAGTGTAGTATTCGGTAATCAGCCCTATAAAAATTCCGACCAACAACCCCGCAATCATAGCGATAAACACTCCCATAAATTCTTCCGCGCCTATAAAATGCCTGGTCAAAAAATAAGCGGCGATAACAACCAAAGCGGAAGCACCCCAAACACCGTTCTTCAAAGCGCTTTGTATATTACCGCTTTTCCCAACCCTAACCAAAAATGATCCCAAAATAGAAGCTATTATCCCAGCTCCGGCCAAGGTCATAGGAAGGTAAATACCATTCATGCCGAAAGCTGCAAAACCCAAAATCATAGAAGCAACAATAGACCCTACATAAGATTCAAAAAGATCAGCTCCCATTCCGGCAACATCTCCCACATTATCTCCTACATTATCCGCTATCACAGCGGGATTTCTGGGGTCATCTTCCGGAATACCCGCTTCAACTTTTCCTACAAGATCAGCACCAACATCCGCGGCCTTCGTAAAAATTCCGCCTCCCACACGCGCAAACAATGCTATGGAAGAAGCACCAAGTCCAAATCCGGTAATTACATTCAAAGCAACTGCCGCCGGCAATCCCATCAAATTAAAATAAATATAAAACAACAAAGAAAGTCCCAATAAACCAAGTCCCACAACGGAAAGCCCCATAACGGCTCCTGATCTAAAAGCTAAAACTAAAGCGGATCCCAAACTTTCTCTTGCCGCTTGAGCAGTCCTTACATTTGCCTGAGTCGCTATCTTCATCCCGAAAAATCCTGCAAGAACACTACTGATAGCCCCATATACAAAAGAGGCTGCAGTCAACCACCCTTCTTGCAAAGCGGTCTCGGGGTTATTAAGCAAAAATCCGAGAACCAAAGACAAAACAATAACGAATATAGTGATAACACGATACTCGCGTTTCAAAAAAGCCATGGCTCCCTCGTAGATAGAATCTGATATTTCTATCATTTTGTCACTTCCCTTATCCCTCTGCCTTATTATTACCCCGAAGATAAAAGCGGAAATTAGAGAAACAACACTCACGAGAACCATCAATAACGGATAATTCATAGTATAAACGGTTATAAAATATTTATTTTGAATCCGTAAATTCGAAGAAGATTCTATAAGCAAAGACAAACAAAATCAACCGTTTTTATTCAATAAAGGGCTAAACGGGAACTTCTTGAGTCAAAAGATTCAAAAGATCGATATAAAAAGACTGCAAAAAAGAAAAGTTTTTCTCTGGAAAACCATCAAAAGAACTCACCACAAAAGAACCGCCTTCAATTAATCCAAAATGGGCTCCGAAAACAATTTCTTCTTCAACAAAATACTCACTCGCAGACACGGAAAAATCACTCTTGTGAAGAATTTTGACTAATTTATTAAACCGATCAAAATATTCCAATCCAACATTTCCCTCAGCAATCAATTCCCCGGTTTCAAAGTATTCAACACTTAAACTGCCATCATCATAATCCGGGACAATTTGCAATTCTACAGCATCATCAGAATAAAAACTCAAGAAATCAATCTTCAAAGCCCCTCCAAAACAGGCGGAAAAAACAAACAGAGAAACAACAAATATAAAAAATAATCTTTTCACACTAGAATACTACCAAATAAGCAGGGGAAAAATCAACTCTCCGCTCCTCCCTCCTTGGATTCAGCTTTGCCTTCTTCCGTTTCGCCTTCCTTAGCCTCTCCCTCCGCAATTTCTTCACCTTCTTCAGCAACTTCCGGCTCCGCTTCAACTCTAGGCGGCACAACGGTAACAACTATATCTTCCGGATTATCCAAAACCTCCAAAGTATCAGGGACATTCAGATCCTTAACACGAATGAATACATTAAAATCAACAATCGGAGTTATATCAACCTCCAAATTATGTATCAAATCACCGGGCAAACACTTAACTTCAAGCTCATCCAAATTGTGCGTCAATGTACCCCCAAGTTCTTTCACGGCAGGTGCTATGCCTGAAAGTACAATCGGAATCTTTGTATAGATATATTCATCCATTTTGACCTTAACAAAATCCACATGAACTATTTCATCGGTAACCGGATGATAGCTAACTTCATGAACAATTGTATCCACCTTGCTCTTCCCGTCGTCTATGTTCAACGAAATAACAGTGTTGCTTCCGGAAACACGAAAAAGCTTTCTGAAAGCTTGATAATCAACCTGAAGGGACATGTTCTTAACTCCCTTCCCATAAAATTCAATGGGAATAGAACCGGAAGAGAGCAATTTTTTTGCCTCAACCCCCTTTTCCCGAGATTTAACATCCAATGTCATTTTATCCATAAAGTCGCTTGATTAAATTGCCCGCACAGTGTAGAGGACTTTAATTTCTTGTGCAATAGATTTTTTATGATAGAATTACCCGCGTCATCTAACAAATTATTATGTTTGAAAAAGCAAAAGACGTTTACAAAATGCAGAAACAGGCACGACAAATAAAAAAACAACTGGCAAACACCCATATAGAAGCGGAACAAGAAGGAGTTAAGGTCATAATAAATGGAGAACAAGAAGTTGTGGAAGTAAACATAAGCGAAGATGCATTACAAGATCCCCGAAAATTGGAAAAAACCCTTCTACAGACTTTTAACAAAGCGGTAAAAAAATCCCAACAGATAGGGGCTGAAATGATGAAAGAAGTAATGGGAGATCTGAACTTCCCGGGAATGGGATAAATCCAAAAAACGTGAAAAGAAAAAATAAAAGCACAAAACCTCTTATCCTGATTGCGATAATTTTAATTGCAATCCCTTTGACAGTTTTCGCCAAATATCAAAGAGATATACGCATCCCTGCCGATCCGTCTGCCGAATCCGTGATATATTTCCAAATTGAAAAAGGGACAAGTATAAAAAATGTAGGGCAAAAACTTGAAGAAGAAGGAATTATAAAGAGCTCAAGATCCTTTCGAATATACATAAAAAGAAACGAACCCGACTTGAGCATTATGGCGGGAAGATTTCCCCTTAAAAAATCCATGACAGTGACGGAAATAATAAAAACCATAAGCAAGCCTTCAAAAGCCAATGACTCAATTACGATACAAGAAGGTCTGCTAATAAGCGATATAGACAAAAGGTTGGAGGAAATGGACTT
Organism: Candidatus Peregrinibacteria bacterium; assembly: GCA_007133095.1. GTDB lineage: Bacteria > Patescibacteriota > Gracilibacteria > UBA1369 > LOWO2-01-FULL-3 > SLNK01. Next base: position 14,030 of record SLNK01000062.1, on the reverse strand, counting down.
AATTTCATCCGGAGAATTCAAAACCGCGGTTAGAAATTTTGAGAATTGGGATAAATACAAATTTTTGGACAAAAGCCACCTTTCAAAACTTGATCTGCCTCTGGAAGGATACATTTATCCGGACACATATTTCTTGGACCCTATTGATTTTCACCCGAACGAACTGATTGAAAAAGCTCTCAAGAACTTCGAAAAAAAATTCGCTTCCGTAAAAGATCAGATTAAAGATCTTAGTTATCACGAAATCATAACAATGGCGTCCATAATAGAAACGGAAGTTTTTGGCAAAGAAGACAGAAAAATTGTATCGGGTATACTTTGGAAAAGATTACAAAACAATTGGAGACTCGATGCGGACGCGACACTTTTATACATAAAAAATGACCGTGTAATTACCGCTAGTGATCTACAATCCGATTCCCCATATAACACCAGGAAATTTCACGGTCTTCCTCCGGGCCCCATCGCAAACCCGAGCTTGGAAAGTATTGAAGCGGCAATAAACCCGATAGAAAGCGAGTACTGGTTTTACCTCAACGCGACACAAACAGGAGAAACCATTTTTGCCAAAACAAACGAGGAACATAACATAAACCGCGCAAGGCATCTTTAAAGCTTCTTAATCCTCTTCCTCAACTTGTTCATCTTCAGTAACTTCTTCTTCACCGGGTTCCTCCACCGTCTGAGGAGCATGCGGTTCATAGAAAACCTTCACAACCAAAGGTTCACTTCTGACACCGGCCTCATTTTCCGCGTAAACTTCATAAATGTTCTCCCCCTCTCTCATAAGATCATAGTCGGCATTGGCAAAATACTTCCACATAGAATCCCCCGGATTGAATTGTTGTAAAGTATATTCGTTAACAATGACTCTGTGCGCCCCGGAAACTCTACCTTCCAAAGTGGCGACCTTTGAAGAAACACGATAAAACCCGTTTTCATCGGTTTCTGTAATCCCCGCGACGGAAACAATCTCAGGCTTACTTACCTCCGTAACCTGAGAAGGAGCCTCCTCGGGTATGTCATCCACAAATCCCTCCTCAATTCCCTCAGGGGCATCCCCAAAATCATCCTCCAAAAGATCTCCTGAAACGTCGAGAGGTTCCAGTGTTTGCGGTTCAACTCTTATCAACCCGAAAGTGTCCGCACCTTCGATTCTTTTTTCAAATTGAGTGGGCTCCAGGTCCTCATCAAGATTCCATACACACCAGGCCCTCTGTTTAAATTCATCGGAAATTGCGGAAATAACAGTCGGGCTTTGATATTGCCAATATCTCTCCAAAACTCTTGAATTAAAAACAATCTCCTGCCCGATGCCCAATCTTTCGGTTTCAACCACACGTTTTCCATCTTCTCGAAGAATATCGACCAGCAAACCATCATTATCAAAAACAGCCAGAACACGAACAGCTTCAAAATCGGAATTTTCAACCGCAAAAACTCCGGCCATATTTGAACGAACAGCAATATTATCTGAATTAATTGTTATATCCGTTCTTGATGTATCTCTGTACACCTTATTAATCCACACATTTCCTCTTTTCAGTTTCAATCCGATTGAAGGTTTTCTTCCCTCATCAACAATAGATTCAAATTCCACAAGAGTATTCGGCCCCATTCTCATTATTGTGCCGTCAAAAAACTCAACAATTAAACGTGCCCCCGCAGATGACCGAATTTCATCACCTTGCATTACCAAAACATCGGATGTAAGGCTGAAAAAATCATCGGTCCCCCATGCTCTCATCTCCGCGCCCCCTTCAACAATATGCATATAAGCGGCCCGCGGATTTTCTGAAGTAAAAAATATCTTAAAAAGATTAAAAGCGAGAACAGCTATTATCCCCGCACAGATAAGAATTAAGAAAGGCATAAGATAATCCGAAGTCTTTCCCCTTTTTCCGTGCAAATGTGACCGTCTGGACTTTTTATAATACACAAAAACCTGTTATCAAATTTCTGAACATATTCTAAACACAAAACAAACAATTTGTAAAAGAAATTATCACAATCCCATTTCACGCTTTATCGCATTCAAATCACGAACCAACCTCAAATCGGTCTTCAACATGTCCACGGTCTTACTGCAAGCATGCATTACGGTAGTATGATTTCTACCTCCAAACCCCATCCCTATTTTTTCATAAGAATCTCCAAGTTCATTCTTTATAAGATACATGGATATTTGGCGAGGCACCATAACACCTCTGTGCCTGTCCTTTCCTACAATTTGATCAACGGTAACACCGTAATAATCGGCGACTATATTCATAATATCGGCTGCACTTCTGGCAACGATTTTTCCGCCACGCGCTTCAATATCATATCCTATGATTTTCTGAGCTTTATTCATTCTCCTTATGATATCGGCAACGGATCGTATGGTTGCAACTCTCTCAAACAATTGCATGTCCGCGACAACTTGTTTCAAAACGCCCTCAAGTTCCCTGACGCTTGTTTGAACATTGGTAGCGATAAAACACAAAACCTCCGGATCCATAATAACTCCGTACTCTCCGCATTTTTGTTGAAGAATCGCGAGCCTGGTCTCAAAATCCGGCAAAAGCAATTCAGTCACCATTCCCATGGAAAAACGGCTCTTCAATCTTTCATCAAGTCCATCCAACTCCGATGGAGCCCTGTCACTGGTCAAAACAATTTGCTTGTTACCGTCATAAAGTTCATTAAAGGTGTGAAAGAATTCCTGCTGTGAAGAATCCTTTCGAGCAAAAAACTGAACATCATCGATAAGAAAACAATCCACATTCCTATATCTGTCCTTAAACTGGCTCATATGTCTCTTCCCAATGGCATCGACAACCTCCGTCACAAACCTTTCGGCGGTAATATATTTAATAACTTGATCGGGAAAGTTTTTCAAAATCTCATTCCCGACAGCTTGCAATAAATGGGTTTTTCCCAATCCCACTGTCCCATAAATATAAAGAGGGTTGTAAATTCCACCCGGCATGCCCGCGACAGCCTGACAAGCGGCATGAGGTAAACGATTATCACTTCCCACAACAAAATTTGAAAGAGTGTATCTCCTGTTTATCATCTGGCTGACAACCCTTTTATTTCCGGGACCTTTACCAACTCTGACCTCGTTTAAATTTCTGACCTTCCTAACGTTCTTTACTCCTTCATCAACAAACAAAGAATTGATGTTTACGGCAAAAGTGTTCCCTTCCTCATTCAACTTCCCCAGAACCTCATATTCAACACTTTCTATGGAAGAATCCACTTCCTTGGCAGCTTGCAAAATCTTTAAATTATATCTATCCATTAGCCAAGATTTTGCAAAAGCGGTTGGAACTCCCACAGTCAAGACACCTGTTTCAACTGATAAAGCGGTAGTATTCTGGAACCATGTAATAAAATTTGCTTTCTTTATGGTAGGTTGCAGACGCTTTAACACGGAAACCCATAAGTCCTTCTGTGACATAAAAAATGGAAATAAAAAGATGACGCCCGCAAAATGTTTAGCCCTTTAAACACTCTGCGAGGGAATATTAATGATTTTAAAATTTCCAAACAAGCCTTTTAAACAGCCAAAAACCCACCACAATACATTGTGGTACAAGAGACAAAAACTACAACATATGCGCAAATTTCACCACTTCGAAACATTTTTCAAAAAATTTCAATGCCTCAAGAATACAAATTTGACAAACGGAGCAAGCAGAAAAATCCGAGCAAAAACAAAAACAAAATAAGAGATTATTTCATCACAAAGAATCCTGAGATTGAAACAAAGTGCCTGCTTCCTGCTCGCCACTTACTTTATTTTCTAACTGTTCGCAATTCGCACTATATCGCCATAAGTAACAGCCAAAATAAGTAACAAAATGAGGATATATCCGAAGGCATGAATAAAAGACTCCCACCTCTGCGGAACTCGTCGCCCTATAATAAGTTCTATAAGAATAAAGAGTAATCGGCCTCCATCAAGAGCGGGGATTGGCAAGATATTTATAACGGCAAGACTTAACGAAAGAATAGCCACAAATCTCAATATTGGGATAAAGCCTTCCTGCACAAAAACATGCGTCATTTGGGCAATCCCCACCGGCCCGGCAACAGACTCACGCACGCCCCCTCCACGAACCAAATTCCCCACAAAATCCCCAAACATAACCACGGTAAATTTCGACAATTTATATGTTTCTCCAAAAGCCTTATATAAGGAAACATGGAAAGGATATTTTTCATCCTTAATCTCTGTAACGGAAGAAAGAAAACCTATGTTATAAAGACGCATCCCCCTATCCGCGCCATAACCTATCAATTCCGAAAGAACAACTCCTATCCGCCCGTTTTCATCGGGTTTTATTTCATAAAAAAGAGTGTTTTCTCCGCGTTGGATAACAAAAGCCAAAGTTTCGTCCTTATGCTCCCACACAAATTCTACGAACTCACGGGCATCCGCCATTTCTTTTCCATTGATGGAAAGAATAATATCTTGGGAAGCCAAACCGCTTTCCATAGCGGGAGAAGAAGGAACAACATCGGAAACGATAACCCTTTGAATCTCACTTCTCACCACCAAAAAGTTCTCAATCACTCCGTTTCTGTAAACTTCATAATCCAAAATGCCCCTCCCCCGAGTTAATTCCTCAAAGTCTTTCACACTAAAAACTTGCTCTCCGTTTACCGTAAGAATTATGTCCCCCGCCCTAAGTCCATATTTATAGGCAGTGGCCTCCTCGGGCAGATCAAAAATTTTTGCCCGTGGGAAAAATGAAAAATCATAAAAAGTTAGCCCGGAAAACTCTTCTCTTGCAACTATTTCTCTCTTGGTCCCATCAACATCAACAACAAAATAATTTCCCGCGGAATTACCGATAACATCCTCTAAAACAAATTCATTAAGTCTGCTTCCATCAAAAGAATGCAAAGTATCTCCTTTCTTAAAACCCAGATCATAGGCGGTACTTCCCTCTTCAACTTCCTTAACAATCAGTCCCGGCTCAACAACCAACTCTCCGCTGTTAATAGCGCCAAGAATTTCATCCGGGACAAGAAGAGGCTGCATTCCGGCGGTAAATCCTACAACCATCAGCATCCAAGCAACCAAAAAATTCATCACGACACCCGCAATCACAACTTTTACTCTGGCGCGCATAGGTTTCCCCACAAAACTACGCTTACTTCTAAGCATTTTTTGCTCGCTACCGTCTTCTCCGTACATTCGTACAAAACCTCCAAAGGGAATCCAGTTTATTGAATATATCGTTTCCCCCTTTTTCTTTCCCCATATCCTAGGCGGCAGTCCCAAGCCAAATTCTTCAACCTTAATCCCCGCACGCTTCGCCATAACAAAATGTCCAATCTCATGTACCAAAATAAGGAAAGAAAAAATAACAAGGAAAACTATAATGGTAATTAAATAAGTCATAGCGTTTTTAAACGGTCATTATGTCCTTTTCTTTACCTGCGGCAACATCATCTATTTTCTTGTTCGCGTCATCAACCTTTTCTTGCAATTTCTTTTCAGCAGCTCTCAAATCATCTTCCGTCATATCTCCGGATCCTTTTAATTGCTTGAATTTGTTATTGGCCTCCTGCCTTGCGTTTCTTACACCGATTCGGGCTTGTTCGGCAAGCTGTTTCACATGCTTGGCCAAATCACGCCTACGCTCTTCAGTCAAAGGAGGAATGTTTATTCTGACAACAACTCCGTCGTTAACCGGATTAAGCCCGATCCCTGCTTCGGTTATACCTTTTTCTATCGGCCCGATGGCTCCTTTGTCCCAGGGCTGTATGACTATGGATCGAGGTTCGGGGATGCTTATACCCGCAACCGCTTTCATAGGTTGAGGAACTCCATACATTTCCACGGAAATGTTTTCAACAAGTGCCGCATTGGCTCTTCCAATTTGTAACCTGGAAAATTCATTTTCCAAATGCGAAACAACTTTTTCAAATTCTTTAACTGACTCGGTAATTACTTGTTCTGCTGTCATATTGTATTTATTTAATTAATAAATGTTCCCACCTTTTCTCCCTTTACGGCTTTTTCTATATTCCCTTTAACGTTAAGGTTGAAAACTATCATGGGCATATTCCCTTCCTTACACAAAGAAGCACAAGTCAGATCCATAACACCCAATTTTTGTTCGATAACCTCACGATAAGTCATCTTCGTAAATTTTTTGGCGTCCTTATGTTTCATCGGATCTTTGTCGTAAACATAATCAACCTTTGTGGCCTTTAACAAAACATCGCACTTCATTTCCAAAGCACGCAAAGCAGCAGCCGAATCCGTAGTAAAAAACGGACTGCCGGTTCCCCCCGCAAAAATAACTATTTTGCCTTTCTCAAGATGATGGCGGGACCTCTTTGGAAGATAATTTTCCATGGCCTTTTCACAAGGAAAAGCGCTCACCGCACGAACATCCGCCCCAATTTGCTTAAGCGCGCACTCAAAAGCGAGAGCGTTCATAACCGTAGCCATCATCCCCATAGTGTCAGAAGTTACTCTATCCAACTGTAAATCTTTAAAATCTCTAAACCTCCAAATGTTCCCCCCTCCGATAACAATTCCAACCTCACATCCCTTTTTCTGTAATTTATAAACATCCTTGGCAAGATTCATCAAAACTTTTCCATCAAAAGGATCCTTACTGTCTCCTTTGAAAACCTCCCCCGACAATTTCAGTAAAACACGCTTGTACTTCATAAATTAACTTCTTAATAATATCCAAGCCAGTCCGATACCCAACAAAATTCCAACAACAAAAATAAAAGGAATTTTTCTATCGGGTTTTTCTTCATGAGCATTGGCAAGATCGGCGAGAAGATCAGTACTTATTATAATATCCTCATCCATATGATTTTCAAAAACCTCTTCACAGTCATGGGTTTCCACAAGCTCAACAAATTTATCAAACTTTATCTTAACTTTGTCATGAGGCTTCGCAGCCGCATTTTCCAATTCATCAAGCGGAACAGTGGAAATCCCTCCTACAGATCTTTCAGAATCTCCGAGGGGGAGCTCATCAGAATAGACATGTTCACTTGAATCTTCATCGGCTTCAACACGATTTATTCTAAACTCGGGCTCGTCTTCATCTTTTGAAGAGTCCCGAAGATTTATGATACCATCATCATCTTTATCAAATTTTTGAGGCATGCCCAAAGATTAGCACAAGAATTAAAATCGCTCAACAAACAATTTTCAAAAATAAACAAGCAAGAGGGCGTTCTGCGAACGCCCTCTTGACCAAAATAAAATTTTTCAAAACTCTTACATCATTCCCCCCATGCCACCCATTCCTCCCATTCCGGCCGCAGCAGCAGCCGAATCATCCTTCTTTTCTTCAGGGATATCGCATACGGCGCCTTCCATGGTCAAGAAAATGGAAGCGACACTCGCGGCATTTTCAATAGCGCTTCGCACAACCATCTTCGGATCAATTATTCCGGCCTCTATCATGTCCACATATTCATCCTTGGCCGCGTCATAACCAACACCTTCCTTTGAATTCAAAACCTTATCAACAATAACGGCTCCGTCCTTGCCGGCATTCTCCGCTATTTGGGCCATTGGCGCGGACAAAACATGTCTAACAACTTTAATACCCGTTGTCTCATCGGTTGTATGTCCCTTAAGATTTTCCAAAGCTTTGGAAGCAAGTAAAAGAGCGACTCCTCCACCGGGGACAATACCTTCCTCAACCGCGGCCCTTGTAGCATTCAAAGCATCTTCAATACGATGCTTCCTTTCCTTCAACTCAACCTCAGTCGCGGCACCTACCTTAATAACTCCGATACCTCCACCAAGTTTCGCAAGCCTCTCGGTAAGTTTTTCTCTGTCAAAATCGGAATCGGTCTGAGAAATCATAACCTTCAATTCGGCAATCCTCTCATCAATCTCACTCTTATTACCTTTTCCATCAATTACGGTAGTGTTGTCTTTATCTGAAACAACCCTTCTGGCTTCTCCCAAATGTCCAAGCTCCGCACTCTCCAGTTTTAACCCGATCTCATCACTCACAACAGTTCCACCGGTCAAAACGGCAATATCTTTCAGCATCTCTTTCCTTCTATCGCCAAAACCGGGAGCTTTAACCGCAAGAACATTAAACACACCTCTCAACTTATTAAGAACAAGAGTTGCAAGAGCCTCTCCATCAACATCCTCCGCAATTATAACCAGCTCCTTCTTCCCTGATTGAGCAACTTTTTCCAATAAAGGCAAAAGTTCCTGAACGGAACTTATTTTCTTATCGGTAATCAAAATTTTTGGATCATCATAAGCGGCTTCCATTCGGGAAGGATCCGTAACAAAGTAAGGTGAAATATATCCGTTATCAAATTGCATTCCTTCAACAACCTCCTTTTCCAATCCCATAGTTTGAGATTCTTCAACTTGAATAACTCCGTCATTTCCCACCATTTCCAAAGTATCCGCAATCAATTTTCCAACTTCTTCATTTTGAGCGGAAATCGAAGCGACCTGTGCAATCTTCTCTTTACTATCCCCTACCTGCACAGCCATTTCACCCAAAACTTCCTTTATTTTTTTAACCGCTCTCTCAATCCCAATTTTCATTTCCATGGGATTGGCGCCCGCCGTAAGATTCCTAAGCCCCTCCTTTATAATAGCTTCTGCAAGCAAAGCGGCGGTTGTGGTCCCATCACCCGCAACATCGTTGGTCTTTGTAGAAACCTCCTTAACCATCTGCGCACCCATATTTTCATACGGATCCGGAAGATCTATTTCCTTTGCGATGGTAACTCCATCATTGGTCACCATAGGCCCTCCGTATTTTTTATCCAAAACAACATTTCGCCCCTTAGGCCCTAAAGTTACTCTGACGGTATTCGCCAGTTTTTCTACACCGGTCAAAAGCTTATGACGTGCGTCATCTCCAAATTGCATCTGTTTAGACATATTTATTTAAGGTTAAAAATTAAACAAGTTTCGCATAAATATCAGAAGAAGAAAGAATCAAAACTTCCTTTCCTTCCAGTTTAACTTCGGTAGGTCCGTATTTAGAAAAAAGAACAACATCTCCTTCCTTAACTTCCATTTCCAAACGAGTCCCATCTTCAGCCATTTTTCCGGGTCCGACTGCAATAACCTTCCCCTTCATAGGTTTTTCCTTAGAAGCCGTATCTGGAATAATAATTCCACTACTGGATGTGGTTTCTTCATTAACAGCTTCAACAACAATATTGTCTCCGGTAGGATGAATCTTTGCCATATTTTTTTAGGTTAAAATATATTGATATACATTAAAATTAGCACCCTGTATTATAGAGTGCCAACCCCCTTCGTCAAGCTTTTTTTATTTAGCGTATTCTTCAGCTCTGGTCTCTCTTATTACATGAACCTTCACAGGGCCGGGATGTTGCAAGTCACGCTCGATGGTTCTGACAACCTCATGACTCAATTTGATCGAAGCCAGATCGTCCAGTTTATCCGGATCGATAAAAATTCTGACTTCCGTCCCCGCCTGTATCACATAAGCCTTATTAACTCCTTCGAAACCGTTACACAACTGCTCAAACTCACTTAAGCGTCTGACATAAGCGTCAAGATTATCTTTATTGGCCCCGGGTCTTGTATTTGAAATCAAGTTTGCGGTTTGCACCAGTTGAGCCTCAAGGGTCTCGGGCGCAACATTGCCGTGATGAGCTTCTATTGCATGAACAACATCCGCGGGCAGTCCGAATTTCTTAACGATATCCGCGCCTATCTTTGCGTGAGGACCGGGAACTTCATGATCCACAGCCTTCCCTATATCGTGCAAAAGACCCGCCCTTCGGCAAACACCTTCATCTGCACCCAGTTCCGCGGCAAGATTGGCCGCAAGAAAAGCAACTTCCATTGAATGCTTAAGAGCATTTTGTCCATGTGTAACTCTAAATTTAAGCCTTCCCAAAATCTTAACAAGATTGGGATGAAGCCCGGTAACTCCGGCCTCCAAAACAGCCTTTTCTCCCAACTCTTTAATAAGAACATTTACTTCATCCTTTACTTTAATAACAGTTTCCTCAATTCTTGCCGGATGAATTCGTCCATCCTCTATCAACCTTTCCAGAGCCACTTTTGCAATATACCTTCTTACAAGATCAAATCCGGAAATAACAATAGATCCCGGAGTATCGTCCACAATAACATCAACACCGGTAATTTGCTCGAATGCGTTAATATTTCTTCCCTCTCTCCCGATAATACGCCCCTTCATTTCATCATTGGGCAGATTAACGATCGTAGCGGTAGATTCAGCCGTAGTCTCAGCGGCACATCTGGAAATGGCATCGGCTATAATCCACTTTGCCTTTTCCTCGGATTTTTCCTGCAACTCTTTCTCGGCCTTTTTAATTTGAGCGACAAGATCTTCTTTAGATTCTTCCTCCACCTTTTTCAAAAGAACATCCTTTGCCTCTTCCTTTGACATAGCCGCGATTTTTTCCAACTGTTGAGACTGTAATCGATAAATCCCCTCAACCTCCTCACGCAACTGTCTGACAGAATTCATTTTATCCTCCAACTCTTCCTTAACCTTCTCAATTTCCTCACTCTTACTATCCAGACCTTCTTCTTTTTTCATCAAACGTCCCTCCCTCTCGTGCAACTTTTTTTGGAGTTCATGCTCTTCTTTCTTGATTTCCTCCTGTAATCGCAATGCCTCATTTCTGGCATTATAAACAATCTCCTTGGATTTAAGTTTCGCATCGGAGAGAATTTTTTCCGATTCCTCAACCAAATCTTTGTTTTTCTTTTCTATTTGATTTTTACGGTAGTAATAACCGGCACCGACACCGGCAGCAAGCCCCGCAAGGCCCAATAAAATTGATAACCACATATTATTTTAATTAACTCTGCCCCGCCTTACTGAAGAATTTATTTGAGACTACATCCCTCGCAACAACGAGAGAACGCCCGGTTACCAAAATTTTCTTTTAATGAGATTTATTAACAGCAATTGATTTGATTTAACCTGATAAAACATCCCAAACTCTTAAAATTCTTCAATATCGATCAAGACATAAATACAATTTCAATTTACTGGATAACACAAAAATGTCAAACACAATATTTGAAGATTTTTTTACAAAAGTCCCTTTGCACGCATTGCCCTATACACCATCCCTGCAACATCCGCACGAGTCAACTGCCACCCCCCATTAAAATAACCCTCATCGGGAACGATTTGATTTTCCTTCCCCACCTTGGCAAATCCCGCATACCAAGATCCTTCCGAAATATCCTGATAAGGCATAACGGAAACTGTCTGCGGCTCCGGAACGGTAAATCCAAAAGAGAGCAAAACAATTTTCAATCCTTCAGCCTTATTGATATTCCTCTCCGGCCTGAAATATCCATCTCCATACCCATCAATCCAATTTTTGTACCTGGCGGCACAAACAAAAGGAGCAAACCACTGGCCCGCCAAATCCCTGACATCGGTGAAACAATTATTTAAATTCGACCCGTCAATCAAAGAAAAATCCACATTGGTAGCCTCTATCAAAATTTTAGTAAACTCTGCCCTGTTAATTTTTCTGTCCGGCCTGAAAGTTCTATCGGAATAACCAGTCAAAATCCCTCTATAATAAAGAGCGATAACGGCCTCCGCATCCTTGTGACTCAAAGGCAAATCCTTAAAAGGATTATCTTTTTCAAAAAACACTCCCTCGGAAGCAATCAAAGCTTCTTCGGCATGTTCAATTTTCACTTCCTCAACAACCTCAGCATCACTTCCTCCAATCACATTGGTATAAATCCTGTAAACAAAATCTCCGCTGAAAATAAATATCGAAAAAACAACATAAACAATAACCAAAGAAAGAACTACAACCCCGCCCAGAAAATAACGTCTATCAAACATAAGCATAAAATATTCAATCAGTATTTAACACTAACTAGAAGGCTTTTTCAAGAAAACACTCTGAAATACAACAAATTGGCAATTCCAAAATAAACCATCAAGCTTGTGATATCCCTTATAACCGTGGCGAAAGGACCGCTTGCTACAGCAGGATCAATCTTTATTCTATCGAAAAACCAAGGCATCAGAATCGCCACCAAGGAAGAAATAACAATGGTACTGAAAACGGAAAGCCCGATAACCAGTCCCAATATTTCCGATTTCTGCCAAACTATTGTTATCGCGGCTATCATAAGCCCCAAACAAATAGCCAATCCCAAAGTAACAATTCCCTCTTTCTTAAAATAAGCGGCAGTTTTCAACCCTTTGTCCACAACCATCGCTCTTATAAAAATAGTCTGAGTTTGCACTCCAACCGCATCGGCAATGTAAACGACCAGAGGGATAAAAGAAGCAAAAATGATCTCCTCCCTTAAAGATTCCTCAAACAAATTAACCACGAATGCCGTCACTATTCCCCCCAACAGTCCCAAAACAAGCCACGGCAACCTCTTCCTAAATTGATTTACAGAGGACAACCTTACAAAATTCTCATAGGATTTCTCATCCTTTCCTGCGGTAATACCGGCACCCATCAATAAATCCTCAATATGCTCGGCTTCCATAATCTTCAGAATTGTTTTATGCGTAACAACCCCAAGAAACTTCCTCCTTTTATCAATAACCGGAACAGATTTAATCCCATGTTTCAAAGCAATACGGACAACATGCTCCTGATCCGTATGGGATCTGACGGAAAAGATTTTCTGCCCCTTTACAAGAGAGCTGACCCTTCTGTTCGGATTCAATCTGAAAACATCCTTCACGGAAATAACTCCGGCAAGAATTTTGTTCTTTTTTAGAACAAAAATATATGCGATTGTTTCAAGACCTTTAGCTTCTCTGTACAACATCTCCGCAACCTCCCCTATCCGAGCATCAATTCCAACAACCGGAACAAGACCCGTCATCAACTTACCCGCAGTTTGTGGCAGATGTTTATTCATCCTTCTTCCTTAAATTTCGCATGAGATTTTCTGATCATCTCCATAGCGTCTTCTCTGCTCCCCCACCTGTCTATAACAACTTTTTTTTCTTCCAAAGATTTATATTGCTCAAAAAAATGCACAATCTCTTTCAAAGTATGTCGTGGCAGATCATCAAGACTGTTTACCTCATAGAAATAAGGAGTGTTTAAAGGAACCGCCAAAACTTTACTGTCCCTTCCTTGATCATCGGACATCCGCAAAACCCCGATTGGCGTAACTCTTAAAAGACACCCGGGGAAAGTTGGACTGTTCGTTATGACCATAATATCCATATGATCTCCGTCCTCCTCTCTTGTTTGAGGAACAAACCCGTAATCGACAGGATAAAAAACCGGGGAATACAAAACCCTATCAAGCTTTATCAAATCCAGTTTTTCGTCATATTCATACTTGTTATTGCCCCCCTTGGGAATTTCAACAATAACATTAACTATTTCCGGATAATCCTCCCCTATCGGTATGTGATGAAAACCCATAAATATTGATTTTAATTTTTATTATTCTCCAAATCATATTATCGCATACTATAGGAAAAATAACAAGATTTGAAAACTATTTTACAGAAGAAGCTTTGCCGTAAACCTCCGGAAAATTTATTGAATTCAATCTGCTGTATATCTCTTTTTCGGCCTCTTTCCGTCTTTGCAACCTCTCCTTCTGCGGAATTCGGTTACTTATGGACTTTCGGGCAATTTTAACAATCTCCCCCAACAACTTATAAACAATCCCAAAAAACTCATTAAATTCCTTCATATCAACATCCGGAGCAATCCTTTTATCGGAAAAACTTTTAAGAATTGCCTCGACGCGTCGAGCAATTTCCTTCATATAAACCCTTCTATCGTTGTTAATCGGGAAAAAATCATTTTTCAGTTTCAACAAATCATTTTCAAGTTTCAAAATTTTTGAAAAAACATAAATTCTAACAAAAGATGTTCTGCAATCTTCACGTTTAGAAAAATCATCTCTGTCTTCCGATTCCAAAACCAGCAAAATCCTATCGATTTCAGAAATAAAAGCTTCCCCAAGCTCAAGATAAGGATGGAACATAAAAGCCCCGCACCTTAGTTTAAGATAATCAAGATTCGTCACAATT
>SLNK01000019.1 GCA_007133095.1 Candidatus Peregrinibacteria bacterium | reverse complement strand
CTTCCACGCCTTCCACCGTTCTTACACGTTCGGAAACTTCCTTCCCCACTCTTAAATCAACTCCCGATTGGACGCCCGTCTCAATTTGATCTTGTCTTTCCGGCATCTCCTCACGCGGAGCAAAAATTTTTTCTCTTCTTTCTTGTGACGTGTCAGCCATATTCAAAAATAAATAAACCTCTTCAAATTATAGATTAACGGGGCATCAATGTCAACGAACCGCATGCCTCAAAATTAAGTTTGTCACTATTCGCTCAACTCTGATAGAATCACACAGAAAATAATTAAATTGGAATGAAGTTCAAAATAGAACCTGCATACGAGGCGAAAAAGTACGAAGACAAAATATACAAAAGTTGGGAAAAAAGCGGGCTTTTTACCCCGAAAATTGATCACTCCAAGAAGCCCTTCACCATATCTATGCCTCCTCCAAACGCAACGGGAGTCCTGCATTTGGGACACGCCGTAATGCTGGCGATAGAAGATATAATGATCAGACATCAAAGGATGAAAGGAGTTCCTGCTCTTTGGCTTCCCGGAACGGACCACGCATCAATCGCGACTCAAAACAAAGTTGAACAATTAATTGAGGAAAAAGGGAAAACAAAATACGATCTGGGCAGAACCGAATTTCTGAAAGAGGTTAAAAAATATGTAGAAAATTCCCGCGATACAATCCGCAACCAAATAAGAAAAATGGGCGCGAGTTGTGATTGGACAAGGGAAAGATACACAATGGACGCGGGATTAAGTGACGCCGTAAACGAGGTCTTTATACGAATGTATGAGGACGGACTTATATACAGAGGCAACAGAATAGTGAACTGGTGCCCGCGATGCGAATCAACTCTGGCCAACGACGAAGTTGAATACGAGGAGAAAAACGATAAATTGTATTGGATAAAATACGGGCCTTTCACCCTGGCAACAACAAGGCCGGAAACAAAATTGGGAGACACAGCGGTCGCAGTCCATCCAAAAGACAAAAGATACAAAGACATGGTCGGCAAAAAATATAAGATACCCGGAGTTTTGGGAGAATTTGAAGTGATTGTAGTGGCGGATGATGCGGTGGATCCGGAATTTGGATCCGGAGCCGTAAAAGTAACGCCGGCTCACAGCTTTGCGGATTTCGAAATAGCGGAGAGACACAATGTCCCATCAAAATCTGTCATAGATGAAAAAGGACGAATGAAAAACAACTGTGGGAAATATGCAGGCATGACCACATTGGAATGCCGAAAAGCAATGGTCAGAGATATGGAAAAGATGGGGTTGATAGAAAAAATAGAAGATTTTAAACACAATTTATCGGTTTGCTACAGATGTGGAAGTTCAATAGAACCGCTTATTTCCAAACAGTGGTTTATTGATGTCGATAAACCGGTAATAAAGGACGGCGGAACAAAAAAATCGATAAAAGAAAAAGCCATCGAGGTGGTTGAAAAAGGAGAAATAAAAATTCTTCCCTCAAGATTTAAAAAAACATATTTTCACTGGATGAACAATTTGCACGATTGGTGTATTTCCAGGCAAATTTGGTTCGGGCACAGAATTCCCGTTTGGTATTGCAAGGGTTGTGAACACCCTCAAGCATCGAAGGAAAAGCCTTCAAAATGCGAAAAATGCGGGAAGAAAGAGTGGAAACGAGATCCCGACACACTGGACACATGGTTTTCCTCAGGCCTTTGGACTTTTTCCACGCTGGGATGGCCCAAAGAAACCGAAGACCTTAAATATTTCCATCCTACATCGGTTATGGAAACGGGATATGACATCCTGTTTTTCTGGATTGCCAGGATGATAATGATGACTAATTACGCGTTAAATGAAATTCCGTTTCACACGGTTTACCTGCACGGATTGATCAGGGACAGAACCGGACAAAAAATGAGCAAGTCCAGACCGGAGACATGCATTGACCCCCTGGAAATGATAGAAAAATACGGCACGGATGCGGTAAGACTAAGCCTTATGATAGGAAGCGGGCCGGGAAACGATATGCGCCTATATGAAGAAAAAATCGCGGGATATCGAAATTTTGTAAACAAAATCTGGAACGGGGCGCGTTTTGCGCTCATGAACGTATCTGACGAGGATCTGAAAAAAGAATTTCAGCCGGAGATGGTAAAATCTCTTGCGGATAAGTGGATATTGACCGGACTTCAACAACTTATAAAAGAAGTTGATTCGGACCTGAACGGATATAAATTTTCCGAAGCCGGTACAAAAATATACGAATTTATATGGAAACAATATTGCGACTGGTATCTGGAAATTTCGAAAGGGGAGTATAAGAATCCATACGTTTTGATATTCGTACTTAGAAACGTTTTAAAACTGTTGCATCCGTTTGTTCCTTTTGTGACGGAGAAATTATGGGAGCATGCCTCGCCTTCAAAGACACTTTTGATAGGGGAGAACTGGCCGGAACACAACAAAAAACTGGTATTCAAGAAAGAAGCGGAATCAATGGAACTCATACACGAAATAATAACCGGAATTAGAAGCTGCCGCGCAGAAATGGGGGTTGAAGCAGGTAAATACATAAGAGCATTTATTCACGGCGGCAAATACAGTGAAGAAATAGATAAAAACAGAGAGCCCATAATGAGACTGGCGAGATTGGAAACGCTTATTGTGGAAGAAACGATGAAAAAGCCGGAAAATTCCAAAGCGATAATTCTCAAGGAAACAAAAATTTATCTCCCCCTGGACGCAATGGTCGATGCGGAACAAGAAATGGTCCGTCTAAAAAAAGAACTGGAAGCAAAAGAGTCCTTCTTGAAAATTATCGAAAAAAAATTAAACAGTAAGGGGTTCATTGATAAGGCTCCAAAAGAGCTCGTTGGCAAGGAGCAAGAACGCCTAAAAGAAACAAAGGCATCCATCGCCAGGATAAAAGAAGAAATAAAAAGCCTCTAATCTAATTCCCGGGTTGAAGGCTCCCAGAATTGAAAGGAGGCAGTATTTTATGGTATAATCTAAACGTAATAAAATAGAAACAAAACAAAAAATTGAATAATTCCGCCTATCTCACACAAGTAGAGAAGAAAGTAAAACGGCTCATAACGGATAAAAGGTACAGAGAGGCGCACAATCTTTGCATATCAATCTTGGACGAAAATCCCGGGCATAAAGTTTTTGAAAAACTAAAGAAAAGAATTGAAGAAACCGTAGCCGGCGAAAATGAAAAACTTATAAATGAAAAACTCAAAACCGTTAAAGCTCTTTACAAGGAAGAGAAGTACGCGGAAGCACTCAAGCTTTTGAAAGAGCTTTTGAGAATCAATCCGAATAACAAGCATTCAAAAAAAGAATACGAGAGGGTTCAGAAAGCTTACGTGGAGAAAGTAGAGCAGCAAAAGAAAGAATTTATAAGCAGACAGACAAACCGATTTAATGAAATCCTGAACAAGCATCCGGATCTTCTTTTGGAGGAATTGGTTTCCTTGGAAATGAATAATCCCGGAAGCAAGCTGGTCAGAGATCTAACGGACCAATTCAGAGCAAAATTGATCAGAAAAAAAATTAACGAAAAAGGGGAATTATTGAAATCCAAAAAATTTGACGCTATCGAGAATTTCATAAAGGAACTGGGGGAAATAGATAAAAAAAACCCTCTGGTGCTGAAATTAGCGGAGGAAATTGCGAAAAGAAGACGTCAAACCGCAAGCGCTCAAAAAAGCGAGTTTGTTTATGGTGGATCAAAACATTTGGACACATTGATGAAACTAAAAAAATACGATAAAGCCATACAAGTTGCAAAAGAAATACTGGCCGTAAATAAGAGTAATAAGATGGCGTTCAGAACAATGAAAAAGGCGAAAAGGAAGCTATACGCTCAGACAAGAAATCTCAGCATAAAGGACATAAACGACAAAAGAGCGGAACTTAAGAAAGAATACAAAGCGAACAAGGAGGAATTTGTTAAGATTTGAGCCGATAGTGTTTTCGTCCCAATCGCGTAAATCTCTCACTGTTCTTAAGCGCAAGAACAACCGTAATTTTTTTGACCTGCCTTTTCTTCAGAACAATATCAACTATTTCATCTTGGGAAAGTTCCTTTTTCTCTTTCAAAATGGCCTCGATTACATCGGCAACCGTACCGCTTTCATATCCCCATTCGGCAAGAGCATAAATGCCTCTGCCTATAAGAACAAATTGGTCGTGTCTTATCAGTTCGTTGTGAACAGCCTGTAAATTTATTGAACGATTATCAAAATTGTTCTCCTCAATTTTTTTAGCTATATCTCCAAAATGCACCGGCTTTTTGTGATTTCGAAGAACATAAAGAATTTTGTCCCGCAGAGTTCGGGGATTTATATGTCTCCATTCGACCAAAGCAATAAGATCGTTGTCCAGCAGAGTCATCCTTTTATCAATGTGAACCAAAGATCTTAGTCCGTTTACGCCGAAATTAAAATCAGTCAAAACAGGCTGGAGGTCGCTGTGAATCTTCTCAAGAGGTCTCGCGTCGCCATACTTTCGCATCTGGTTTAGCATCTGGTCGGACATGGACTTTAGTGAAAAATCATGGATGTTCTGCTCCCGGGCATAGGGGTAGAAATTTATTGTATTTCCCACAAAACCGATCTCATCATGTAAATTCAGAGCAAGATCCATCGATCCTCTTTTAAATTTATCTCGGGGGACCAGATCTCTCACCAAATTCGTGATTAAACTATCTTTTCGTATTAAACCTCCATGGCCCCTTACAACAGAAAGAGTCTGAAGATGAAGATCTTTAAGAGAAGTATTGAAAACATTCCGCTTCATCTTTGCTAGAGCGTTCTTCTCTATCTGCCGGATCCGTTCACGCGTTACCGCAAACTCCTGCCCGACTTCTTCAAGAGTGCGTCTTCCTTTACCGTCAAGATTAAAACGTTTTCGTATAACAAATTTCTCCTTGTCAGACAAAAGGAGAAGTAAGTTATTAACGATACCGTCAAGCTCGACTAACGTCTCCGTCAAATTAAAATTGGAATTTTGCATAGTAAAGGAGTGAGAGATTTAAAAACAAACCCGCAAGCGGAGTATAGAAAGATTTACAAACTATCGCAAAGAATTGGACTTGTAAGGCTTGCCAAAATGGTTTCCTATTTAATAACTATTATCATAAGGATCGAAAATATAACCGATACAATGGACGGTTTTTATACATTCTCTGTCAGCGTGAGGCTTGAGCTTTCGTCTCAGGTTACTTACATGGACATCTACAGTGTTGGTGGGACAAATAATATTTCGATCCCAAACATCCTCCAAAATCTGAGTTCGACTCAAAACCTTCCCCATGTTTTCAATAAAATAATAGAGTAAAGAAAACTCCTTATTCCTCAACGGAAGCTTCTTTCCTTTTACAAAAAATCTGCGGGTGTTCGCGTCCATTTCAATAAAATCCAAATTTATATTTTTAAAATCACTCATGGTTAATACTTTTTCATCAAATAGCAAATAATCAAATATTCCGTTGAAGAAAGGAAAAGATAATCTGTAAATATGTGTTGTTGAGAAGGCGACAACATGCTAACTTTTTAGTGTTTAATTCATAAAACCCCGTATCATGACTAATGAAAAAAAGTACAAAGTAAAGGTTTCGGAAGCGCTTGAGGCCGGCGTTTATACAAATGCCATATCGGTACATTTCAACAGCAATGAGTGCATCATAGACATGGGCTACTCGGTCCCCAACGCTGGAGAACCACTTATAAAGGTTGTCAGCAGGGTAAACATGAGCCACAAGACCGCCGAATCCTTTATAAATGTGCTGTCAAACGCATTGCTGGATTGGAAAAACAAGCAGAAAGAAAACAATAAATAGAGTATGAAAGCCCTTATACAAAAAGTCGGAGAGGCCCGGGTCAAAATAGAGGGAAAGGTGGAAGGGGAAATAAAAGAGGGGCTACTGGTTTTTTTAGGAATAACCCACAAAGACGAAGAAAAGGACATTGAATACCTTCGTGACAAAATATGCAATTTAAGGCTATTCGGGGAGGGAGAAAAATGCTTTGAAAAATCTACTTTGGACGGGAAAAAAGAAATACTGGTAATTTCGCAATTTACGTTATATGCTTCTTGCAACAAGGGGAGACGACCGGATTTTACAGAAGCAGCACGGCCCGAAATAGCAGAGCCGCTATACATAAAATTTCTGGAAAAATTGGGAGAGACCGGGCTGAAGGTTGAATCGGGAAAATTTGGAGCGATGATGTCGGTAGAGCTGATAAATGAAGGGCCCGTAACAATACTTTTAGACAGTGAAAATGGGAAAAATAGAAAATAAAACACAGATGGAAACCATAGTAGCTTTATGTAAACGAAGAGGGTTTATATTCCCGGGCTCGGATATATACGGAGGCTTTGCGAATACATGGGACTACGGTCCATACGGAGCGCAACTTAAAAAAAATGTCAGAGATTTTTGGTGGAAGAGTTTTGTTCAAAAGAGAGACGATGTAGTGGGATTGGATTCATCAATATTAATGAATCCTAAGGTCTGGGAGGCATCCGGACACGTAAGTAATTTTGCCGATCCACTTATGGATTGCAAGAGCTGCAAAGAAAGAGTAAGAGGAGACAAGTTAATAGAGGATGCACTGGGAGTGGAAGTGGCTGCGGGTAAATCTTTGGAAGAAGTTAGCAAAATAATAAAAGAAAACGACTTGAAATGTCCTAAATGCGGAAAGAAAAATTTTACGGAAGCGAGAGCGTTTAATCTTATGTTTAAAACGCATCAGGGTGTTCTGGAAGAAACGGCATCCATGGTGTTTCTAAGGCCGGAAACGGCACAGGGAATTTTTGTTAATTTTAAAAATGTTGTTCAAACCTGCAGAAGAAAGGTCCCTTTTGGGATAGCTCAAATAGGAAAAGCATTCAGGAACGAGATAACACCGGGGAATTTTACTTACAGAACAAGGGAATTTGAACAAATGGAAATTGAATATTTTGTCTCACCGGCGGATAAAAGTGAAATTAAAAAGTGTTTCGACAAATGGAAAAAAGAATGCTGGGACTGGTATTTAAAAATGGGAATAAAAGAAAAAAATATGAGATTCAGGGAGCACGAAGACGATGAATTGTCACACTATTCCACAATGACGTTCGATATAGAATACAAATTTCCGTTCGGATGGGGAGAACTGATGGGCTTGGCATATAGAGGATGTTTCGACCTAAGCCAGCATCAAAAATTTTCCGGTGAAAAAATGGAATACATGGATCCCGTAACAAACGAAAAATATGTACCGCACGTCGTAGAACCTTCATTCGGGCTGGATCGAAGTGTTTTAATAACGTTGATTGACGCATATGACGAAGACGAAATAGACGGAGAAAAACGTACGGTAATGAGATTTTCTCCTGAAATAGCACCAATCCGTGTCGCGGTTTTTCCGCTTATGAAAAAGCCGGAGCTGATAAAGGTCGCGAAAAAAATCTTCGACACTCTCAAGGAAGACTTCAATGTGGAATATGATGAAGCTGGCGCTATAGGGAAAAGATACAGAAGACAGGATGAAATAGGGACTCCGTATTGCATTACGGTGGATTTCGATACACTTGAAGACAATCAAGTTACTCTGCGAAACAGAGACACCACCGAGCAAAAAAGAGTACCCATTGAAAAACTCCAAAGCCTTGTTTAAAAGAGGATTTTCTGCTAAAATACTCTGATAGTTAAAGCAAAATAAAAAACAAAAATGATATCGGCACTTTGGCAGTATGTAATCAATAATTCAGCCCTCCTCATTCTATTGATAGTGGCGGTTCTGATATTTGTGCTGTACATAACTCTTCACGTGGCAAGATTCTGGCACAGATCAAAAGAATCAAAAAAGCTGATTTTTCTGAGAATAACAATGCCCAGAGAGGAATCGCCCAAGGACCGTGAAAGGGATACAGAAAAAGATTTCAGGGAGAAGATATCGGTAATGGCACAGCTCTTTCGGAATTTACATACGACAAGCAGACTCAATCTGTTTAACAGCATCAAAACAAGAATATTGAAGAGTAATATTTTTTCGTTTGAGCTTGTGGCGCACAACAAGGTTCTGGATTTTTACGTCACCACGCCAGAGTATTATCAAGAAATAATAGAAAAACAGATAACGTCATATTATCCGGACGCGGAAATAGAGCCGATGGATAAATACGATCACATTTTGGAGAAAAATAAGCTTAAAGGATTTTATGTGTTTACCCAAAAGCTTCCGTATTTCCCACTAAGGACCTACAAAACAGTTGAAAACGACCCCTTAAATTCTCTAACAAATGTTTTTTCCAAAATGGAGAAGGAAGAAACGGCGGTCGTGCAGATAATGGT
>SLNK01000031.1 GCA_007133095.1 Candidatus Peregrinibacteria bacterium | reverse complement strand
TGATAAAATCGTCAGGAGTGCGAGTCCGCGTAAACTTGCGAATGTCAAATGTGTCACCGGTGATAAAATCGTCAGAAGTGCGAGTCTGCGTAAACTTGCGAATGTCAAATCTGTCACCGGTGATAAAATCGTCAGGAGTGCGAGTCCGCGTAAACTTGAAAGTGTCAAACGCGCGAGAGGCTTCTCCGGCGGTGAGGTCAAGGCTTCCCGCTACATCAACGCGTATCAAAAGCGTGCGATCCTAACCAAAACAGGAGGCAAGTGCGCCTACAACAACTGCAACAGGCCCGCCGAACATCTCCACCATACAGACCGATTCATGCACAGCAAAAATCATCAATCCCTCAAACCGCTTTGCAAAGCCCACCACGAATTCTCTCATAACGGGCTGATTAAGAACGAAAATTGCGATGAGTTTGCGGCAACGAAAATAGTTCAAGCGGAACCGCCGAATTGCGAACTAAAGCTAACAGCCGCGCCCGATGAGTTTGCGGATCTTTTGTATCGGAAATACAGGCAAGTCGTATGAAACACCCCCTTAACTTGACAAATACGCCCCATTCGTGTTAAAAAGTTACTTGCTGAATAGGATTGGTGATGGATGTAACAATTAAAAAAATATTATGGGCACAGAAAAATATAACGAAATTGCAGAAAACCGTAATAACCATCCGGGGGCTCCCTCTCCCGATGCGATGCGCTATTCAACGGAAGAAATCGAAAGAGTTATGCAATTTACCAGAGATGAGTTGAAAAATCGTGGTTTAAGCAGTGACATTGCAAGAAATCTGCTTAATACGGTCATTATCAGTCTGGAAATCAGGGGAGTGGAAAATGTAGGCAGGGCGCGAACCTATGTAGAAAAGGCCCGTGAGGGTGTGGCTGGGGATAAAGGTGCTGAACTGATTTTGCAACTTAGCGATCCTGAAGCGGTCGCTGAATTTGATACGCATATCGCCGCATATAATTCAGATTTGGATCGGATAAGACGGGAAAAGGATGTTGAGGCCGTGACCCTTTTTGTAAGACGTGCAATAGAAATACTTGAAAAGTATAACGCGTAAAAACTTCCTTCTTATCACATCCCTAATAAACGTACTGCGCTTCGGCGGTGTTGTTGGTTTTTGTAACCTCTGTGAGGACGTTTTCCGTATCGACTATCAGACCGGCGGTTCCGCTGTCAGGGTATTGATACATCACACGGGAAACCGGGTATTGGAAACTTATCGCGTCGCCGGCGTCCATGCTTGTGTATGAGTCCGTGTTTCTGAACACTTCGACATCGTTCAACAATAATGCGTAAGTGTACGGAGTTTCTCCTGTTATGACGCCAGGCCCCAGGTTCTCTATCGTTACATCAAAAATCAAATCTCCTTCCGGATCCTCTGGCACTATCATTTCCAGAGAAGCACTTAAATTCGGTAGCAATTCCGCTTCCCCCGCTCTAGATATTGGTCTTTGTTCTGTTGTCTCCGTTGCATCTCTTTCCGTATTCGGAGTATCCAATCTTAATTGTCCCTTAAACAAATCCGTTTGAGTTTGTAAAATTACGGCTCCCACAACAAGCACAACCAGGACAACCGGCACCAATACTTTTGATTTTACTCCCATGCTATTTGTGATTAGAAAATATTTGGCGGTTGAATATTATACTTCTGAACTCGGTTTGTCCACAATCAACGCCTCGGCGCCGCCTCCGCCTTCCCCTTCGGTTATTTTGTAAACATCTTTATCGATTTTTTCGAATTCTTTGTACGCGCTGTTGTACATGTTCACGGTTGTCCCCAAACTCTTGCCCATCCTTTGAAGGTTGTCTTCATAGCTGTTCATGTGGCGACCCAAATCCCCCACTTTCTTCACAATTTCCTTTATCGATTCCTCCATCTTCAGAGCCTTCAGTCCCTGCAAAACTGTTTCCAGATAAGCAAAAAATGACGTTGGCGAAACGATTATTACGTGTTTCTTGAAGGCGTACTCCACCAGATCATGCGCGTTGACTCCCGTACTTCCGACCTTGTATACTAGCAGATTGTAATAAACTCCCTCCGCCGGAATGAACATGAAAGCGAAGTCCGTTGTGTTTTCATCCGGGCGTATGTATTTGGAGGTTTCGTCTATTCTGTTCTTTATGTCTATTTTGAATTCTTTCTCCAGTTTTTCACGCCTTTGCTCGTCTTTTTCCTCCATTATCATATTGTATTTTTCCAGCGAGAACTTTGCGTCTATGGGAATCACCTTGTCACGGACAAAAATAGCGGCGTCCACGGTTTCTCCGTTCTTAAACGCGTACTGCATGGAATACTGATTCGGTTGTAGAACCTGTCCCAATAGAGTTTCCAAAAAATATTCCCCAAGAATTCCCCTTTGCTTAGGGTTTTTAAGAATATTTTCCAGACTTTGCATTTTCTCCGAAAAGCCCAAAACCTGTTTGTTTGTTTCATCCAGTTTTGTGAGCCTCTCCGTGACCTCCGTTATCAGTTTACTGCTTCTTGCGAACTGTTGCTGAAGCGTCGTTGAGGAGTGTTCCAGTCCCTTTGCGAGCCTGTCGTGAATTCGGTCCAGCTTTTCCTGTGTTTCCTTCCGATTCTCCACCCCACTCTCCCTTATCTCTTTTCGCAAAGATTCAATGTACTCAAAAAACATCTTCTCGTCCTTTTCGCCCCCTGTTTCCTTATTCAATCGATAAATCAGAAAACCGATTATCGCCAGACTCAAAATACTGATTGTGATCGCTAAAATCTCCATGTTTTCAATGTATAACCTTTTACTTTACATTAAAACTCTTTTTCCGTAGACTGCCTATGCTTTTTATTGTGTTTATGTCCTCTTTATGAATTTGACCGATTTGGCGAAAAAATTGAACATGGAGCCGAAGGATCTCAAGGCCAAGATAATTGAGATGGGGTTTGAGTTGTCTCCGAAAGCCAGAACGATTGATGACGAGATCGCGGAGCTTGTGGAAAGTGAGCTTACGAATACCGGCGATGACGATGCTGACGCGGAACCCGGGGACATCGCGGAGATTTATGACGAAATGCTGGCGGAGGAGCGTGAAAGGGAAATAATTAAAAGCCAGCGAAAGAAAACCGCGGGAAAGGATCTTAAGTCGAAGGCGGCCGCTAAAGAGGGGCAGGACAAAGCGCCCGTAGCGCCAGCGAAGGGCGCATTTGTGGAAATTCCGGAATCTATTGCTGTGAAAGAGTTTGCAGAGAAGACCGGCGTTAGTGCGGCGAGAATTATCGGGGAGCTGATGAAAAACGGAATTCTTACAAATATAAATCAACAAATTGATTTTGATACGGCTCAGATTATCGCTGATGATCTTGGCATAAAATTAAAGAGGCTGCGCGGGGTCGCGGGAGCCGAGGAGCTTTTGTCCGGAGATATTTCAAACCTTATAAAGGAGGATGATTCTTCCCTTTTGGAAGAAAGACCCCCTGTTGTCTGTGTTATGGGTCATGTTGATCACGGAAAAACAAAACTTCTGGATTCGATCAGACATACGAAAGTCGCGGAGGGAGAATCCGGTGGGATTACCCAGCACATCGGGGCTTATCAGGTTACAAACAAGGACAAGGAAATTACATTTTTAGATACTCCCGGTCATGAAGCTTTTACTTCCATGAGGGCGCGCGGAGCAAAAGTTACCGATATCGCGATTTTGGTTGTGGCCGCGGACGAGGGAGTTAAGCCGCAAACCATAGAAGCTATCAATCACGCAAAGGATGCGGGCGTTCCGATTATCGTTGCCATAAACAAGATGGATAAGCCGGAGGCCGCTCCGGACAAAGTTAAAGCCGAGCTTGCGGAACACGGACTTCAACCTGAAGATTGGGGCGGAGATACCGTTATGGTTCCTATTTCCGCATTGAAAGGCGAAGGAATTGACGATCTGTTGGACATGGTTCTTCTTACATCTGAAATGCTCACGCTTAAGGCCAATCCCGACAGAGAGGCCATTGGTACCGTGGTTGAAGCACATCTTGATCATAGCTTGGGGCCCGTAGCGACAGTTTTGATTAATACGGGGACCTTGAAAATATCGAACAGCGTGATTGTGGGAAACACTTATGGAAGAGTTAAGCTGATGAAGGATCATACAGGTAAAAATTTGCGAGTTGCGGGGCCTTCCACTCCCGTCCTTATTGCCGGTTTGAGCGAAACTCCAAAAAGCGGAGACATTCTGCAGGTTGTAACAAATGAAAAGGCGGCAAGAATGAGAGCCGAGGAAATAAACCTGATGAATAAAAAAGAATATGCGGAAAAGATGTCCGCCTCCAATATGCTCATATCTAAAGTCAGATCCGATAAAGTTTTGAAATTGATAATCAAAGCCGATGCGAAGGGATCCCTTGAAGCTGTGAGACAGGCCATGGAAAAAATAAAAGACGAAGAGGTCGCGATAAAGATTATTCATACGGCCGCCGGTACAATAACGGAATCCGACGTTATGATGGCATCCGCCAGCGGAGGGCTGGTTGTCGCCTTCCATACGGACTTCGATTCTCCGTATGTCGGGAAGATTGCCGAACGTGAAGGTGTTGAAGTGAAGAAATACAAAGTTATTTATGACTTGATTGAAGATGTAAAAAGAATTCTGAGCGGATTGCTGGAACCGGAAGTTGTGGAAAATGTGCTGGGCCGTGCGGAAGTTAAAAAAATCTTCTTATCCAAAAAGAAAGAATTTATTTTGGGAGCCAGAATCACGAGCGGGAAGCTTGTCAGTAAAGCAAAAGTCAGAATTATACGAGGCGTGGACGAAGAAGATCAGGATAAAGTTGAGGGCACTGGCCGGATTGACTCTCTTAGAAAGGTGGATGAAACCGTTACCGAACTCAAACAGGGCAATGAGTGCGGAATAAAATTCTTTCTAACCGACGGAGATGTTCAGGAAGGAGATATTTTGGAGGCTTACGAGGAAGAACAAAAGCAGAGAAGTATTTCTTAAAGATTTTTGCGATGTCCAAATTGGAGCGGATAAAGTTGAAAAGCTTCAGCGATGAAAGAGGCACTTTGACTCCTTTTGAGGTTGAGGATTATATCGATTGGCCGGTTAAGAGAATTTATTACCTGACGGATGTTTCTTTGCCCCGCGGAGGTCACGCGGTTAAACATGAAAAGAAGATTTATATTTGCCAGAAAGGCACGGTGAAGGCACGGCTTCATGATGGCGAAAAATGGAATGAATTTGAGCTTAACGGTCCCGACGACGCAATTTTGATGAATGACATGTGTTTCAGAGATTTTTATGAATTTTCTCCGGACGCGGTTCTGTTGGCGATATCATCGGTTAAATATGTTCCGGAAGATTACATTTACGATTTGGATGAATTTATTGAATATGTTTCCAAATAGAGCTATATTTTTAAACCTTAATAATTAAAAATCATGAAAATATTGATAACAGGCGGTGCGGGATTCATAGGGAGTAATTATGTTCATTATCGTTTTGAAAAATATCCGGAGGACGAAATTTATATTCTGGACAAGCTGACTTACGCCGGGAATCTGGACAATCTTAGAAATATCGTTAATGAGAAACGCGTCCACTTTGTTCAGGGAGATATAGCGGACAAGGATTTTGTGAACAATTTTTTTGAACAAGAGAAGTTTGATGCGGTTGTTAACTTTGCCGCGGAAACCCATGTGGACAGAAGTATTACCGGTCCTTCAATTTTTGTTTTGACGAACATTGTTGGAACTCACAACCTGCTTGAGGCCGCCAGATTAACGGGAGTGAAAAGGTTCCACCAAGTTTCAACCGATGAAGTTTACGGAGATTTGGGAACCGATTCAAATGATCTGTTTACCGAAGAAACCCCAATCGCCCCGAATTGTCCTTATGCCGCTTCCAAAGCATCCGCCGATCTTCTGGTTCGCAGTTATTTTGAGACGTATCAAATGGGGGTGACCATGAGCAGATGCAGTAACAATTACGGTCCCTACCAGTTCCCCGAAAAGCTGATCCCCTATTTCTTCAGACTGATTTCCGAAGACAAGCCCGTTCCGGTTTACGGCGACGGCCAAAATGTGCGGGACTGGCTTTATGTCATAGACCACTGCCGTGCAATAGACACTATTCTTGAAAACGGACGGATTGGCGAGGCTTATAATATCGGTGGGAATAATGAAAAAACCAATCTGGAAATAACTAAATTTTTGCTGGAATTTCTGGGACGGGATGAAAGTCTGATAACTTATGTCGATGACAGACTTGCCCACGATCGTCGCTACGCCATAGACGCTTCCAAAATGAAGAACGAATTGGGCTGGGAGCCTTCCGTTGATTTTGCAGAAGGCATTTCGAAAACTTTCGACTGGTATAAGGAAAATGCCGATTGGGTCGCGAAGCTTACGGATAAAATCGAAGAAAGAAAGCACACAAAAGTCAGTACCAGGCCTCTTTCCACAACAAGATAGGGTAAAGACGCTTTACCTTCTTTGGATATGCATTTATATTGTCCTCATATGAAATATTCAAAATTTTTCGGCAAAACAAAACACAATCCCCCCTGCGACGCGGACAGTAAAAATGCACAACTCCTTACACAGGCCGGTTTTGTGGATAAGCTTGCAGCCGGTATATACAATCTTCTGCCTCTGGGACACCGAGTTTTTACAAAAATTTGCGGGATAATAAGGGAAGAAATGAACGCTGTTGGCGGACAGGAAATTTTGATGCCGGCATTACACCCGATTGATTTATGGGAGACAACGGGTCGTTCAAGAACGATGGACGATATTCTGTACAGAACCCGTGCTTCCGGAGACAAAGAGTTCGTCTTCGGACCCAGCCATGAAGAGACGGTAACTCCTTTGGCCGCCGGATGTATCCAGTCATACAAGGACCTCCCCATGAGTGTTTATCAAATTCAAACCAAATTCCGTGACGAACCCCGTGCAAAATCGGGACTTTTGAGAGGTCGTGAATTCGGAATGAAAGATATGTACAGTTTTCACGTTTCCGAAGAAGATCTTGATGAGTATTACGAAAAGGCTATTCAGGCCTACTTCAATGTTTTTGAAAGATGCGGTTTAAAAGCTTATTTGATTGAAGCATCCGGGGGTCCGTTTTCAGACAAATTCTCCCATGAATTTTCCGTGGAAACACCCGCGGGTGAAGATACAATAATAATTTGTGAATCCTGTGGCGGCGCTCAAAATCTTGAAATAGCGGAAGGAAAAGTTTTGGACCCGGATGAACCCGAAGAAAAAGAGCTTCCGATGGAAAAAGTTGATGTTGAAAGAGGTTTTTCCGTTGAAGAAAACGCCAAAGCCCACGATGTCGATCCTTACAAAATTTTGAAAACCGTTGTTTATGAAGTTGAAGATGCCGGGCTCATCGGAGTCGTTATAAGAGGAGATTTGAATGTAAGCGAAGTTAAACTGGAGAATTATCTTGGGAAGCAGATTCGGCCCGCCTCCCCGGAACTTCTGAAAAAAGCCGGACTGGTTCAAGGATTTATTTCTCCCGTTAATTTGCCGGACTCCGTAAAAATATCTTTTATCGCGGATCATTCTATAAAAAATGTTAAGAATTTTGTGACGGGCGCGAATGCGCCCGCAAGAGACTTTAAAAATGTCAATTTGGGGCGAGATTTCACTATTGAAGATTTTGTAGATCTGGTGGAAGTCGGAACCGGATTCAAATGTTCCAAGTGCGACGAACCTCTTCGCGAAATAAAGGGTATTGAAGTCGGTAATATTTTTAAACTCGGTACCCGTTACAGTGATGCTTTCAATCTTAAATTTACCGATAATGACGGTAAATCCAAATCCGTTGTTATGGGTTGCTACGGTATCGGCACAACTCGGCTTGTGGGTTCAATTGTTGAAGCTCTGGCGGACGAAAAAGGAATGGTTTGGCCTCTGAGCGTCGCTCCTTATCACGTACATCTTGTTCATCTGGGCAAAGATGACGATGTAAAGGAAAAAGCGGAACAACTTTATCAAGAACTGACCTCCGCGGGATTTGAAATTTTATACGATGACAGAGATGAAAGCGCCGGAGTTAAATTAAATGATGCAGATTTGATCGGAATCCCTCTGCGTCTTGTAGTAAGCAGAAAAACTTTGGAAAATGACGGCGTTGAATGGAAAAAAAGAACGGAAGAAGATTCCGGAATCGTCAAATTCTCTAATCTTAAAAAAGAACTTGAAAGTTTTATTGCTGGGTAAATCCGGTTTGCTGGGATCTTATTTTTCTTCGCCTTACTCTCCTTCACACGAAGAGCTTGATATTTGCAGTTATGAGGCCGTGGAGAAATATATATCTGAATTGAAGCCCGATTTCGTAATAAACTGTACCGGCTACACCGCCGTTGATGACGCGGAAATAAGCGGCACGGGAGCTTTCAAGCTTAACGCCGAAGCTGTCGGGAAGCTCGCTTTGTTTTGTGAAAAAGCCGGAAGTATCTTAATTCACTTCAGTACCGATTATGTTTTTGACGGGAGTGATGAAAACGGCTACACGGAGGACTCTATCCCCTCTCCCGTGAACATTTACGGAGAATCAAAACTTAAAGGGGAGGCCCTGGTTAGAGAAAACGCTCCTCGCCACTATATTATCCGAACTTCCTGGCTTTTTGGTAATCCTGAAAGAGACTTTGTTGGCACTGTATTGAAATTAGCAAAAACAAGAGACGAATTGAGTATTGTGGCGGACCAAATCGGGTCGCCCACCTTTGCAAAGGATTTGGCTGCCGCAGTTAAAAAAAATTTCATAAAAAAATCTGATCTTCCGCCCTTCGGCATATATCACATAACAAATTCCGGAGCCTGCAGTTGGTATGATTTCGCCTCTGAAATTTT
>SLNK01000048.1 GCA_007133095.1 Candidatus Peregrinibacteria bacterium | reverse complement strand
TATCAGGAGATTTTAAATTACAGAATCGAAGCCGAAATGGTCGAAAGGCTTGGAGAGTACAGCGAAAACAACCCCGCAAAAGTAAGGGTGGTCGCGGTCCGAAGTACTTGGGAAGCCGCCCCTTTCATGGAGATAGCGGAGGTTTTGTAGGAAAAAGAGATTGATAAAATCCGAACAGCGAAGATTCAAAGAAAACTAGTCCCCCTGTTTAGAACCTTTTACTATATAAACTATACCAACAACAACACCAACGGGGATTCCTATCAGCGAAATTAGACCTAACAATCCCAGAACATAGTTAACTGCAACCAAGGCCGAACTGCCCATCATCGCCGGCGACAATACCACATAAGCAACAAACACAAAAACTAGCAACGCGAACGGAGCTACTATCCAGTAAACGCCCCTTTTTACATAATTTTTTTTGGGTTTTGATTCCACAGGAGGTTGATTTTCCATAGTAAAAGAAGATTAATTACAGTAAAAGTATATCATAAACAGATCGATCACGCCACAGCAGACGTGTTTACGAACACATCC
The DNA here is from genome assembly GCA_007133095.1 of Candidatus Peregrinibacteria bacterium. Classification (GTDB taxonomy): domain Bacteria; phylum Patescibacteriota; class Gracilibacteria; order UBA1369; family LOWO2-01-FULL-3; genus SLNK01. The sequence goes on along the minus strand of SLNK01000048.1, from coordinate 8,368 downwards.
CCGGGGATGGCTTTTGCAAAAAATTCGCAGAGAGAGCTTCGCGACTTTACCTGTAAAGTTCCACTGTTCGCATAAACATCTCCAAAATCTCCTCAACTTCGTCACTTTGTGAAACGCCGTTGAATCTGTAAGCGTCGCCGGACTCATCCGCGGGAATTACTAGAAAGAAAGTTTCCCCGGTCATATCTCCGGTCACCACCTTAACGGCAGTTCTTCCGTTAACGGAAAATGTTTCGGTTTCCAGTCCGAATCCGTCATAGTTCGCCAACAAAGCCTCCGGACTGTCGAAAGCCGAATCTTCATCTTCTCCAAGCGCCACGATATAGCTCAAGCTAAGTTTAGTAGAAACATACGCCCCCCGATCCGCATCATAAGTAAGGAACTCGATTCCTCGAGAATACGGGCGCCCGCCCATCGGACTTTCAAAGGTAAGTTCAACATTGTCAGGATACGCAAACGACAAAAAGGAGTCCTCATAGACGTTTGCCTCAACAGGCTCATCTTCAAACGCAGGCTCATCTTCAAACGCAGGCTCATCTTCCTCAACCGGTTCCTCTTCTTCCAACTCGTAATCCACAACCACGGGATCCGTTTGTAGTTGCTGCCAATAATAGAAGCCCCCTACAATAAGCAAAGCGACCACAATAACAGTAATGAGAATTGATACAAATGTTTTCATGTGATTTTGATTATTTGAATAAAGTATCAAACTAAGCTAATTATACCACTTCTCACCCCTTCACCACAAACCCGATAATTCTTCCCGGAACATAAATTTCCTTCACGACTTCGCCTTCTTCAAGATATTTGGAGACATTCGGATTTTCACGCGCCATTCGCAAAGCCTCCTCTTGAGGAGCGTCATTTGAAAGCTCCACCTCGCCCCGGACCTTTCCGTTCACTTGAACTCCGATTGTAATTGTATCGTCAACAACCAACGCCGGATCAAATTTTGGCCATTCTTGATCAAAAACACTGTATTCTCCGCCCAATTCTTCCCAGCACTCTTCCGCCAGATGCGGCGCAAAAGGCGCGATAAGAACGGATAAAATTTTCTTGCTCTCCTCGTCAACGCCGTTCTTTAGAGCAAAATTCAAAAACTCCATGAAGGCCGCCACCGCGGTATTGAAATTAAATTTTTCGATGTCTTCCGTAACCTTCTTTATCAACTTGTGAAGATTCTTTTTTAACGCATCTTTATCTGAAACGACGCCGCCACCGGCCGCACCGCCCCCGCCAACTTCATCATTTATCAACTTCCAAAATCTGTCCGCAAACCGCGCGATGCCGGTGATTCCCTTGTCGCTCCAATCGCCGCCTTCCGTAAAAGGCCCCATAAACATCAGATACATCCTAAAAACATCACTTCCGTATTTCCCAACGAACTCATCCGGACTTACAACATTCCCCTTGGATTTGCTCATTTTCGCTCCGTCCTTCGTCACCAACCCCTGATGAACAAGCCGCTTAAACGGTTCGGCGTTTCTGTCATCAACCAGAACTTTGTGGACGAATCTGGCATAGAGCAGGTGCATGCAAGCGTGTTCCGGCCCGCCGATATACATATCCACGGGAAACCACTTCTTCACCAGTTCTTTGTCAAAAGCTTTTTCATCGTCTTTTGAGGATAAATATCGAAGGAAATACCAGCTGCTACATACAAATGTGTCCATTGTATCGACTTCGCGCTCCGCGTCACCGCTACACTTCGGACATTTTGTGTTTACGAAATCCGGAACCGATGCGAGAGGGGACTTGCCTTTCGGTTTATAATCAACTCCTTCCGTGGGGAGTTTGACCGGAAGTTCTTTCTGAGGAACGGGGACTTCTCCGCATTTTTTACAATGAACGATGGGAATTGGGGCTCCCCAGTACCTTTGTCTTGAAACAAGCCAGTCCCGCAATTTATAACTTATGCAAAAATCACCCGAATCCGATTCTTTCAGTCTTTCCGTTATTTTTTTCTTTGCCTCCTCCGATGAGAGTCCGTCAAATTCCCCGGAATTCACAAGAACTCCGTAATCCACGAACGCCTCTGGAAGTCCATCGCCTTCAGACCGCGCTCCGGCTGACGCCTCCGCGCGCTCCCCCTCCGCGCGCTCCCCCCTCACAACCTCAATAATCGGCAATTCATGCTTCTTCGCGAACGCAAAATCCCTTTCATCGTGAGCGGGAACAGCCATAACCGCGCCTGTCCCGTAATGAGCCAAAACATAATCCGCCACCCATATCGGCACCTTCTCGCCATTTATGGGATTAACGGCGTAACTGCCCGTAAAAACCCCCGTTTTATCCTTTCCTTCGGCCGTCCTGTCCATATCGGTCTTTTTTCCGGCATCCTTTACATACTTCTCAACTTCGGCTTTTCGGTCTTCAGTCGTAACTTTATCAACCAAATCGTGCTCCGGTGCCAAAACACAATAAGTACATCCGAAAAGCGTATCCGCGCGCGTTGTAAAAACATCGAAAAAAAGCTCGCCCGCGCCCGTTTCGGCTTCAACCAAAAACCTTATTTCCGTCCCCACACTCTTCCCAATCCAGTTGGTCTGCATCAGTTTTGTCTTTTCCGGCCAGTCTAAGCCAGAATGGTCTAAAAGCTCATCCGCGTAGGACTTTATATTAAAAAACCACTGTTTGAGATTTTTCTGAACAACTTCGGCACCGCATCTCTCACAATTTCCGTTGTGAACCTGTTCGTTGGCCAGAACCGTCATACATCCGTTACACCAGTTAACCGGAGCTTCCTTCTTGTAAGCCAGCCCCTTTTCGTACATCTGCAAAAAGACCCACTGCGTCCATTTATAGTACTCCGGAGAAGAAGTCATGACCGTTTTGTCCCAGTCGTACATTGTGCCGATTTCGCCCAGTTGAAGGGTCATATAATCGGTGTTTTTCTTTGTGCTCTCATGAGGTGGCACTCCCGATGAAACCGCGTAATTCTCCGCCGGCAGACCAAAGCTGTCATATCCCATCGGCTCAAAAACATTGTAGCCTTGCAGGCGGATATATCTCCCCCAACTGTCCGCGATCCCATAGTTATACCAATGCCCTATATGAAGTTTATCCCCGGACGGATAAGGGAACATTACAAGATTGTAGTATTTTTTGCGCGTGTCTCCGGTCAGATCAACGGAATGAATTCCGGTCTCTTTCCACCGCTTCTGCCACTTTTTCTGCACTCGAAGAGCATCGTAAGAAAACATCAAGACTCGTTAAGATTAAAATCAAATCAGTAACGAGCAGAATTGTACTCTATTTGATCAAGCTTTTTCAACCAAAAGCTTTGGAGGCGTGTTGGGGTAAAGTTTTTTAAACCAATTCTCTTCACGCGGGGAATCCTCATTTGAATCTGTATCATCTTCTTCCGAGGCTTCATTCATCCTTTTGATATGCTCGGTAAGATCCTTGGCCAAAAATATTATTTTGCTTATTTTTGCCCCCTCCTTTTGAGGTCTTGCCCCCAGAAGTAAAAGACGATCATCACTTTTTTCGTTTACGAACCTGAAAGGTCCCAGACCGTCGGCACCTTCCCCTCCCTGAAGCAATTCAGCATGGGCGGAGGCGAATTCGGACAGATCGTCAGAATGAATAAGATCAAAAATTCTATGATTCGTTATCTCCGAACAAGACATTCCGGTGATAAGGCAAAACGGTTCGCTCGCCCCCAAAAAATTTCCTCCCGGATCGGTGGCAAAAATTATTCTGTTATCTTCCGCCGCCCCCATTACATCGGTCTGCGCGAGTTTTGCATTTTCATCGCTACCCCCAAGAAAAACAAGCACAAAGCTGAATGAGGCCAGGAAAATTGCAAGCGTAGATATTGCTATTTTCCTATTTTGAGTTAAAGTTCTCATATATATAAACGTTTTTATTTTTTGTTTTAGTCCCTCACTCCAGCATTATAAAACAAAATACAAAAAAAGTCAACAAGCTGTAATCAGTAAATTAACCAAAATGACCATGACAAACGAAAGCTCCGCTATTGCGATACTTCTCCCCATTTTGAGGAAAATCCCGTTGTTTGAAACTTTGGACGAAGAGTTGCATCGTGAAATAATCAAAAGAATAGTTTTGATGTACTATCCGGAGAATTACACTTTGTTCAATGAAGGCGATGAAGGAGACGCACTTTACATTATAAAAACGGGAACGGTAGAGATTTTTCATCCGCCGAAGGAAGAAGGGGATTTGCCCAAAAAAGTGGCGGAACTGGGAGAAAATAATTTTTTTGGAGAGATGGCTCTGGTTTCGAACGAGCCCAGAAATGCATCCGCGAAAACAATAAGCGAAAGTGAAATATTCCTTTTGAGTAAGGAGGACTTTGACAATCTTGTGAACACAAACGCTCATCTGGCGGAACAGGTCAGCTCCACGGTCATATCCAGGATGAAGGAAAACGAGAAGAAATAAAGGCGGGCTTAATCGGTATAATAAGTTTCACAAAGATCTCCTCTGGGGGAGAAATCCTTTTCCTTCGATAACTCCAAAAACGTGAAGGTCCAAACACTGAAAGAAAAGATATCAACAACTCCGTTCAAGTATGCGGCCAACAGCAGCACCAAGAATCCGGAGAGAGCTCCAACTATTACGCCCGTGACGGGAAGCGCAATAGCCGCGATATATCCGGTCAAAAGGATAACCAAGAAAGGAATCAAAAAGACCATGATAACTTGAATAATAATTCTCACACCGATAAGGATCATTAATATCGTTATGAGGACTGTACATTTCCAGTTAAGGATAACCATCTTGGCACTGGCTTTTATTGATGAAAAAACTCTTTTCCCGTCAATCACGATAAAGAAGTCCGTGTAAGTGAAAAGCAAAGTCAAAATAAGGCCGATTATCATTATCAAGATATAAAGGGGGAGAAAGGCCTGGAACATGGACGGTCCAAGATTCCTGATGACAAAAGACATTTGGATTAAAACGGAGAAAAAAGAAAAGGTTTTTATTAGAAGATGGTACTCAAAAAGCGGAAGAAATGAAAAGAGGCCGTGTCTTAGCCCCGTCCCCGGACCCGCGTCTTTTTGACCGGTTCTGTTTCTTGATATCACTTGTATTGCGGCGGCCTTCGCCAAAGTTGGATAAAGAAGGTAAAAAAGCAGAAACAAAACAGTGATTATTATAAGTGGAACGGTCCAAGAAATATGATCTTTTAAAAATTCCCAGATCAAAAGAGCAATATCAAAGAAAAAATTTGTTTCTTCATCGCTGAAGAGATAGGACCCTCTGAATGCGAGAAACTGATAGGCGATGTATCCGGCTCCGACCGTGGTGGTAAAAATACTTGGAATAAAACCGAACCAAAAAATAAGTTTTTTCTTGCTTTGGGTATAATTCCAAGACTCCGAAATTATGTTTCGATAATTCATGCGGATGAATTTTACTGCCGGAAAGGAGTTTCTACAATCCCAAATACCAATCAAAAAATAGTATTGCCAAAAATATAAATTGCAGGTATATTTGTGTGCGTGTAAATTTTCTTACTTTAGATCATGCAAAGAGAACAAAAGAAAAAACTACTAAAGAAGTATGGCGTCCACGAAAAGGACACCGGATCTTCCAGAGTTCAGGTGGCTGTCCTGACTGAAAGGATTAATGAACTTTCAAAGCATCTCGAAAGTCATCCGAAGGATGATCATTCCCGCAGAGGACTGTTGGGGATGGTAGGGAAGAGAAGAAAGCATTTGAACTACCTGAAACTTCACAAGAAGGACGAGTACGAAGAAGTACTCAAAGAGTTGAAGTTGAGAAAATAGTACACATGCTCATTAAAATTTATTCCAATAAAGCAACTGCGGCGGAGAAACTCTTAAGTTGCAGGGTTCAGGTAATCGGGTACGGTTGCTTGAACCTTGTCACTTGGGACTTCTTTGATTCGTTGGTTGCTTAAGTTATTTATTTAACCCACTAACCAATGGAATCAAAAGAAGTAAAAATGGATCTCGCAGGGCGAGAATTCAAAATCACCGATTCCCCGTTATCAAGTTATGCAAATGGATTTGCGCTTGTTTCACTTGGGGACACAGTGATAATGGGAAACGCTACAGTTTCCAAAAAAGGCAGGGAAGGAGCTGATTTTTTCCCTATGTTCGTCGATTACGAAGAAAATATGTATGCGGCGGGAAAAATCAAAGGCAGCCGTTTTGTCAAACGTGCCGGTCGTCCTTCGGAAAATTCAACGCTGGTTTCCAGATTGATAGACAGACCGATAAGACCTCTCTTCCCGAAAGGAACAACAAACGAAGTTCAGATTATTTGTACCGCTTTATCGGCGGATCTTGAAGTTGATCCCGCAACAACCGCTCTTAACGCGGCATCGGCAGCCCTTATGGTCAGCGGAGCTCCTTTTGAAGGACCCGTCGGAGCCGTAAGAATGGGGTATAAAGACGGAGAATTGATAGTAAATCCAACATACGAACAGTGCGAAGAAGGAAAAATGAATTTGGTAGTGGCGGGAACGCCTGACGCAATAACAATGGTTGAGGCGGAAATGAAAGAAGTGCCGGAATCTGTTGTTTTGGAGGCGCTTGAAAAAGCACACGAATCCATAAAAGAGATTTGCCAACTTCAGCTTGATTACGCTAAACAGTTCGAAATAAAGAAAATAGAGCTTGATATAGCACAGCCCGGAGAGGAAGCGGTTAAAGCTGTGGAGTCTTTTATTAACAGAGAAATGTTGGACGGGGTAGGAGCAAAAGAAAAATTACAAGTGAAGGAAAATGTTGAAGCGTTGGAAGATAAATTGTTGGAAAAATATGAAGCGGAATTGGAGGAAGGAACCTTCACAAAAGGAGAGCTAAAGGATGTTTTAAGCTCGATGATGGAAGAGAACATGAGAAGAAACATTCTTGAAAACGAAACAAGAATAGATGGAAGGAAAATTGATGAAGTAAGGCCAATAAGGGTTGTCCCTGATGTTTTGCCGAGAGCTCACGGCTCCGCGATTTTTCAGAGAGGAGAGACTATGGCTCTTACAATAACGACTTTGGGAGGTCCCGGAGACGCTCAGATTGTTGATACGATGGAACACGACATAACAAAGAGATATTTCCATCACTATAATTTTCCTCCTTACTCTGTAGGGGATGTGAGGCCGCTTCGCGGCCCCGGGCGCCGTGAAATCGGTCATGGAGATTTGGCGGAAAGAGCATTACTTCCGGTTTTGCCTTCGGAAGAAGAGTTCCCATACACAATTTGGGTTGTTTCGGAAATCGTAAAATGTAACGGATCCAGCTCAATGGCTTCCGTCTGCGGATCAACTCTTTCATTGATGTGCGCGGGAGTTCCTATAAAAAGACCGGTTGTGGGAGTGGCCATGGGGCTTATAAAAGACAAAGAAAGCGACAATTGCAAAATATTAACCGATATACAGGGGATTGAAGACGCATCCGGAGACATGGACTTCAAAGTTACCGGAACAACGGAAGGAATTACCGCCCTTCAAATGGACATAAAAGTAAAAGGACTTTCCACTGAAATAATGGGGAGAGCCCTTGAGCAAGCGAAAAAAGGGAGAGAGTTTATAATGGAAAAAATGTTGGAAGTTGTGCCGGAACCCAGAAAAGAACTTTCAAAGCGCGCCCCCATGATTATGAGCCATCAAATAGACCCCGAAATGATAAGAGTTGTAATAGGTAAAGGAGGAGAAACAATTCAGCAAATAACAAAAGAATGTGATGTTGATATGGATATTAATGATGATGGTGTTGTAACTATCACCGCTCCGGATCAAGAGTCCGGACAAAAAGCTATCGATTGGGTAAAAAGGATAACTTATACACCGGAACCGGGAGAAGTTTTTGAGGGGAAAGTGGTGAAGATAATGGATTTTGGAGCATTTGTTGAATTTATCCCCGGAAAAGATGGATTGGTTCACATTTCGGAACTTGCGGAAGGACGCGTGAATAAAGTGGAAGACGTAGTGAAGGAGGGCGACACGATAAAAGTAAAACTTTTGGCAGTTGACGATCAGGGAAGATACAAACTTTCCCACAAAGCGGTGATAGGAGAAGAAGGAGGGAAAAAACAAAGCGATAAAAAAGAAGAGGACGTGAGAGGAGAAAGTGTTGAAGGAACAAGAAACGTTCGAAAGGTGAACGGACAATAAAAATTTGACCGCGGAGGCGGGGATAATTATCATTATTTCCGCCTCACAAAAAGCACATTCAAAAAAAGCGGGTATAGTATAATGGCTATTACGGCTGGTTGCCAATCAGCAGATACGAGTTCAATTCTCGTTACCCGCTCCAGAAATTGCAGAGTGGGGCATCTTTGACCTCAACTGCGGATATTTTTGAAAACGCCTACGGACATGTAGGCTTTTTTCAAAAATTCCTTGTTTCAGCCAAATCTGCACCCACTC
>SLNK01000029.1 GCA_007133095.1 Candidatus Peregrinibacteria bacterium | reverse complement strand
TCATCCGGCAAATCTATTCCTTCAGGTAAAACCGTTACAACTACAACAACTTCCAAAAGAGGGGAATCCACAAAAAGTTCCTCATCGTAAACTCCACTTGGAAGACTAACGGTTCCAACAGCGTGATATTCTCCCGGTTCCTCGGGATCATATTCAATCACACCCCATTCTTCAACATCAACAGGATAAGTATCATCATCGTTGTCTACCAAATAAACCTTAACGGTTTCAAACAATTTCAAAGATAAATCGTCCAGATCTGTCCCATATTTTACCTCTATTTCAGAGGGCGAATACGTCCATCCAACGAACATTTCCAAATCAGAAGGAATCACAGGATCATCTTCAACCACCTCCCCCACTCTTATCCATAAAACATTATAATCATCGTCTTCCAATACAACATCAGCTAACGAAGACCCCGGGAGAGGAGGATAAACTCTAGCGAAAGAATCTCTATGAGTTGCCTCCAAAACTTGTAGCCAAACACTTCTCACAACCGTGTCTCCGGGAAATTCAGCCGCCACACGAGCAACAAACGATTCAATATCATTTGTGTATGTTGCAACTTGAATCCATCCTTCTTCAACACCTTCGAAATCCGGCAAGCCGGATGCTAGAGTTAAAGAATCATGGAAACAATTTGCCAACACATCATTCTGGGCATACAAACCGAACACCCTGCCTTGCTTAATATTAAAGTTACTCGGGTTAGTTATCCCTACGTTATCCGTACCGGCCAAAACGCCAGGATACAAATAAAACCCTTTTTCCTCCATGCCTCTCTCTCCACCGGGACCATAAGTCCAGAAGAAAAGTCTGCCAACTTCGGCATTCATACATTTTGAGGCATCAAGGAGATCCTGCAAAGTAAGGTCGTCCCTATCGGTGTAATAGAAATTTCCACCTCTGCCAACTTCAACATCCGCCCAGTCCACTTCCGCGGATTTCGCGCGATCATCTGCATCATACGTAACGAAGCCGCCAACAACGGCCTGTCCCTTAAAAAGAACAGCTCCTACTTCAAGAGAAGGAGGCTCCTCCTCAGCATCTACCGACGGCGCGGCGAAATAAAGATATCCGCCAACCGCGGCTCCTACCAAGACAAGCACCGCCAAAACCGGCAAGGGCTTGACCTTTGAAAAGAAATTTTTAATTTTACTCATAGTTCTTGTTTTTAAAATAAATATTTTTTATATTATTTAAGTTTCCTGTACAAAACGAGTCCGGCGAACGGAAGCGCATACATCAAAAGACCGGGACCGGTTTCCGTTGCTCTGGGAGGAGTTGGAGTCGGTGCGGGCGTAGATACGGGAGTAGCCGTAGTCTCCGGTTCTGGTTCCGGTTCAGGTGTCGGTTCAGGCTCATCAGGAATATCCAATGCAGGAGGTTCATCAAATATCCCTTCAGGGAATTCAAGCGCCGGAGGCGCGTCTTCATCGGCGTAAGCCACAACCGAAAACAAAGACCCCATCGCAAGCATACTAATAAAGAGTACGCTCACTACCGTTGCTAGTTTTTTTACGGTGTTTTTCATTTTTGTTTTTGTTAAATTTTATTTTTGTAGGTTATATATATTAAAGATAATTATTTTGATTTTTTTGAGAACTACCAATTTTCTCACTTAAATTCTACCACAATTAACCCTGCGGCACAAGCCCCCTTTTGCAAAAATCATAAAAATAAAGTAATCTTAAAACATGAAAACAACAAAACGCTTAGTCTCATCGGCAATATTTCTCACATTTGCCGGGATATTATTGACGGCCTGCGGCGGGAAAGATATTGAAGAAGTAACTGCAGAACCCGGAGAAAACATATATTCCACGGCGGAGTTTTCAATAATATACCCCCAGGATTGGGAAATTTTAGAGCAGGAAACCTTTCCTTCATTGGTCCCCCACCAAACAGTCGTTGCGTTTCGCAACAACATAAAGGACGAAATTTTTACAGCAAACGTGAATGTAAGCAAAACCACTTTGGAAACCGAAATAAACGCCGAAGACCTTGCAAAAAGCACAATGTCCAAAATAAGAACAACACTGCTGGATGTTAGGGAATTCCCTCTTTTAGAACACGACAAAGGAATATTGATGGAATTTCAGGGCAGAAAAAGCCCCGCAGAGCCGATAATCCACTTCAAAAGCTTGAATGTCATATCAAATACATACGCATACACAATCACGGGGGCCTATCTGCCAACTGAAGATGAAAGCGTTGTAATGAAGATGGAAAGAATGATAGACTCCTTCACACTTAACTAGGATAAAGGCGCCATGGCCAAGTGGTTAAGGCAGAGGTTTGCAAAACCTTTATTCCCCGGTTCGAATCCGGGTGGCGCCTCCATTTTTATATAGGCAGAAGTTTGCAACCCGCCGAAGGCGGGCAAATCCGGGTGGCGCCTCCATTTTGACATAGGCAAAAGTTTGCAACCCGCCGAAGGCGGGCAAATCCGGGTGGCACCTCCATTTTGACATAGGCAGAAGTTCGCAACCCGCCGAAGGCGGGCAAATCCGGGTGGCACCTCCAAAAAAAGAGCCCGCACCGTGGCGAGCTCTTTAAAATTAATCTAACAATTATCTCTCATTACGCAACCGGAGACGGATAATCTTTTCCTATCTTTCCACTCAACATCTTCGCATAGACGAAAGCTCCCAAAACAGAACCTCCGATATTGACCAACACGAACATGGCTCCCACCGCGAAAGCGAACATTCCTCCAAACAACAAAGCAAATGCGGCACCAACTAAAGATGGATAAAACAGAAGCTTAAACATGGTATCAAGCTTCCCTTTAAGATGCTTCTTCACGATATCTTGAATCTGTGGATAAAACTTTGAAAGAACAAAACCTACAACCGCCCCGATTACAGCACCCCATATCAAATTAGTTACCAACGATCCTAAATGAAAAGTTCCCATAAGACCTCCGTAAGCTCTGTAAAAATATCCAGCAGTACCTCCCACAAAATAATAACTCATCTGTTGCACTACATTTTCTATTCCTAACGCAACCGCATACCACACCGCACTCCAAATCATGGTATTTTTGGTTCTATCGTCTAAATCAAAAGAGAATTCCTTGCCGGGACTGGATCCGCCGGATTGAGGAGTCGAAGATTTTTGAGGATTCGGGGATGATTGTGACTGATGAGAGCCTTGAGCCTCCTGGCCACTTTGAGATTCTTGTGATCCCTGAGAGTCTTTTGACTCATGGGAAGACGGCGCAGACTCGGAATCCTGCGGTTTGTTGGACTGAGGATTTTCTTCATTCATAGTTTTAAGGATTAAGTTATTGATTAACTTTTCCAAGTATCCTACCTTTCGCATCAAATTGCAAGATTTTATCAAATTGAATATAATTCATGCATGCCCGCAAACACAGCAATCATAATCGGTCACAAAAAATTAACGAAAGACGTATTCGAATTAACCTGTAAAACAGATGGACCATTCGGATTTGAAGCCGGACAATTTATAACGATAAGAATCGATGACGGGAAGTCCCCGTGTTTCAGAGCGTACTCAATTTCATCAAAGCCGGAACAATCCGAAGAATTTCAACTTTGCATCAAGGTCGTGGAAAATGGCAGAGGAAGTAATTGGTTAAATACACTCGAGAAAGGAGATAAAATCAATTTTCTGGGCCCCAACGGAAAATTCGTTTTTAAAACTTCCAGCGAAAAAAAAGTACTGTTCATCGCAGTAGGAGTAGGGATAGCTCCATTCAAATCGATAATTGAAGACCAACTTATCAACAAAAAAAACAATAAACAGAAATTGCACCTTTTGCTCGGATTACGTTACGAAGAAGATATTTTTTATGAAGACTTGTTTCGCGAATTGGCAAACGACTACAAAAATTTCACATTTGATCTAACTCTCTCCAGACCACAACAGTCCACCGAATCCGCCGCCACAAAAAAAGACGTCCCCGGGGACGGAAGTTCGCACAAACACGAGGGCCGCGTAACTGATTTATTAAAAAAAACAGACATCATTCCGGATCAAACGGAAGCCTATATCTGCGGATTAAAAGCGATGATTGACGACGTTCACAGCATCCTCAAAGAAAAAGGACTCCCGGAAGAAGCAATCCATTTCGAGAAATACAATTAATGGGGCGATAAAACCACAGAAATTGCAACATTGGAGTAGATTTGGCTGAAACAAGAAATTTTTGAAAAAAGCCTACAAAAAGCTTGAATCGCAGAAAATACATATAGGGTGTAGATTTTGCCGAAACAAAGAAAAATCTTCATAAGTGTACATTTCCGTACACGTTGAAGATTTTATCTGTAGTTGAGGTAAAAGATGCCACTATATGTATTTTCTGGTGCCCGGGGCGGGACTTGAACCCGCACTCCTGTGAGGGAACAGGATTTTAAGTCCTGCGTGTCTACCGGTTCCACCACCCGGGCACTCTTCGTCAATTAAAACATAGAGAAGATTGAAAATCTACACGTTTTGTGGTAAAATTCAGGGAAATATTTGAAACAAAAGATAAAACAAAAATGAGAAATCCTCCTCAAAATCCCGAAAGAATAGATAGCCACAGTCAAGAAGTTGAAAGTTCCTCATCTAGAACAAATATACGCGAACAAGCAAGAGCCGAGAGAGAGAACCTTTCGTCAACAATAATCACTCAATCGCAACTAATTCAACAAAGAATAGATGAATTTAATGAAAACTTAAATGAGGACAGAGAAAAACTTAGAACAGCCTCAGTACAAAACATAAGATATGAAACCCACGTCCTCACCTCCCGCCCCCAACCCTCTGACGAAATAGGAAGGATAAACAATGTAAAAGCTGAGACGGCCAGACGAATAAACGCATACACAAGCGCACAAACCGAGGGATGGCACAAAATAGACTACAAATCGGTCGGAGGAGAAGAACACGAAAGAATGATAGGTTTGGGAGACATACTAATGGACCCGGACATCAAATTGATAAAAATCAAAAAACGCAACGGTACGGAATTTACAGCGGAAAGAGGAGTCAGCAAAACCGGAAGAGTTTCTTTCCTTTACGCTGAAGACGTGCCATCTTTAAACAAAAAGAAGGGCGATTATGTAGCCACTTTCACGGGTGATCAGTTCAAAATAATAGACACCGCGGATAATAAAGAAACCATCCCCTCTGAGAATCCCGCAGAGCTAACAAGATATATTGAAAAATTAAATTCCGAAGAGGCGCAAAGAAAGGAAAATCAAAGAGAGTCCCAGGCATCCTTGGAATATTCTCATGACAACATTCATCATATTCTGGAAACCATCGGAATAGCCGAAACCACGGACAATTTAACGAATAAACAAGTTATAGAATGGTTCCAAGAACGTACACATATACAAATTATCGAAATAAGAAGAGAAGTGCATCCATCAAACCTAAGAAGATTGTTTAAAGAAACTGGCCTGGATAACTATTCACAAAAAGAAGAGTTGATAAATGAAATTAGAAGACAAGTAAACGATTTGGATGAAAATCACGATATGCTTTCCGCCTTTGGGGAAAAAGAAACTTTAATTGACGGAATGATACGCGTGGCCGCGGTGGAATCTGGGTTTAGACCATTCAACTGGTCAAGAACAAACTGCATGGGATTCTTTCAGTTTACAAAAGCAAATACAGAGAATTTAAAAATAAATCCGCTCAACCCGAAAGAAGCCGTCGAAGGATTGTTGAAACTTTGGGAAGGAAATTATAAAAGCGGAGCAAAAACGCCCGAATTATTATTCGCGGCCCACTATCGAGGTACGGGGAAAATGGAGGACGAAAGAGGAACTGAGTATGCCGATAAAATAGCGTCCATAAATCCGGATGAATTCAGAGACCAAAACGATGAAACACAACTAAACAGGAGAATGTCCGCGGTTGCCCCAACCTCAGCTCCATATGAAATAAATCCCGAAACCGGCGCAACATTGTGCTCTCGAACGGCCGCAAATAATTTGAAGAATCTTGGAGTAGAAAACCCCCCAAGGGGGAATGCAAACGAAGTAGCATTTAGATTACAAAACAATCCCGAAGCAATCGGAGGCTCAAAAGAACAAATAATCTCACGCCTTAACTCATTGATAGAACAAGGCAAAGAAATAATAGCAGTTGATGTCTTTGTAAAGGGGGCTTCTGCAGCAGGCAGAGTTCACGGTCACAGAGCGGTAGCATATCGAGCTCCAAACGGAAACTGGAGAATTCTGGATCCATACAGAAACAGGAACAGACACGGAGTTAACTTTGAAAACTACAACGGAATCATAGAATTCGTAGTTCCATATTATCGCACTCAATCCGGAACGGTTGGCACAGTTTAAAACTTCAAAACGCATTTACAGTGCTTTTCCCAAAGAGATGCCCTTACTTCTTCACGTACAATGTTTGCGTAGGGAATGCCATCTCAATCCCCTCTTCTTCAAATCTTTCCTTTATAGCGAGATTGACAGCCTGTTGCTTGTCCATATAAACACCGAAATCGCTTGAATCAACATAATAAACAGCTTCAAAATTCAAGCTAAACTCTCCGAACCCAGCAAAATGACATCTGTCAAATTCAAGCCCCGAAGCTCCTAAAACGGCTTTCTTAACTATTTCATTAGCTTTTTTGAGTTTTTTCACATTTGTTTCATAAACAACTCCAAAATTCAAAATGACTCTCCTCTTTTGCATTTTCTTAAAATTCTGAATTCTCGTGCTGGTCAACTCCCTATTCGAAATGATAAGTTCCTCTCCCTGTAAAGCCTGTAACCGAGTGGATTTTATACCAATCTTCTTAACAACCCCCATATGATCACCGGTTATAATAAAATCCCCAACCTGAAAAGGTTTATCAAAATAAATCGAAAATGAACTAAAAATATCCCCCAAAATATTTTGCACAGCCAAAGCAATAGCAACACCTCCAATTCCAAGCCCCGCAACCAAAGAAGTAATATTCACTCCGACATTCGAAAGAATCAACAAAACTCCAATAGTCCACAAAACAAGCCTCAAAACAAATCGGATGCCGGCGAAAGCCGCAAACGCTTCATCCTCACTGGTCCCTCTGTGAACAGCGGCGCGCTTCACTCCATAATCCAGCAGAAATTGCGTACTCCTGATAACCTGAAGAATAACGACAATCACCAGAAATACATCAATCCAACGATCAACCGTAGGAGATAAAACTAAAAACTTTGAAGGAAAATACAGAGACAAAAGAACATAAAACCACCAATGAATGTTCTCCAAGGCCTGCACAAGAACGTCATCTATCCCAAAATTTGTTCTCTTCGTTAAATTTCTGAGTCTTCTGAGCAAAATCATCTTAAAAACACGGAAAGCCAATAGCAGAACAAGAAAAAGCCCAATAGCCAAAAGAAAATCATGTATAGTGTTTTCCCCTATCGACTTCTGTAAAATCAATTGTAATTCCTCGAACGCTAAAAAATTCATACTTACAAACCGGATTATTTCTTAATTTTTCTGAGCTTTCTTCTTTTTCTTCATCTTTTCCATACCGATAGACATGACTGTCATAAGCATGATCAATGTGGCAACAAAGAATATAATTGACAATATTTCATCCGTAATCCCAAAAGGCGGAAGCAATCCCACAAGTTCATAAAAGGCGAATAATGTGAATGCCAAGAAAATTCCCCATCCAAATTTTCTGTTTTCTCCAAAAACCATCATTAGTCCGGAAAAGGCTATAAGCACAAGGAAAAGAAGAGAAATGTAGTGAAGGTAAATTGTTGCGTCCATAGGAATTGAGTAATTAAGGATTAAAAAAACCGCACACATACTGCCACAGCCCTCTTTTTCCCGCAAGTGCAGAAATTGCAACATTGGTGTAAAAAAGCGTACATCTTTTCAAAACGCAGAAATTGCAGAGGGGGTGCAGATTTTGTTGAATCAAGGAAAAATTTTCAAAAGCGTACACCTAGTACGCGTTGAAAATTTTATCCGCAGATGAGGTCAAATATGCCTCCAAGCCTATTCAAAATGCAAGAAGGAAAATGGCGGGAGCAGATTTGGACGAAACAAGAAAAAATTTCCATAAGCGTACATCTAGTACGCGTTGGAAATTTTATTCGTAGATGAGTTCGAAGATGCCCCGTCATTTTCCTTCTGGTGGGTCAGCTGGGACTCGAACCCAGGACCAAAAGCTTAAGAGGCTTCTGCTCTACCGACTGAGCTACTGACCCATATTTCAAAAATAACACGAGGAAAGTTAACACTTTCTTCATCATTAAATCAAGTTTTGTTATACTGTGCACATGAAAAAAATTCTGCTATACACGGACACGCCACAAATCGGAGGGGCGGAACTACAAATGCTTATTCTGGCAAAATTTCTAAACAAAGAAAAATTCACCCCTGTTTTAGCATGCAGTAGTTATCCGCAACTGGACAAATGGTGTGAAAAATTCGAAAAAGAAGAAATTAAAGTGATTCGCATAAACGTAAAACACAAACACGATATCCGGCATTATCATCGCCTAAAAAAAATCATAAAAGACGAAGAAATCGATATCCTGCATGCACATGTCTGGAATCCGGCAAGTTGCAGATACGCACTGGCACTTAAAAAAATCCCCATAATCACAACCGAACACGATCCCTTCAAGCTTGGAAGCGTAAAAAATTTTTTCAAAAAATCCACTCTTAAAAACATAAGAAAAATAGTCACCGTCTCGGGAAACAACAAAAAAATTCTTGAAGACCTTTTCCCTCAACACAAAGACAAAATGACGGTAATCCACAACGGAATAGACACTTCGTGGTGGAAATCACAGTTGTTAAGACTTGCGGATGAAGATTACTCGGAAATTAAAAGAAAGCTTTTTCACGCAAACAAAGACACCCTGATAATAAGCACCATCGCGGAATTACATGAAAGGAAAGGACATAAATATTTAATCGAAGCGTTAAAAAAAATAATCGACCAGTTTCCGAACGTAAAATTAGTCTTGATAGGTGAAGGCCCGGAAAGAGAAAAAATTGAGAGCTTAATAGAAAAACTGGACCTGAAACGGCATGTAATACTAACGGGAAGACAAAAAGAAATCCCAAAACTGCTAAAAAGCTCCGATATTTTCTGTCTCCCTTCCAGGAGAGAAGCATTCGGTTTGGTAAACGCAGAAGCGATGATAACGGGACTACCAGTCGTTGCGTCAAAAGCGGGAGGAATCCCGGAAATTGTAGAAGACGGAGTAACGGGATTCATAGTGGAAAAAGAAAACAGCGAAGCCCTGACAAACGCTCTGGTAAAGTTAATCAAATCCCCTGAAAAAAGACTTCAAATGGGACAAGCGGGCAAAGAAAGGGTTTTAAAAGAGTTCGATGCGAAAGTTATGGCAAAAAAGTATGAAGATCTGTACGAGAAGATTATTTAACATTTCGCAAGGAAAGATTTTAAAAAAATATTGACGGTGAGTGTTTACTCACCTATTATTCGGGCATGAAATTGAAAACGATTTACATCTGTCAAAATTGTGAACAAGAAAGCCCCAAATGGACGGGGAAATGCCCCGGATGCAACGCGTGGAACAGTTTTGTCGAGGATGTCATAAACATCGGCAAATCGGATATTTCATCAACTCCGCGAAATATAAAAACTTCCAAACCGGAAAGTCTCGGGGATGTGGATAGAAACACGCGAAACACGGGAGAAAAGACCCTCTCGGGAATAAAGGAATTTGATCGTGTTGTAGGAGACGGAATATTGGACGGAAGCCTGGTTCTGCTCAGCGGTGAACCCGGGATAGGAAAATCAACACTGACACTCCAACTCGCGGGAAAAAT
Organism: Candidatus Peregrinibacteria bacterium; assembly: GCA_007133095.1. Taxonomy (GTDB): domain Bacteria; phylum Patescibacteriota; class Gracilibacteria; order UBA1369; family LOWO2-01-FULL-3; genus SLNK01. Next base: position 17,727 of record SLNK01000029.1, on the reverse strand, counting down.
GGCAAAAAAGAAGCGAACCCTAATCGTTTCAGGAGAAGAGTCTGTTCACCAAATAGCATCACGCGCAAAAAGGCTGAATATAAAAGAAGCAAATCTGAGCGTAATAAACGAATTCAATCTGGAAACGGCGCTGGAAACAATTCGCAAAGAAAAAGCGGAATTCGTAATCATAGATTCCATACAAGTGATTTCCAGTCTAAATCTCCCCGGAACAGCGGGAACAATAAGCCAAGTCAGATATTGTACGGAGCAAATCATGGAAACGGCAAAAAAATACAATATCCCGATAATGATTATTGGCCATGTCACAAAAGACGGAAATTTGGCAGGCCCAAAAGTTTTGGAACATTTGGTAGATACGGTGATACAATTGGAAGGGGACCGCTTTCAACAATTTCGGATTTTAAGAGCTTCAAAAAACAGATTTGGATGCTGCTCTGAAGTCGGAATTTTTGAGATGACGGAGAAGGGCATGGAAGAAGTGAAAAATCCGTCCGAACAATTTTTGGAAGGCCGTAAAAAAAATGTAATAGGCTCAAATATTACTGTGGCAATCGAAGGAACAAGACCTTTTTTAGTTGAAGTACAGGCTCTCGTTTCAACAAGCCCGTTCGGATATCCCAAAAGGACAGCAAACGGGTTCGATCTGAACAGATTGCAAATTCTCCTCGCGGTACTGCAAAAATACGCAAAATTGAATCTTCAAAATCAGGACGTATTCATAAATGTTGTGGGAGGGATAAAGCTAAATGAACCGGCCGCGGATCTCGCGGTAATTACAGCCGTAGCTTCTTCATTTCTAAAGAAAGCACTCTCTTTTGATAGCGTAACCTTCGGAGAAGTTGGGCTTACGGGAGAGATAAGAAAAATCAGCCACTCGGAAAAACGAACAAAAGAAGCAAAAAAACTGGGGTTTACAAAAATAATTTGCCCGGAAAATTTCAAAGAAATAAACGAAGTGCTGGAAAAATTGGGGAATTAAGCATCACAAAAAAGTTCTTCCAAAATTTAAATCTCAAAAAAATCCTTGCTGTTTTTAAACGCAACTCCCTCGACTTCCTTTATATCAAGCCCTTTTGCTTCCGCCACACACTTCAAAACCTCGGAAACATACGCCGGCTCATTCCTCTCCCCTCTATAAATTTGCGGTGCGAGATAAGGAGAGTCCGTTTCAACAAAAAACCTGTCCATCGGCACCTCCTTCAGAACCTTTCTTAACTCAACAGCGGCAGGGTAAGTGACAACACCGGTGAAAGAAGTAAAATAACCGGCATCCCAAACCCTTTTCGCAAATTCCAAAGAAGATCCAAAGCAGTGAAAAACAGCTTTAACAGAAGGAAATTTATTCAAAATCTCAAAACAATCATCATCTGCGTTCCTATTGTGAACAATAACGGGCAGCCCCGTCCTTTTCGCCAACTTTACATGCTCTTCAAAAGAATTTTTCTGTATTTCTACAGGAATTTTAGCCTTAAAATAATCCAATCCGGTCTCCCCCACCGCGACAACTCGCTTACGCGTCTTCACATTGGAAGAAATAAAAGTCTCCCACTCTTTAATCAATTCCTCACTCAAATCACTAGAATCATAAGGATGAAGCCCCAAAGTGGCATACAAAAACTTCCCGTCCGCCATTTTTACGGATTTTTTTGAAGCTTCAACCCCGCAACCCGCATTAACTATCGCGGTAACACCGGCCTTCTTCGCCCGATCCAAAACTTCATCCAAGTCCTTTTCAAACTCAGGAAACATCAAATGCGCGTGCGTGTCTATAATCATAGAAAATCTTCATTGGTAAAATAATACAACCTTCAGTATCATTGGCACATAAAAATTTCTCACGCAAGAAAAAACCATGATAATTGTAATGAAAGCCGGCGCCTCGAAAGCCGAAATAAACAAAATAATAAAAGAACTTGAAAGTAAGAAATTCAAGCCGATGCCGTTATTCGGAGTGGAACGAACTGTAATAGCCGTAATCGGGGAAGAAAGAGACCTAAGCACAAGCCATTTGGAAGCACTCCCCGGAGTGGAAAAGGTTATGAGAGTACTTCAGCCTTACAAACTGGTGAGCAAAGAAGCAAAAAGCGAAAAAACCACAATAAAATTAAAAAATATAGAGATAGGAAAAAATGGCGTAGCGGCTATTGCGGGACCTTGCGCGGTAGAATCGGAGGAGCAAATGGATCAAGTGGGAAATAAATTGAAGAAATTGGGGGTAAAAATAATGAGGGGCGGCGCTTACAAGCCAAGAACAGGCCCTTATTCTTTTCAAGGACTCGGTAAAGAAGGCCTAAAAATTTTAAAGAAAACGGCGGATAAATATGGTCTATCAACTGTAACGGAGGTAATAGACATAAGAGACATAGACCTGATAGCCGAAAATGCCGACATTCTACAAATCGGAGCAAGAAACATGCAGAATTTTGAACTGCTGAAGGAACTTGGAAAAATAGAAAAACCCGTTTTGCTCAAAAGAGGTCCCATGGCAACAATAGAAGAATTGCTTTTGGCGGCGGAATATATTTTACTCCACGGAAATCCTCAAGTGATCTTGTGCGAACGCGGAATAAGAACTTTCGAAAAAGAAACCAGAAACACCCTCGCATTGGCCACAATTCCATTGGTCAAGGAGCTAAGCCATCTTCCCATAATTATAGATCCTTCCCACGGGACAGGAAAAAAATCTTTAATCGAACCGATGACAAAAGCGGCCATAGCTGCCGGCGCAGACGGTTTTATGATAGAAACACATCCAACTCCGGAAAAAGCCCTATCGGATGCCCAGCAACAATTAAGCCTGGAGGAATTTGAAGAATTGATAAAAAATATAGAACCCTTACTCAACGCATTGAATCCTTCCCCATGATTACAAGCATTAAAAATCTTCCGAAAGAGCTGAAAAAGAAGAGAATAGGAGAAAAATATTGCATAATAACGGATTCAACCGTAGCGAGACTTTATTCAAAAAAAATTCTTAAGATTTTGAGAGAAAACGGAATTGAAGCGGAAGTTATACATTTTTCAGAAGGAGAAAAAAACAAAACACTGAAAAGTGTTGAAAATCTGGCTTCACAAATGATCCAAAAAAAATTCACCAGGAAAGATGCTATTATTTCACTTGGAGGCGGCGTGGTCGGCGATATCGCGGGATTTTTAGCCTCAATTTATATGAGAGGAGTCCCTTGCATACAAGTTCCAACTACACTGTTGGCAATGTCGGATTCCGCAATAGGAGGGAAAACGGGAGTTGATCTTCCGGAAGGAAAAAATCTGATAGGCACAATTGTCCAACCGAAACTGATAATAATAGATGTTGAATTCCTTACAACACTTCCAAAAAAACAAATCAGAAACGGGCTCGCGGAGATAATAAAATGTGCAGTTATAGCGGACGAAAAGTTGTTCAAATTTATTGAACAGAATATGGAGGATATCCTGTCTCTAAAAGAGAAACAAATAAAACATATAATAAAAAGAGCAGTCGTCATAAAAACCGAGATAGTGGAAAAGGATGAGAAAGAAAAGAACCTGCGCATGATCTTGAATTATGGGCACAGCTTCGGTCACGTTCTGGAAAAACTTTCCGAATATACACTTCTGCACGGCCACGCGATAAGCATCGGGATGGTTCTTGCAAATAAGATTGCGGTCGAAAAAGGATTTCTTAAAAAACCGGACGCAGAAAGAATAAAAAATTTGCTCATAAAGGCAGGATTGCCGGTTTCCACAATGAAAAAGTTAACGATTAATGACCTGCAAAATGATAAAAAAACAGAGAAAGCACATATTAATTTAATTTTGCCGACTGGAATCGGCTCGGTAGTAATCCACAAAGAAAAATGTCCGTAAAACTGAAAATTGCGGGGTCAAAAAGCGTTGCTAACAGAGCGCTTATACTGAATTTCTTAACTGGAGAAAAAACAATCCTAAAAAATATTCCTCCCTGCGACGATACAAAATACATGAGGGAAGGATTAAAAAAACTAAAATCCTCCGAAAAAGCCGTGAAAATTTATACCGAGAACGCGGGGACAAGCACTCGTTTTTTAACCGCTGCCGCAGTTCTGACAGGGAAAAAAGTTAGTATTGATGGATCAAAGCGCATGAGAGAAAGACCAATCCGGGAACTTATAGATGCCCTTAATAATTTGGGCGCAAAAATAACAAGTTCCAACGGGTATCTACCTCTAAAAATCACTCCCTCAAAACTAAAAGGCGGTAAAATAAAACTCCCCGGCAATATAAGCAGTCAATATCTCTCCGCAATACTCATGATTGCCCCCTTTTCAAAAGAGCCGATAGAAATTGAGATTGAACAAGAACTTTATTCAAAACCCTATGTTGAGATGACCCTTAAAATGATGAAAGAGTTTGAACTAAACGTAGAAAACAAAAACTATAAACGTTTTATAATAAAGCCGATAAAGAAAGTTTCTGTTCCAAACTTTTATACAATTGAGAGCGATGCATCCTCGGCGTCATATATAGGAGCGTATGTAGCACTAAGGGCAAACAAAAAAGTTCTTCTTGAAAACATGAACAAAAATTCTATTCAAGGTGATATAAAATTTCTCTCATATCTGGAGAAAATGGGCTGCAAGATAAGTAACAAGGAAAAAGGTATTCAGATTCAAGGACCAAAAGAACTAAAATCTCTTGGAACAATTGATATGAACAAAACGCCGGACCTGGTAATGACATTCGCCATACTTGCAACTCAAGCGAAAGGAAAAACACACATTAAGAATATAGAAAACCTTCGAATTAAAGAGTGTGACAGATTACAGGCACTTGAAAATGAACTGAAAAAAATAGGGGCGAAAATAAAAACAACCAAAGACTCCATCCTAATCGAAGGAATGGAAAAGGTTAAACTGAAAAAAATTTTAATATCAACGTACAACGACCACAGAATAGCAATGTCATTTGCAATCCTTGATGGGATTATTAAAAATGTAAAATTACAGATAGAAAACCCCGAATGTGTATCAAAAAGTTATACAACTTTTTGGCGGGATTTGGAAGTATTGAAAAATTCGAATCCCCCTTCATCCGTTCCACGAAACAAAAGCCAAAACATAATCCTGATCGGTCTCCGAGGTAGCGGAAAAACAAAAATCGGAGAGCTTCTTGCAAAAAAATTAAAATTCACTCTGATAGACACCGATAGAGAAATCGAAAAAAAGGAAAAAATGACAATAAAAGAAATTGTTGAAAAAAAAGGCTGGAAACATTTCCGAAAACTTGAAAAAGACATGATAACAAATTTGGCAAAAACCCACCCCTCTATCAATAAAACAATCATATCCACGGGTGGAGGCGCAATATTGAACTCAACCAACATTAAAAATCTACAAAGCCTTGGTAAAATAATATATCTGCACAGAAAACCGGAAGATTGTGTTAAATACACAAAAAACACCTCCTGCCGACCGCCTCTAACGGAAGAAAAATCACCAACAACGGAAATGAAAAAACTCTACAAAGAAAGACACCCTCTTTATTTAAAAATAGCAAATTTTACACTTAACAGAACAAACAACGCGGAAAAAGACACGAATAGACTTGAAAGAGCAAAAATGATAGAATAAAAAGAATCATTTAAAACAAAAAATGAAAACTCCTGAAAAAGAAGACTTTGATCTCAAGAAAGCAGTCCCCTCCCCCGGTTCAAAAAAGAAGGCTTCAAAAACAGAAAACGAAGCGACGAAAATAGGCAGTGAAACGGGTGAAGAAGTGAGATTCGCTTTGGAAGAACCATTTAAAGACCATATTTCAGAAAGTCATGACAACACTTTGGAGAAATTGGGGAATGATTGTAAAAAAGCTTGGGAGCTTCTTATTGCACGGTACCCCGAATTAAATAACCTACAAATAAAACTAAAAAAACAAACAGTCGAAGAAATCCCATGCACAATAGGCAGTTACTTCGATTTGGATTACGGAACTCACGGGGCAATAGTTCTGCTTGGAATGGAAGGAAACCTGAATCAACAAAAAATTCCGATAAATCCAACCACCCCGGGAGTAGTAATTACCGCTGAATTACTGGGGATAGAAAGCGAAAAATTGACCCCCGAATTGGCAAAGCTATTTTCCTTCTTACACGAAGTGGGACACTCTCTAGATTACATGGAAAACTTAAAAATAGAGAGAGACCAGAACAAAATTAAAAAATGGGCAAAAATAAAACACAGTACGGATAGAAAATTGCAGATGAGAACCCTTCCTATTCCCGGATTAATTCCGGCGGAAATAAAGTATCTTATTGAAAACGAAGAAACAGACAACCTGCCTTCCAACATACAAGAAAGAATTAAAAACGGAGAAGCAGAAAAAATACTGGAAGAACAAACAAAGGCATACCGCGAACTTCCCTCTGAAAAAAAAGCCGATCAATTCGCAACCGCCTTCATGAAAGAACACTTTGCTTCTAAACTTTAAACCTTAGTATTGCGCCCTCCGCAATCCCCTTCTTAAGTTTCAAAACCCGATTTCCAGCTCCCCCGTGAACGGATTCCACCCTATTCCTCTCAAGATCATACATTTCATCAACTTTTATTATGAACTGCTCTTCAGGAGTCATAACCTCCACTTCATCTCCCGAATCCATCCTGTTACGAATCTCCACTTCATATAAATCATCCCTTCGCAAGCCGGAATGGGCTACGGCTCCTACCCCCCTTACAATACCGGCAAATTTATGAGTCTGTATGGGAGCATTGTCCTCAAAGTAAGTATCATTATAGTCGCCCGGAAAGCCGAACAAATATCCGGGAATAAATCCCCTATTGGCCGTTTTTGCGACTTCTTCAAGTAAAGTTTTATCAAAATCCTTTCCCCCAACCATGTCGTCTATTGCCTTTTTGTACGTTCTGGCCACAGTTGAAAGATAATATTCCGTCTTGTTTCTGCCTTCAACCTTGAAACTGCAAATCCCCGCCTCCACAAGATCCTTCAAGTATGGAAGCATACAATTATCCTTGGAATTCATAAAATAAGTCCCGTTATCATCCTCCTGCACTTCATAAAACTCTCCCGGCCGCTTCTCCTCCTCCAAAACTTTGTATTTCCACCTACAACTATGTGAACAGGCCCCCTGGTTGGAATCCCTGCCCGTCATATAATTGGAGAGCATGCAACGACCGCTATAAGCCATGCAAATCGCTCCATGGACAAAAAACTCCAACTCCATCTCCGGAACATTTTTATGAATATCACGGATATCCTTCAAAGTCAGCTCTCTCGGCAAAATAATACGCTTCGCACCCTGTTTTCTCCAGAAATCCACAGAACGATAATTGATAACATTCGCCTGAACGGACATATGAATAACAGCCTCCGGATAATACTCGCGAACCATTTCAAAAACTCCAGGGTCCGCAACAATCAAAGCATCGGGGCGTATTTCTTTTTTTACAAACAAAATATGCTTCTTGAGTACATCAATTTTTTCACTGCGCGGAAACAGATTCATAGTAAGATAAAAGACCTTTCCCCTCTCACGAATCAATTCGACTCCCTTCAACAGATCGTCCTTTGTAAAACCGTTATCGTTACAACGCAAACTAAAAGGAGTAAAACCCAAGTAAAAAGCATCTCCTCCATAAGTAAGCCCTATCTTGAGTTTTGAAAAATTTCCCGCGGGTAAAAGCAGTTCGGGACGCTCAAAACTTTTTTTTATTACAGACTTCGCCATAGCCAAGAAATACTACCGTAAAGCCCCGAATTGTCAAAAATAATATTCATGGAGATTACCCTGGGACGAAAATACCTGCAGAGCAAAGCGTCTCGGAGGTTTTTGCGGGCACGGTGCCCGCCGAGAAGGCGGGCGAGCAAAACCGAGAGTCGAGCGGCGGTTGCCTCGCTGGGGCAACCGACCGCGCCTTTGCGATGCAGATATTTTCGTCCCAGGGGAGAACCCCCCGGTTTTGTCTTTGTAAAAAATCGCGGATACGGATAGAATCCAACCACCATGCCAAACAATCCCATTCGCACAAACTTTCTTGTTATCGGTTCCGGAATTGCGGGACTGAATTTTGCGCTAAACGCTGCAGAAAAAGGGAAAGTAACCATCGTCACAAAGAAAAAAAGCATAGACTCGGGCACAAACTTTGCACAAGGAGGAATAGCAACAGTAATTTCCAAAACCGACAACTTTAAAAAACACATAACGGATACACTCACGGCGGGCGGCGGCAAAAATAACAAAAAAGCCGTGGAATTCATGGTTAAAAAAGCCCCGGAAGCAATTAAAAGACTGGCGGAAAAAGGAGTGAGATTTGCAAACAAAAGTGGAAAACTTCTTCTGACAAGGGAAGGAGGCCACTCTGAAAAAAGAATAGTTTACGTTGGAGATTACACCGGAAAAGAAATTGAAAAAGTTCTTTCGGAAAAGGTAAAAACCCACCCCAATATAGAGATTATGGAAGATACCTTTGCCCTAGATCTGATTATTTCAAAAAAATCCTGCTACGGATGCCTCTCAATATACAAAAACAAAACAGTTCCCATTCTCGCGGATCAAACAATTCTCACATCGGGAGGAAGCGGCCAAATATACAAATGCACAACAAACCCAAAAATCGCGACAGGAGATGGCGTGGCGATGGCAATAAGAGCCGGGGCAAAAATAAAAGATATGGAATTCATACAATTTCATCCGACTGCATTCGCCAGAAAACTTTCCCCGATGTTTCTAATATCGGAAACCGTACGAGGAGAAGGAGGCAAACTTGTAAACAAAAAAGGGATAAACTTTCTTAAAAACGATCTGGCATCAAGAGATATCGTGGCAAAAGGAATTTATTTGGAGATGAAAAAAGGTCCGGTGTTTTTGGATATCAGCCACAAAAAAACAAGCTACCTCAAAAAAAGATTCCCGAAGATTTTCGAAACTCTAAAAAAATACGGCTATGACATGGCTAAAGACAAAATCCCTGTGACCCCCGCCGCACACTATCAGTGTGGAGGAATAGAAACCGACATAAAAGGACAAACAAACATAAAAAATCTCTTTGCTTTTGGAGAAGTGGCATGCACCGGAGTCCACGGAGCAAACAGATTGGCATCGAATTCTCTTCTGGAAGCATTGGTATTTAGTGATCAGATAGTAAAAAATCTGAAAAAAATCTCAGAAAAAGAATTCAAAAAAGTAAAATTCCAAAAAATAAAAATAGTAGATAAAAACTCCAACAAAACCAAGGAATCAAAAAAAACGAAAAAAGAGATTCAAGAAATAATGTGGGAATATGCCGGAATAGCCAGAAATTGCAACAAAATAAAGAAGACAGCCCTTCCAAAAATGGAAGAAATTAATCAAAAACTGAAAAAAATCAAATCCATAAATCCGGAAATTGCAGAAAGTCAAAATATGGCACTGACAAGCCTTCAAATATTAAAAGCAGCCAGAAAAAGAAAAAAACCGCTGGGTTGCCACTTCGCAAACTAAAAGGCATTACTCTTCCTTAGACTTAGGTTCTGCTTCTGCCTCCAAAACTTTTTTCTGCACCTCTTCCTTCAAAGCACGAACCCTTTCTCCAAGTTCCGTTCCCTCAAGAATAACATCGGAAAATTTCTCCAATTGTTCTATAGATCCCAACAAAAAAACCAAACAACTTAATCCGAATTTTTTTTCATTAAACTCATCCTCATTTCTCACAAAATCTGCGTCAATCATATATTTCTTAACATCATCAAGACATTTATTATATTTTTCCTGCATCTCATCACAAAGAGCTTTATAAAAATCTCGCATGCCATTATATTCATCTTCGCCCAAAGCATCCGGGTTAAAATATCCATTTTCAAAAACCCTCTTAAAACAAGTTGCATATCTATGACAAAGCCAAAGATTGTTCAAAAATTGATCCTCTCCCAAAACATTTCTATCTCTCAAAAACTCAAAAAGTCCTCGCTCAACCTTTATTCTTGATTCACGCAACTCTTCACTTATTTTTTCGGGACAATTTGACATATTTTTAAAGTGTACCAAAGTAACGGTGTCGAATAATACCACTAAAAAATAAAAAATCAAGCTTTACTCACATTTTCAACATTTTCTCCTGATCTTCCTCAGAGAGAGCCTCTACAATATCCGATATTTCACCATTCATTATTGCTGGCAAATTACTCCAATTCTGATGAATCCTGTGATCCGTGACTCTATCCTGCGGGAAATTATATGTTCGGATTTTTTCACTCCTGTCACCGCTTCCTATCTGTGAAGCTCTTGCGTCTCCACGCTCTTTCCTCAAGCGTTCCTCTTCCATATCGTAAAGTTTTGTACGCAAAATAGACATAGCCTTGGTTTTATTTTTAAGCTGAGATTTTTCATCCTGACAACTTACCACTATTCCCGATGGGATATGGGTAATTCTCACAGCCGAATCTGTAGTATTCACAGATTGCCCCCCCGGACCACTAGATCTGAAAACATCAAACTTTATATCGGCTTCGTTTATCGCTACATCAACTTCTTCAGCTTCGGCCAAAACCGCGACTGACGCGGTAGATGTATGAACCCGTCCTTGACTTTCCGTAACCGGAATACGTTGAACTCGATGAACTCCGCTTTCATACTTCATTTTTCCGTAAGCTCCGTCACCGCGTACGGCAAAGATTATTTCTTTGATACATCCGGGACTTCCCTCGCTTTTACTCAACAAATCAATCTTATATCCGCGGTCCTCGGCAAACCGAAAATACATTCTGGAAAGATCAGCGGCAAATATTGCCGCCTCATCGCCTCCGGCACCGGCCCTGATTTCAATTATACAATCTCTGGAATCATTCGGATCTTTTGGCAAAAGCTCAATTCTGGCCTTCTCCTCCAATAACTCCAAAGTTTTCTCAGCTTCTTCCAACTCCCCACGGGCCAATTCCAAAATTTCTTCATCGCTCTCTTTTTCCAAAACATCTTTCGCCTCTTTAATTGAAGAAACCACTCCTCTATATTGCTCCGCCAAACACGCAGAAGATTCAAGAGTTTTATACCTCCTGGACAACTTGGTATATTCAGACTGATCCGCAAGTATCCCGGGATCAGATAATTTTCCTTGAATTTCCAAGTATTCCTTTTCCAATCTTTCAAGCTTATCCAACATAAAATTTTTAATTATTTTGATACGATAAAAATTCTCTCAATTCCCGCCAAATCCTTCTCAATCTTCCAACTTTGAACAAAATTTGTACTCAAGATGTTACACACGTTCTCTTCCTGTGCAAAGCCAAACTCCCCAATAAGCAAATCAAAACCAATCCGTTTATCAATAATTTGCTGAAACATTTTTTTATACAATTCAAGCCCGTCCTCTCCACCGAACAAAGCAACATGCGGTTCATACTTTTCAGAAGAAGCCGAAACATAATTATTCTTTACGGTTCCGATGTAAGGCAAGTTAGCAACAATAATGTCAAATTTTTCCCCCTCTTCAACAACCTCAAGCAAATCACTCTCGACAAGCTGGACACTCTGTTCCAAAGAAAATTGTTGAACATTAATTCTTGCAACTTCCAGCGCATCTTTATCCACATCCAATGCCAAAACTTCCGACACTCTCTCATGCTTAGCTATTGCAACAGCAATATTCCCACTACCGGTTCCTACATCCAACACTCTAAAAATACGATCCTCGTTCCCCTCTCTTTCCATAAATTCGAAAACTCTTTCAACTATTTGCTCGGTTTCCGGCCGTGGCACAAGCGCTCTGTTATCAACAAAAAAATTAAGTCCGAAAAACTCTTTTTCATTCAAGATATATGCAACCGGTTCACCAGCTTTGACTCTCTCCATGCTCTTTTTAAACAATTCAACAAGCCCGGGCTCAATTTCATCAGTGCTATGAGACAACAAATATTCTTTGGGTTGCCCCAAAACATTAGCCAGAACCAGTTCGCTATCCAAAGACGCATTTTCACGGTCACCAAGCAGAACCTTGCCGGTTTTTAGCAACTCCTTAACCTGCATCGCTACTTAATAAAATTTATTCCTTTCTTTTTTGGAACGATAATAATCTCTCATGACGGCAGCCTCTCTCGTATATCTCTTTGTCGGGGACTTCTTATGATAACGTCCACTTCTAACTTCCAAAAGTTTGCGACTGGACTGAACTTTCTTATTGAAACGAGTTATCGCCCTTTCATTCGATTCTTTATCGTTCTTCCATATTGTTACTCTCATTTGTATATCACCTCCTTTTATTTGTTAGTTTATCAAATATCCAAATTCTGAACTTTCTTAGCATAAGCTTGTATGAACTTTCTTCTTGGCATTACTTCGGACCCCATAAGCGTATCAAAAACTTGATCCGCCTTCTCTGCATCATCTATACCGACACGCAACATAACTCTGTTTTCCGGATTCATCGTGGTCTCCCACAGCTGATCGGGGTTCATTTCTCCAAGACCTTTATATCTTTGAATCGAATATCTGGCATCCTCGGGGAAAGCTTTCACGATCTTGCTCTTTTCCTCCTCCGAAAACGCATATTGAACTTTTTTGCCACTTGCGATCTTATACAAAGGCGGCTGTGCAATATAAACATATCCATCTTCGATCAATTGTTTAAAATGCCGATAAAACAGTGTAAGAACAAGAGTTCTTATATGCGCCCCGTCGACATCGGCATCCGTCATTATAACAATCTTGTGATAACGCAGTTTTGAAACATCAAAAGTCTCCCCTATTCCAACACCTAAAGCTATAACAAGACTTCTGACCTCATTATTAGCCAAAATTCTATCCAATCTGGCTTGTTCGACATTCAAAATCTTTCCGCGTAAAGGCAAAATTGCCTGCGTATGTCTGTCCCGTCCCTGCTTGGCACTGCCTCCCGCAGAATCTCCCTCAACTATAAACAATTCCGATTGAGCGGGATCCTTACTGGAACAATCTGCCAATTTCCCGGGAAGAGTCATCCCCTCAAGTGCACCCTTTCTTATAACAGTATCCCTTGCTGCCCTGGCAGCCAATCTTGCACGCGCGGCAAGAGTACATTTACCAACTATAGCACGTGCATCAGCGGGATTTTCTTCCAGATATTCAGTAAACGCTTCATAAAAAACGGCTTCAACGGCAGTTCGCATTTCCGCATTCCCAAGCTTGCTCTTTGTTTGTCCTTCAAACTGAGGATCTCCAAGCTTCACCGACACTATCGCCGTCAATCCTTCTCTCACATCATCGGCAACCAAATTATCATCCTTCTCCTTAAGAAGATCCATCTTGCGAGCGTAAGAGTTTATGGTTCGTGTTAACGCGGATTTAAATCCGGTTAAATGCATTCCTCCTTCGGTAGTATGGATATTGTTCGCAAAAGTATAGATGTTCTCTTGGAAAGAATTATTGTATTGCAAAGAAACCTCTATCATCCCTTCATCAACTTCTCTTTCTATATAAACAACTCCCCCTATCACCTCCTTACTCTTGTTCAGATGTCTGACATAAGACTTTATCCCCCCCTCAAAATAAAACTGATATCTGTTAAAGACATCCGCACGCTCATCTATTAAAGAAATACAAACACCCTTCGTAAGATAGGCCTGTTGTCGCAAGCGATTTTGAATAACATCGAAATCAAATTCAATAGTGTCAAAAATATCAGCATCCGGATAAAAAGTTATCTTGGTTCCCCTCTTCTCGGTTTCTCCGCTCACAACAAGTTCTCCTCCTGCATCCCCTCGATGATATTCCTGAACATAAACCTTCCCATCTCTATACACTTCAGCCACAGTCCGCACGGAAAGGGCGTTCACAACCGATACCCCGACACCGTGTAAACCTCCGGAGACCTTGTATCCTCCTTCTCCGAACTTACCTCCGGCATGAAGAATAGTCATAACGGTTTCCAGCGCGGATTTACCCGTTTTCTTATGCTTGTCCACAGGAATACCTCTACCGTTATCTTCAACAGACAACCCTCCGTCCTTCCCCAAAGTCACAGTTATGTCGGAACAAAAACCGGCCATGGCTTCATCAATCGCATTATCCACGACCTCCCAAACTAAGTGGTGCAATCCGGTAACATCGGTTGAACCGATATACATACCGGGGCGCTTCCTAACAGCACTCAGTCCTTCAAGAACCTGAATCTGTTCAGCACCATATCCTTGTACAGATGTATCTGGCATGCGAGCACTCTAGCACAAGAAAAAAAACTTGTCATCGCAAAATTCTATCTTCCTCTTCCTCCGCTTCTTCGGGCTCCGTCGGAACAGGAGGAGGACTCCTATACAAATCTTCCTCAATCTCCACCATACTTACCACATCCTCAATGGAATAATTGCCTTCGAAAACCCTTGGGGTCCCATAGACTCTAAAGAAAAGATTTCTTACAACTTCATCACCGCTGATAACGAGATCAAAAGTAACCTCTATGCCTTCGTATTCTTCCAATACAATGTCCTCAACTCTATAAACAAGATTATAACGATCAACAACGGAAACATCCTCAAACTCAACCAGAAATCCATAACTCACCAAAGTGTCCGTTATATTTTTTCTGGCAATGCGCTGAGCAACGGTCTCCATCGTAATTTCAATTTCCGGATCCACTTCTTCCGCCAAATCCGTAAATTCGGAAAGAAGCAGTTCTGCAAGCCCCTCTATTTTAACAGCCCTTTCGAATATAAGCTCTCCAAAAACATAAACTTCCTTCAAAGAATCCTGATATCTATCATAAACAGCTTCAAAAGGATATCCGGCAATAACTCCGCGAATACCGACATTTCGCTGATCCGGAGTCTGCATATCCAAAATCTCAATACTGTAAACATCTTCGTGCTTCATCAAGAGATCCAAAACCTCTTGCTTCATATCTTCCAAACTCTTCATTTCAACGGGCTCCCAAAGAACATCACGCACCAAGTCATCAATCCCCCTTACCAACTCCCGTTCCCTCAAATAAAATTCGTATCTTTCCCGGTGATCCGCACCGAATGCGCCGACATGGTAATGCGGACTCCTAAGATATCCCCAGAAATCAACTATATCCTCCAATTGAGTTTGAAAAAGCCTGACAACTGCGGCACCCTCATCTTCAGGAGGCATAAAATCTCTGGCCTCGGATATTAATCGCTCAAAAATCCTTTCGGCTTCACCGGCCAAAATTCTTTCATCAAAGAAAAACGCCCTCAACCTTCTCATCAAGTCTATTTTATTACTCACAAAAAGTTGCTTAAGTTCATCTTTTAAACGGCCCTCTGGATAAAGATCCAGCAACCTTTGTTCGAATATATGTTTAATTTCAAAATAATCATCCTTATAAAAAATCGAATTGCGCAAAAGGAGGCTGTCCAAAAGCTGATTTTGATACGAAAGAAATTTTAATCTGAAATTTTCCTCCAATTGTGCCGATGAAAATAGTTCGAAATAAGAATAGTATCGTGAGAAAGCGGATGCCGCCTCTTCCTCGCTAACATACATTGCACGATAAACATCCAACCAATAGGAATTTAAAATTTCATACCTGTCTCTTCCCTCGGCAAATTTTCTATCTGCAAGTTTTCTCCAAACATCATAAAGAGTATTACGCGGACCAAACATCAAAAGATCATTTAAGTAAGATTCAAGCCTTTCATAATATTCCTCGCCGTCACGCAACTCCGAAGGCAAAAGCGCACGATGTGACTCAAACGAAGTTAAGGCCTCTTCGGAAGCACTTCTGTTTCCAGCAACGGAATGAAAAATTGCGGAGTCAATGTAATCGAACAAATGATTAACAACTATTTCCCTTTTTTTATCGGGAATCAACGTTAAATTTTCTTTGGCCCAAAAAATAAAATCGCCCCAAACTCTTCCTCTAACGGAATGACCGCGTTGAACAACTCCGGAGAGATAATTCTGACGAAGCCCCTCCAAGAACCTCAGATCTTTACTAATATTTTCACGCACCCACTCGGAATCCCGTTTAGTTTCAGCAATAGAAGACAGTCTCAATTCCTTCGCAAGCTTTGAATAAAGCAACGGCTCTATATCAGAAGTGATTTGTCTCATATTAAATCTGACCTGGGTGTCTCTCGGCACAAGAATCTGATTCATAAAAATATCGCTGAAAGCGTCCGCCACTCGAGTAATCTCCACTTCCTCCGTAACAAATCCCAGATAAACATCTCCACCAAAAACCGCAAGTTCAATTTGTCCGTCACTGTAGGACAAATCAAATACGGCTCTATTGGGGATAACAACCACATTTTCCACCAAAATATTTACATTCGCCGAACTAATGGAAAAATTCCCCCAAAATCTACCCTCTCCAAAATCAAAAATATAATCATTTTTATCTTGTGACTTTAAAATCATATCGACATCCTCTTCATCTTCATAAAGACGAACCACACTTCTTTCGGGGAAAAAAGTTTCTTTCGGTTCTTCTTCAACAATTCTTCCAAAAGTGTGTTCCAGGAAGAAAGTTCCTCCCACAAAAGCAGCAGCCAACAACAGAAAAACAATCGTTTTAGCTACGTTCACTCCTATAGATGGCTTTACATTTGGATCCATGGAATTTTTTAATTACCTACGGCCTCATCACGAGCCTTAAGAATCTCTTCCGGATTCGTTGTTACAATTTGGTCCTCTGTGTAAGAAGCCACAACTTGTATCGCAACATGTTTCAGTCCGGCAAAGAACAATCCTTGTCCAACACCACTGTTAATCAAAACATATTTTTCTCCCTCGGTAAGATTGAATATCTTAGCCAAAACATCAACCGCGGAAGGCGCCTGTTTCAAAAGCAACTGCAAAGAAGAGTTCGTGATTATCGGTTTGCCATAATCACTCTTGATAAAGTCCTCTACATCCTGCGTTATGGTGCTAACTCCCAAATAGTACTTTCTTGCACGCTTCACAAGTCCATAAAGGAACTTTGCGCTATCTTCATGCTGCATCATTGACCAAGCCTCATCTATAACCAAAATTCTCTTCTTCAACTGACTTCTGACTCTGTTCCAAATGTAATTCAAAATAATGTACATCGCTATCGGACGCAGAGCGTCTTCAAGATCACGAATACAGAAAACCATCATTCCACTTGAAAGATCCAGGTTCGTGGGTTTATTGAAAATCCCCGCGTAAGATCCCTGCGTGTACTTGGAAATTCGTTGAGCCAAACTTTCGGCACCATCCATAGAAGACAATATCTGATAAAGGTCTTCCATCGTCGGGGGTTCATAAGTCGAAGGATCGACAACTTCCATGGTGATTCCTTTCAATGCGTAAACATCAAGAAGTGCTTTATCAAGAATACTTTCTTCCTCGGGAGTCACACTGCCCAACATTAGCTTCATAAGTCCATGCAAATTGATTATGCTGGAACGCAACAAATCCCCCGCTTGAATATCATCGCCCTCAATAGGCTTAGGTAAATCAAAAGGATTTATTCTTCTATCACTGTTAAGACTCAATCTGAGATAAGTGCCCCCAACGGTATTCGAGAGCGCTTCATACTCGTTTTCCGGATCGATAACAATAACATCCGTCCCCATCATCATAAGTCGCAAGATCTCAAGCTTAACCGCATAAGATTTCCCGGCACCCGATTTGGCGAAAACAACACTGTTTGCGTTTTCCAAACCAAAACGGTCAAAAATAATCAAACTATCGTTATGTCTGTTTATTCCGTACAAAATTCCTTTATCCGAAGTAAGATCGGAAGATGAAAAAGGAAACGTAGTCGAAAGAGGACCGGTGTTCATATTTCTTATAGTGTAGAGCTCATCAAGACACATCGG